>JAIUOM010000238.1 GCA_020161215.1 Pseudomonadota bacterium
GCGCAAGAAGATCACGCTGACCAAGAAGACCACCAGCGAGATCAAGCAGGCCGACGCCACCGGCAAGGCCCGCACCATCCAGGTGGAAGTGCGCAAGAAGCGCACCTTCATCAAGCGCGACGAGGAGCAGGTCAGCGCCCCCGTGGCCGAGGCACCGGAGCCGGCACCGGTCCCGGCCCCCGTGCCAGCGCCGGCGCCCGTGCCTCCGCCCGCGCCCGAGCCAGCCCCCATCCCGGCGGTTGCCCCGGCACCCGTCGTGGGCGTGATCGACGCCGCCGAGCAGGCGCGCCGCGACGAGGAAGCCCGCCGTCAGGCCGAGCTGCGGCGCCGTCAGGAAGAAGACGTCGCGCAGCGCCGCCGCGAGCGCGAGGAACAAGAGCGCCAGGCCGCCGAGCAAGCGCGCCAGGCCGAAGCCGCCAAGGCCCCCGTCGCCGCTCAGCCAGAGGCGGCGGAGCCGGCGGGCAGCGCCGCCGCGGCCGCGCCGGCACAGGATGCCGCCGCTGAAGGGGGCGCCAAGGCCGACGCCACCAAGGCACCAGCTCCGGTGGCCGAAGCGCCGGCAGCCGCCAGCGCCGAGGACGAGGCCGAACGCGCCCGCGAGCAGGAAGCCAGTCGCCGCAAGGCCCTGGCCGAGGCCGAGGCTATTCGCGCCATGATGAACGCGCCGCGCAAGGTGCTGGTGGCCAAGAAGCCAGAAGACAAGAAGGCCGACGACGCCAAGGCCGGCCTCAAGGGCACCTTGCACAAACCGGCCGGTGCCGCTGGCAGCAAGACCGCCGGTGCACCGGCACCGGGCGCCAACAAGGAAGTCAAATCCGCCAAGCTCTCGTCGAGCTGGGCGGGCGATGCGGCCAAGAAAAAGGGCATTCCGACGCGGGGCGATTCCAGTGGCGGCGCGGGACGCGGTGGCAACTGGCGCTCGGGGCCGCGTGGCCGCCGTGGCGGCCACGACCGGGACCGCGACGAGCGCGTGGCCGCGCCGCCGGCCGAGCACCGCGCGATCGAGGTCCATGTGCCCGAGACCATCACCGTGGCCGAACTGGCGCACAAGATGTCGATCAAGGCCTCGGAGCTGATCAAGGCGCTGATGAAGATGGGCCAGATGGTCACCATCAACCAGCCGCTGGACCAGGACACGGCCATGATCGTGGTCGAGGAAATGGGCCACACCGCCGTCGTGGCGGCCCTGGACGACCCCGAGGCGTTCACCGACGAGGAAGTGCAGCAATCCCAGGCCGACGCGCTGCCGCGCCCGCCCGTGGTCACTGTCATGGGCCACGTCGATCACGGCAAGACCTCGCTGTTGGACTACATCCGCCGCGCCAAGGTGGCGGCGGGCGAGGCCGGCGGCATCACCCAGCACATTGGCGCTTACCACGTCGATACACCGCGCGGCGTGGTGTCCTTCCTGGACACCCCCGGCCACGAGGCCTTCACGGCCATGCGTGCCCGTGGCGCCCAGGCCACCGACATCGTCATCCTGGTGGTGGCGGCCGACGACGGCGTGATGCCGCAAACGCGCGAAGCCATCAAGCACGCCAAGGCGGCCGGGGTACCCATCGTGGTGGCGATCAACAAGATCGACAAGCCCGACGCCAACCTCGAGCGCGTCAAGGGCGAGCTGGTGGCCGAACAGGTGGTGCCCGAGGAGTTTGGCGGTGATTCGCCCTTCGTCTCGGTGTCCGCCAAGACCGGTCAGGGCGTGGACGACCTGCTGGAGCAGGTGCTGTTGCAGGCCGAGGTGCTGGAGCTGAAAGCCCCGGTCGACGCCGCCGCCAAGGGTCTGGTGATCGAAGCCAGCCTGGACAAGGGCCGCGGCCCGGTGGCCACCATCCTGGTGCAGTCCGGCACGCTGAAGGTGGGCGACGTGGTGCTGGCCGGGCAGACGTCCGGCCGCGTGCGCGCCATGCTGGACGAAAACGGCAAGCCGACCAAATCCGCCGGCCCCTCGATTCCGGTCGAGATCCAGGGCCTGGGCGACGTGCCGCAGGCGGGCGACGAGTTCATGGTGCTGGCCGACGAGCGCCGCGCCCGTGAAATCGCCACCTACCGCGCCGGCAAGTTCCGCAACACCAAGCTGGCCAAGCAGCAAGCCGCCAAGCTGGAGAACATGTTCGCCGAGATGTCGGCGGGCGAGGTCAAGCACCTGCCCATCATCCTCAAGGCCGACGTGCAGGGTTCGCAAGAGGCGCTGGCCGCCTCGCTGCTCAAGCTGTCCACCGACGAGGTGCGGGTGCAGATGGTCTACACCGGCGTGGGCGGCATCAGCGAAAGCGACGTCAACCTGGCCATCGCCTCTAAGGCGCTGATCATCGGCTTCAACACCCGCGCCGATGCCGGCGCGCGCAAGACGGCTGAGGCCAACGACGTCGAGATCCGCTACTACAACATCATCTACGACGCCGTGGATGAGCTGAAGGCGGCCATGTCCGGCATGTTGGCGCCAGAGCAGAAGGAAGAGATCATCGGCATGGCCGAGATCCGCACCGTGTTCGTGGCCTCCAAGATCGGTACCGTGGCCGGCTGTATGGTCACCAGCGGCCTGGTGCGGCGCGATTCGCGCTTCCGGCTGTTGCGCGACAACGTGGTCATCTACACCGGCGAGCTGGAATCGCTCAAGCGCGTCAAAGACGACGTGCGCGAGGTCAAGGAAGGCTTCGAGTGCGGTATCAAGCTCAAGAACTACAACGACATCAAAGAGGGCGATCAACTCGAATTCTTTGAGATCAAGGAGATCGCGCGGACGCTATAAGGCGGCTGGTTCCATCCGCCCCAGAGCACCCGAACGCAGAGAGCGCAAAGTTGACGCAGGGACCGCAAAAATTCTCGAAACCTGATGGTTCAGCGTTTTTTGCGAATCCTCTGCGAACTCTGCGTTCCGTATTTTGATTAAACATGCCCAAGCGCAGTACCGTTCCCAACCGTGGCTTTCGCATTGCCGACCAGATCCAACGCGATCTGTCGGAGTTGATCGCGCGTGAGGTCAAGGACCCGCGCGTGGGCATGGTCACGCTGAGCGCCGTCGAGGTCACGCCCGATTACGCGCACGCCAAGGTCTTTTTTAGCGTGCTCACCGGCCAGCCCGACGAGACGTTGGAAGCCCTGAACCACGCCGCGGGCCACCTGCGCAATCTGCTGTTCAAGCGCCTGCACATCCACACCGTGCCGACGCTGCATTTCATCTTCGACCGCACCACCGAGCGCGCGGCGGACATGAATGCGCTGATTGCCAAGGCCGTGTCCTCCCGCGCAAAGGACGCCGAAGAGTAAGCCATGAATGCGCCGCGCACGAGGGTCGTCCGGCGCCCCGTGCACGGGGTGCTGCTGCTCGACAAACCGCTGGGTCTTTCCAGCAACCAGGCCTTGCAAAGGGCCAAATGGCTGCTGCGCGCCGAAAAGGCGGGCCACACCGGCACGCTCGACCCGTT
>JAIUOM010000040.1 GCA_020161215.1 Pseudomonadota bacterium
CCGACGTCGCAGTCGAACACCAGCTTGGAGTCGAATTCGGCGGCGAAGTCGGTGATGCGGTCCTTGAAACGCTCGCCCACGTAGCTGAACGCCAGCTCGGCGCCTTGCGCGTGGCAGGCCTTGGCGATGCCGTAAGCAATGGACCGGTTGGACAGCACGCCGGTGATCAGCAGTTTCTTGCCCGCCAGGAAGCCGGTGCGTTCGCTCATGGGTGGAATGCTCCTCTAGAAAATAGCGGCAGAATTGTCGCATGCGTGTACTGCCTGGTCTGCTCCTTGCCCTTCCCGTCGCCACCGCCTGGGCCGCGCACGGCTACGCACTGTGGGACGAACTGAAATACCCCGTGGGCTTCGCTCACTTCGACTACGTCAATCCGGATGCGCCCAAGGGCGGCGAAATTCGCTTGGTCAGCGGCTTGCGCAGTTCCAACTTTGACAAGTATAACCCCTTCACCATGAAGGGCAGCGCGCCGGCCTTTCTGGGCGAGATGCTGTTCGACAGCCTGCTCACCGGCTCGCTCGACGAAGCCGGCGCCGCCTACGGCCTGCTGGCCGAGGACGTGACGGTGGCGCCAGACCGTCTGTCGGCCACCTTCCGGCTGCGGCCGCAGGCCCGTTTTCACAACGGCGAGCCGGTTACCGCGCGCGACGTCAAACACAGCTTCGACACCTTGATGGGCCCCTACACCTCGCCCGCCTACAAGACCTTGCTGGTCGATGTGGCCGGCCTCGACGTGCTGGACGCGCGCACCTTGCGCTACCGCTTCAAGCGCCCGAACCGCGAGCTGCCGCTGACCGTCGGCGGACTGCCCGTGTTCAGCCACCAATGGGGCGCCGGCAAGCCCTTTGATCAGGTGGTGATGGACATGCCCATCGGCTCGGGCCCGTACAAGATTGGCCCGGTCAAATTCGGCAAGGACATCACCTACGAGCGCGATCCAAACTACTGGGCGCGCGAGCTCAACGTCAAGCGCGGCACCGCCAATTTCGACAGCGTCACCGTCAAGATCTACAAGGACAACACGGCTCGCCTGGAGGCCCTGAAAGCCGGCGAGTTCGATGTCATGGCGTTTTACTCCGCGGGCGACTGGGCGCGGCGCGTGGAGGGCCGCAAATTCAAGAGCGGCGAACTGGTGAAGGGGGAGTTTCGCCACCAATTGCCCACCGGCTTTCAGAGTTACGTGCTGAACAGCCGGCGCGCGCAACTGCAGGACGTGCGTGTGCGCGAAGCACTGGGCCTGGCCATCGACTACGAGTGGATGAACCGCCAGATGTTTTACGGTGCGTACACGCGCGTGAAAGGCGTCTTTGGCAACACCGACTGCGCAGCCACGGGTGAACCCGATGCCGACCAATTGGCCCTGCTGGAGCCGCTGCGCGGGCAGATTCCGCCCGCCGCCTTCGGCCCCGCCTACCTGCCGCCGCGCACCGACCGGCCGCACGACCCCACTGTTGGCGGCCTGCGTGAGAACCTGCGCCGCGCGCGGAAACTGCTGGCGGACGCGGGCTGGACCGTGCAGGACGGCCAGTTGCGCAACGCCGAGGGTCAGCTGCTGGTGCTGGAATACCTGGACAGCAACGAAGGCGGCGCCCGTGTCGTGGCGCCCTGGATGCGCAACCTGGAAAAACTGGGCGTGCGCCTGATCTACCGCCCGGTGGACTTTGCGCTGTACCAGCAGCGCTTGCAGAAATTCGACTTCGACATCACCTCCATCAACTTTCCTGGCACCTTGAACCCTGGTCAGGAATACGCCGACCTGTTCGGCAGCAAGGCCGCCGACACCGAGGATTCGGGCAACCTGGCCGGCGTCAAGAGCGCCGCCGTGGACCGGCTCATCAGCGAGATGGTCGGCGCCAACACCCATCCGCGTTTTCTGGCCGCCTGCCGTGCGCTGGAGCGCGTCGTCAGCCACAGCCACTACCTGCTGCCGCAGTGGTATTCACCCGTGCACCGCCTGGCCTACAACGCCTGGCGGTTGCAGCCGCCGAAGGTGGTACCGCCGTATTTCCGGGGGGAGACGTGGGCGGTGGACACCTGGTGGGCGAAGGAGCCGCGGCGCTGATTTTTTAGCGTCAAATCGGCTTTTGACGTTAAAACCCCCCAGCGCTTTAAGCTATCAAAATGGTAGCTACGATAGCAACACTTCAAGCGTAGGGCGCACAGCGTGCGTGCTGCGGATCACGCCCCGCACGCATGTTCATGCGCGCCGCCCGCGCAATCACCAGCTCCTCATCGGTCGGCATCACCATCACCGTGGTGCGGGCCAGCTCGGTTGAGATGACCAGGGCGTTCCGCGCGTTGCGCTGGCGGTCCAGCTCGATACCCATCCAGTCCAGGCGCTCGCAGATGCGCTCGCGGATCAGGCGCGAGTTCTCGCCAATGCCGCCGGTGAACACCAGCGCATCAATGCCGCCCAGGGCGGCGGCCATGGCGCCCACCTCGCGCCGGCAGCGAAAGACGAAGTAGTCGATGGCCTGGGCCGCCTCGGGCGTGTCGGCGGCCTCCAGGGTGCGCATGTCGTTCGACAGGCCCGACAGGCCGAGCAGGCCGGATTTTTTGTACAGCAGCTCGGTGATTTCGGCGGCGCTCATGGCTTTCTGGTCCATCAGGTAAAGCAGCACGCCGGGGTCGACCTGGCCGCAGCGCGTGCCCATGGGCAGGCCGTCCAGCGCCGAAAAGCCCATGCTGGAGGCCACCGATTTGCCGTTGCGGATGGCGCACATCGAGGCGCCGTTGCCCAGGTGGGCCACCACCACGTTGGCGGCGGCCAGGTGCGGCGCCTGCTGGGCCAGCGCGCCGGAGATGTAGTCGTAGCTGAGCCCGTGAAAGCCGTAGCGGCGCACGCCCTCGTCGTACAGCGCGCGCGGCAGGGCAAAGGTGTCGTTGACCCAGGGGTGGTGGCGGTGGAAGGCGGTGTCAAAGCAAGCCACCTGGGGCACGCCCGGAAACGCATGCCTGGCGGCGCGGATGCCGGCCAGGTTGTGCGGCTGGTGCAGGGGTGCAAAGGGGGTCAGGCGCTCCAGCTCGGCAATGACGGCATCGTCCAGCAGCGTGGGCTGGGTGTACTGGATGCCGCCGTGCACCACGCGGTGGCCAATGGCGGCCGGGTCCAGACCGGGGTAGGCGCTGCGCAGGCTGGCGATGACGGTGGTCAGCACCTGTTCGTGGGTGCTCAGGTCGCCTTCGGGGGCTGGCAAGGGGTCGCCCGTGCCGCTTTTGAGCTTGAGCACGCCCTCGGGGCCAATGCGGTCGGCCAGGCCAACGACCAGCGGCGTGTCGCTCTGGGAGCCATACAGCCCCATCTTGAGCGAGGACGAGCCGGCGTTGAGCGTGAGCACAAAGCGCTGCGGCGCGGCTGGGGTCGGCGCGCTCATCGACGGCCCTGCGTGTTGGTGTGGTGCAGCGCCGCCACGGCGCAGGACGCGAGCCGCGAAATGGGGCTGTCGGAGCGCGAGTTGAGGATCACCGGCACCCGCGCGCCCAGCACCAGACCGGCGCTTTCAGCGTGGCTGATGAAGGTCAGCTGCTTGGCCAGCATGTTGCCGGCGTCCAGGTCCGGCACCACCAGGATGTTGGCGCGGCCGGCCACACCGCCCTTCAGGCCCTTGGTGCGCGCGGCGCTCATGTCGACGGCGTTGTCCATGGCCAGCGGGCCGTCGACCTGGCCGCCCTTGATCTGGCCACGCTCGGCCATCTTGGACAGCAGCGCCGCGTCGATCGACGACTGGATGGCCGGGTTCACCGTTTCAACGGCGCTCAGAACGCCCACGCGAGGCTCCAGGTCCAGCGCCAGCGCCAGGTCGATGGCGTTCTGGCAGATGTCGACCTTGGTGGCCAGATCGGGGGCGATGTTGATGGCGGCGTCGGTGACCATCACCGGCTCGGGCTGGCCCGGCACGTCCATCACGAACACGTGCGTAAACCGGCGCCCGATGCGCAGGCCGTTGGTCTTGTCCAGCATGGGCCGCAGCAGGTCGTCGGTGTGCAGGTGGCCCTTCATTACGGCGGCGGCCTTGCCTTCGCGCACCAGGGTGCAGGCCAGGACGGCAGCGGCCTCGTCGGAGCCCGGCACGTCGATCAGCTCGAAAGCGGAAATGTCCTCGCCCAACTCGGCCGCCGCAGCGCGGATGAGGGCGGTCTGGCCCAGCAGGATCGGGGTGATGATGCCCTCGCGCGCAGCCAGCACGGCGCCGCCCAGGGAGTTGGGGTCGTCCGGGCAGACCACGGCGGTGGGCATGGCGGGCAGGTCGCGGGTGCGGGCCATCAGCGCCTCGAAATGCCGGTGGCGCTGCACGATCAGGCCCGGCACCTCGACGTCGGGCAGGTCGATCTTTTCGCGCGGCGCCTGCACCAGCGCCTGGCCGGAGAGCACGAGCACATCGTCCGACGCGCGGCGCACCGTGGTGTCCAGGCGCACACGGCCGTCGGCCAGCTTCTCGCGCACGGTGACCTGGCAGATCAGCTCCTCGCCCGCGTGGGCGCGCGCATGAAAGTCCAGCGACTGCTGCAGGTACAGCGTGCCGGCGCCGGGCAGCTGGGTGCCCAGCACGCCCGAAATCAGCGAGGCGATGAACATGCCCGGCGCCACGCGCTCGGTGGTGCCATCGCCGTCCAGGTCGCTGTCGGTCAGGTGCATCGGGTTGTAGTTGCCCGAGGCGACGGCAAACACGTACAGGTCGTCGGCGGTGATCAGGCGCCGCAGTTCGGCGCTGTCGCCCGGCGCCAGCTCGTCGAGCGTTCGGTTGATGAGGTGCATGGGTTCCTTTTTCTTCTTGCCGCAGACGGGGTTCGGCCACGGAAGATGGCGGACACGTTAACAAGCCTCGTTGGCAAGTCAAGCACCGCAGCGGCTAGACTGGGCGGACCGCCATGTTCGCCTACATCCTGAAACGCCTGCTGCTGATGCTGCCCACGCTGTTCGGCGTGCTGCTGCTGACCTTTGTCGTCATCCAGTTCGTGCCGGGTGGGCCGGTGGAGCAGTACCTGGCCGAGGCCAAGGCCGGGGCGGGCGGGGCGTCGGCCGAGGGCGGGGGCCTGAGCTACCGCGGCGCGCAGGGCGTGGACGACAAGCGCCTGGCCGAGATCAAGAAGCTCTACGGCTTTGACAAGCCCCCCACCGAGCGCTTCATGCAGATGCTGGGGCAGTTTGCGCGCTTTGACCTGGGGCGCAGTTTTTTCCAGAACAAGGACGTGTGGCAACTGGTCAAGGAGAAGCTGCCGGTGTCGATCAGCCTGGGGCTGTGGACGTTTTTCATCAGCTACCTCATCAGCGTGCCGCTGGGCGTGGCCAAGGCGGTGCGGGCCGGTTCGCGCTTTGACCTGGTGACCACGCTGATCGTGCTGGTGGGCTACGCCATTCCTGGTTTTGTGCTGGGCGTGGCGCTGCTGGTGGTCTTTGGCGGGCAGTTGGGCTGGTTCCCGCTGCGCGGGCTGACCTCGGCCAACTGGGACGAACTGAGCCTGGGCGGCAAGATCGTCGACTACCTGTGGCACATCACGCTGCCGGTCACGGCCATGGTGCTGGGCAGCTTTGCCGTGACGGCCATGCTGACCAAGAACAGCTTTCTGGAGGAAATCCGCAAGCAGTACGTGCTGACCGCGCGCGCCAAGGGCCTGGGTGAGCGGCAGGTGCTGTGGAAGCACGTGTTCCGCAATGCGCTGATTCCCCTGGTCACCGGCTTTCCGGCCGCCTTCATCGGCGCGTTTTTCACCGGCTCGCTGCTGATCGAGACGCTGTTCTCGCTCGACGGCCTGGGCCTGCTGAGCTACGAAAGCGTGATCCGGCGCGACTATCCGGTGGTGCTGGGCACGCTGTACCTGTTCACCCTGATCGGCCTGGTGACCAAGCTCATCAGCGACCTTTGCTACGTGTGGGTGGACCCGCGGGTGAAGTTCGATTGAGATAGAAATAGGCGGCTGGTCGGCGCCCATGAATCCTGAATAGCTATGATTTTCAGAGTATTTGGGTGTGTTGACCGACACCGGTCATGACGGCGCAGGTCCTCATCATCGGCGGCGGCGCCATCGGCAGCAGCATCGCGCGCCACCTGACGCGGCCCGAGTTCCAGGCCGCGCGGCCCTGCGCCGTGACGGTGCTGGAGCGCGATCCGTCCTATGCGCGGGCCTCTTCGGCGCTGTCGGCCAGCTCGATCCGGCAGCAGTTCTCCACCGCCATCAACCTGGCCATCAGCCAGTACGGCATCGGGCTGCTGCGCGATGCGGCACGCGAGTTGGCCGTGCCGGGTCAGGCGCCACCACGGATCGGCCTGCACGAGGGCGGCTACCTGTACCTGGCCACGCCGGCGGGCGAGGGCGTGCTGCGTGCCAACCACCGGCTGCAGCGCGCCCACGGCGCCGACGTGGCGCTGCTGACACCCGCCGAGCTGGCGGCGCGCTTTGCCTGGCTGAACCCGGACGGCATCGCCCTGGGCGCGCTGGGCTTGTCGGGTGAGGGCTGGTTCGACGGCTACGGTCTGTTGCAGGCCCTGCGCGCCCAGGCGCGGGCGCAGGGCGCGCGCTACCGGCAGGCCGAGGCCAGTGGCTTTGTGACCGAAAACTCGGGTATGTCGGCGCGAATACACAGTGTTTTGCTATCGAATGGAGAGCGATTGCGGGCCGATGTGGTGGTCAACGCCGCTGGCCCCTGGGCGCGCGCCGTGGCCGGCTGGGCCGGCATCGACCTGCCGGTGGCGGCGCGGCGGCGCACGGTGTTTCATGTCCACTGTCCGACGCCGCTGCCCGCTTGCCCGCTGCTGATCGATCCTTCCGGCGTCTGGCTGCGACCCGAAGGCGAGGGTTTCATCACCGGCTTTGCCCCCGATCCGGCGCAGGACGCGGACGACCTGCCGCTTCATGAGCCCGAGCTGGGCGCCTTCGAATCGCGCGTCTGGCCCACCCTGGCCGCGCGCATTCCCGCCTTCGAGGCGCTGCGCCTGCGCAGTGCCTGGGCCGGCTACTACGAGCTGAACACCTTCGACCACAACGCCATCGTCGGCCCGCACCCCGCGTGCGAGAACCTGGTCTTCGCCAACGGTTTCTCGGGCCACGGCCTGCAGCAGTCGCCCGCCGTGGGGCGCGGCGTGGCCGAATGGATTGCTTGCGGGGCCTACCAGACGCTGGATTTATCACCACTGGGCTGAGCGCGGGTGCTGCAAGGGCGGCCGTTGCTGGAAACGAACATCATCTAGGGTTACACGAAATTCGTGTAACACGAATTTCGTGTAAACTGTGTGACATGAAAAACGTCACCATCACCGTCGACGACGCCGTACTCGAATGGGCGCGCATCGAGGCGGCCAAGCGCGGCAGCAGCGTCTCGCGCATGGTGGGCGAGATACTGGCCGAGAAGATGCGGGCCGAGGACGCCTACGTCCAGGCCATGCGCAGCGCGCTGCGCTTTGAATCCTGGGGCGTCGGCGCTGGCCCTGAACTGACCCGCGACCAACTGTATGAGCGCGCTCGTTTTCGTTGACACCCACGTCCTGCTGACCACCGTGGACGAGCGCGAGCCGGCCAAGCAGGCGCGCGCCCGCGACTGGGTGCGCTGGTGCTGGACGGCGCGGACCGGGCGCATCAGCACCCAGGTGCTGAACGAGTTCTACCACCAGGCCATCACGCGCTTTCGAGCCACCCTGCCGGTGCAGCAGGCGCGTGCCCAGGTGCGCAACCTGCGCCAGTGGCTGCCGCCGCACCTGGACACCTACACCATCGACGGCGCCTGGGCGCTGCAAGACCGCTACGTCCTCAGCTACTGGGACGCGCTGATCGTCTCCTCGGCCCAGCAGCAGGGCTGCCGCTACCTGCTGAGCGAGGAGCTTTTGCACCAGCAGCGCTTCGAGACCGTGCAGGTCATCAACCCCTTCGAGTTACTACCGGACGAATTGCCGAGCACCGATGAAAGCTGACGCCCAAGCATCCCCCAACCCGCTGGCCCGCATCCGCGGCGACGTCCAGTCGATGCACGCTTACGCCGTGCAGCCGTCCACCGGCCTGCTCAAGCTGGACGCGATGGAGAACCCTTACACCCTGCCGTCGACGCTGCAGGCCGAACTGGGCCGGCGCCTGGGGGCCGTGGCCATCAACCGCTACCCGGGTGTGCGCCTCGATGATCTGAAGGCCGCGTTGCACGCCCACGCCGCCCCGCCCGAGGGCTGGGGCCTGATGCTGGGCAACGGCTCCGACGAGCTGATCAGCCTGCTGGCCATGGCCTGCGACGTGCCGGGCGCCGCCATCGTGGCGCCGGTGCCGGGCTTTGTGATGTACGCCATGAGCGCGCAGCTGCAGGGCCTGGCCTTTCACGGTGTGCCGTTGACGGCCGACTTTGAGCTGGACGAGGCCGCCATGCGGTCCGCCATCCGCCAGCACCGCCCGGCCATCCTGTACCTGGCCTACCCCAACAACCCCACCGGCACGCTGTGGGACGAGGGCGTTATCGCCCGCCTGGTGGCCGAGCAGGGCGCTCAGGGCGGCCTGGTGGTGATGGACGAGGCCTACCAGCCCTTTGCCGCCCGCAGCTGGCTCGACAGCGTACGCGCCGACCCGGCCGCGCACCGCCACGTGCTGGTCATGCGCACCCTCAGCAAGTTCGGCCTGGCCGGCGTGCGCATCGGCTACATGCTGGGCGAAGCCGCCCTGGTGGCCGAGATCGACAAGGTGCGCCCGCCCTACAACATCAGCGTGCTGAACGCCGAGTGTGCCCTGTTCGCGCTCCAGCATACCGAGGTGTTCGCCGAGCAGGCCGGCGCCATTCGGTCCGAGCGCGCTCTGATTTTGGAAGCGTTGACGGGGCTGCCTGGCGTCACCGCCTACCCCAGCGAGGGCAACATGCTGCTGGTGCGCGTGCCCGACGCCGCCAAGACCTTTGCCGGCATGAAGGCGCGCCAGGTGCTGATCAAGAACGTTTCTACAATGCACCCGCTGCTGGCCCAATGCCTGCGCCTGACGGTGGGCACTCCCGACGACAATGCGCAGATGCTGGCCGCACTGAAAGCCTCGCTATGACCACCCCCGCACGCACCGCCGAAGTCTCGCGCGACACCGCCGAGACCCAGATCACCGTCCGACTGAACCTCGACGGCACAGGCCAGTCGCGCCTGGCCACCGGCATCGGTTTTTTCGACCACATGCTGGATCAGATCGCCCGCCACGGCATGATCGACCTGGACGTGCAGGCGCAGGGCGATCTGCACATCGACGGCCACCACACCGTGGAAGACGTGGGCATCACCTTCGGCCAGGCGCTCAAGCAGGCCGTGGGCGACAAAAGGGGCATCAGCCGCTACGGCCACGCCTACGTGCCGCTGGACGAGGCGCTGTCGCGCGTGGTGATCGATTTCTCTGGCCGGCCCGGGCTGGTCACCGACGTGCGCTTCACCAGCGGCATGATCGGCACCTTCGACACCCAGCTGCTGCACGAATTCTTCCAGGGCTTCGTCAACCACGCCTTCGTCACCCTGCATATCGATAACCTGAAGGGTGTCAACGCGCACCACCAGGCCGAGACCATCTTCAAGGCCTTTGGGCGCGCGCTGCGCATGGCGCTCACGCCCGATCCGCGCGCCGCCGGGCAAATTCCGTCGACCAAGGGCTCTCTGTAAGTAAAATCGGTTCTCAAGGCTTACAGAATAAGCCAAAGCAGCTATGAATTCAGGAGTAAATCAGACCGTTGCCGTGGTCGACTACGGCATGGGCAATCTGCGCTCGGTGGCCCAGGCGGTGATCCACGCCACCACCGACACCCACGTCAACGCCGTCATCACCGCCGACCCGAAGGTGGTGCGCGCCGCGCACCGCGTGGTGCTGCCCGGCCAGGGCGCCATGGCCGACTGCATGCGCGAGCTGCGCGAGTCGGGCCTGCTGGAGTCGGTGCTGGAGGCGGCGGCCAGCAAACCGCTGTTTGGCGTCTGCGTGGGCATGCAGATGCTGCTGGACCACAGTGCCGAAGGCCACGACGCCGCCGGCACACCCGGCCTGGGGCTGATTGCCGGCGAGGTGCTGCGCTTCGAGTTGGCCGGCCAGTCGGCGCCCGACGGCAGCCGCTACAAGGTGCCGCAGATGGGCTGGAACCGCGTGCGCCAGGCCCGCCCGCACCCGGTGTGGGGCGACGTGCCGAACGACGAGTGGTTCTACTTCGTGCACAGCTTCTACGCCCGCCCGCAAGACACCGCGCACAGCGTGGGCGAAACCGAGTACGGCGCGCGCTTTACCTCGGCCGTGGCGCGGGATAATATTTTCGCCACCCAGTTCCACCCCGAAAAAAGTGCCGACCAGGGCCTGGCGCTGTACCGCAATTTTCTGCACTGGAACCCATGACCTTGAACGCCCCCCGAAGCGCCTGCGGCGCTACCCCCCACTGGGGGGCGGGCCGGCCGCTTCGGGGCGGCCGTGCGCAGCGGCCCCTGGCTTGGCCTGCTCCGCGGCCTCCTGAGGTTTCGGTGCGTCGGTATTCGCTCTTAAGTTCATAGCTATTTCCGCTGAATCGGCTTGCCCCAGCGGCACTTTCAACTCTCTCACTCGCATCATGCAGCTCATTCCCGCCATCGACCTCAAGGACGGCCAGTGCGTGCGCCTGAAACAGGGCGACATGGACCAGGCCACCGTGTTCAGCGACTCGCCCGCCCAGGTGGCGGCGCATTGGCTGGCGCAGGGCGCGCGCCGCCTGCACCTGGTCGACTTGAACGGCGCTTTCGCCGGCAAGCCGCAGAACCTGGGCGCCATCAAGGCCATCCTGGCCGAGGTGGGCGAGGACATTCCGGTGCAGCTGGGCGGCGGCATCCGTGATCTGGACACCATCGCGCAGTACATCGACGCCGGTCTGCGCTACGTCATCATCGGCACTGCGGCGGTGAAGAACCCGGGTTTTCTGCGCGACGCCTGCACCGCCTTTGGCGGCCACATCATCGTCGGCCTGGACGCCAAGGACGGCAAGGTGGCCACCGACGGCTGGAGCAAGCTGACCGGCCACGAGGTGGTCGATCTGGCCAAGAAGTTCCAGGACTGGGGCGTCGAAAGCATCATCTACACCGACATCGGCCGCGACGGCATGCTGAGCGGCATCAACGTCGAGGCCACCGTCAAGCTGGCGCAGGCGCTGACCATTCCCGTCATCGCCTCGGGCGGCCTGTCGGGCATGGCCGACATTGAGGCGCTGTCGGCGGTGCAGGGCGAGGGCGTCGAAGGCGTGATCTGCGGCCGCGCCATCTACTCGGGCGATCTCGACTTTGCCGCCGCCCAGCGGCGCGCGGACGAATTGCTGGGCGCCGGCTGAGCTGCAATACCATTGCCGGATGACTGACACCCAGACCCGGCTCATCCACCACCCCTACACGCCGCCGGCGGGCTTCGATGCCCCGCAGCCCGGCGTGTTCAAGGCCTCCACCGTCATTTTCCCCAGCGTCGCCGCCATGCGCACGCGCGACTGGCGGTACAAGAACGGTTACACCTACGGCCTGCACGGCACGCCCACCACCTTCACCCTGGAAGAGCGCATCGCCACGCTTGAGGGCGGCCTGCAGGCGGTGCTGGTGCCCAGCGGCCTGGCGGCGATCGCCAACGTGGCGCTGGCGCTGCTGAAAAGCGGCGACGAGCTGCTGATTCCCGACAACGCCTACGGCCCCAACAAGGCGTTGGCCGAGGGCGAGCTGGCCGCCTTCGGCATCACGCACCAGTGCTACGACGCCATGGACCCGGCCGACCTGGCCGCGCGCATCAACGCACGCACCCGCCTGGTGTGGCTGGAAGCCGCCGGCTCGGTGACCATGGAGTTCCCGGACCTGATCGAGCAGGTGCGCATCTGCCGCGCGCGCGGCGTGCTCAGCACCCTCGACAACACCTGGGGCGCTGGCCTGGCCTTCAATCCCTTCGATCTGGACGGCCAAGGCCTGGGCGTGGACCTGTCCGCGCACGCTCTGACCAAATACCCCAGCGGCGGTGGCGACGTGCTGATGGGCGCCGTCACCACGCGCGACGAGGCGCTGCACCTGAAGGTCAAGCTCACGCACATGCGCCTGGGCTTGGGCGTGGGCGGTAACGACGCCGAGGCCGTGCTGCGCGCGCTGCCCAGCATCGCCTTGCGCTACCGCGCGGCCGACCAGGCGGGGCGCGCGCTGGCGCGCTGGTGCGCCGAGCAGCCGGCCTTTGCCCAGGTGCTGCACCCGGCGCTGCCCGGTGCGCCGGGGCACGCGCAGTGGCGCCAGCTGTGCGGCGCGGCCGATGCGCGCGGCCAGGGCGCGGCGGCGGGCCTGTTCAGCGTGATCGTGGATGAGCGCTTCTCGAGCGCCCAGGTGGATGCTTTTTGCGACGCGCTTCGGCTGTTCAAGCTGGGCTACAGCTGGGGCGGACCGGTCAGCCTGGTCGTGCCCTATGAACTGGCCAGCATGCGAGCGGGCTGGCCGGCGCACCTGCGGCGCGGCACGGTGGTGCGCTTTTCCATGGGCCTGGAGGCGGTGGCCGACCTGCAGGCCGACCTGGCGCAAGCCCTGGCCCGGGCCTTGCCTTCAGGCTGAGGCCGCCCCCGCAGCTGCCGCGGCCTGGCGTGCCGCCAGGTCGGGCAGGTAGACGGTTTGGGTTGGGAAGGGCAGCTCGGCGCCGTGCCGGGCCACGGTGTCCATCACCTTCAGGTACACGTCCTCCTGCACGCGCAGGTACTCGCCCCAGTCGGTGGTGTGGGTGAAGCAGTACAGCAGGATGTTCAGGCTCGAATCGGCCATCTGGTTGAAGCGCACGATCAGCGTCTGCTGGGCGTCGATGCCCGGGTGCGTCTGCAGCATCTGGCGCAGGTCCTCGCAGATGGCCGGCAGCTTGGCGGCGTCGCGGTAGTCGATGCCCAGCTCGGTGCTGATGCGCCAGTGTGTCATGCGCGAGGCGTTCTCCACCACGATGTTGTTGAACAGCGCGTTGGGCACGTAGATCGGCCGCATCTCGAAGGTGCGGATGCGCGTCAGGCGCCAGCCGATGTCTTCCACCGTGCCTTCGATGGCGTGGTCGGGCGAGCGGATCCAGTCGCCCTCGCGGAACGGCTTGTCCCAGTAGATCATCAGCCCGCCGAAGAAGTTGGCCAGCAGGTCCTTGGCCGCGAAGCCGATGGCGATGCCGCCCACCCCGCCCATGGCCATCAGGCCCGACACCGAGATGCCCAGCGTCTGCATGGCCATCAGCGCGGCGGCGATGGCCACGCACAGGCGCAGCAGCTTGCCGATGGAGCGGGCGGTGGCCGCGTCCACCGCCTTGGCGCTGCGCGCCGGATCCGCCAGATTCACCTCTGCGTGGCGAATGAAGCGCATGGACAGCAGGGCGGCGATGCCGATCACCGCCAGGCGCTGGGCATCCGGCACGGCGTCGAACAGCCGGCTCGGCTGCACCGCCTGCCACAGCCGCAGCGCGGCCGACAGGCCCAGCCCCCACACCAGCAGGCGCGCGGGCAGGCGCGCGGCCTGCAGCAGGGCGTCGTCCCAGACCGAACGGTGGCGGTCCGCGGCATGCGCCGCGCCGGCCAGCAGGCGCTGCAGCACGGCATCCACGGCGGCGCTGACCAGCACGATGGCCAGCAACTGCATCAGCCAGACCGCGGGGTCCCGGGAAACCTGAAAGTAGGGGAGCAAGTGGGGCATGGGCAAGGGGCGGAACGTGCGCCCGCGTGGCGCGCCGGCCGCGATGCTACCGTGATCGGACGCGCCCTGCGCGCGCGGCGCCAGCGCGTTACCATGCGGACCTACTCGACCGCACGGCCCGCACAGCCTCATGACCGACCCCTCGCCTCGTCCACCCGAAGCTCCCGCGGCTGAGCCGCCCGTGTCCGCCCCTGCCGGCTACCAGCCCTACGTGGCGCCGGTTTCGAACCAGCCGCAGGCCGTGATGGTGCGGCTGGGCTTGGGCGACCCGATCCGTTGGTTGGGCGCGGGTTGGCGCGATTTCATGGCGGCGCCGGGCATTGGCGTGTTCTACGGCATCTGCTTCTGGCTGATGGCCGTGGTGCTGACCCTGGTGTTCCGCAGCAAGCCCGAGTACGTGATGTCCATCGCCTCCGGCTGCCTGCTGGTGGGGCCGTTTCTGGCCATGGGACTGTACGAGGTGAGCCGCCGGCGCGAGCAGGGCATCGCGCCCGAGCTGGGGGCCTCGCTGACCGCCTGGGACAAACACCTTCGCAGCATGGGCATGCTGGTGCTGGTGCTGATCGTGCTGGAGCTGCTGTGGGGCCGTGCCTCGCTGGTGGTGTTCGCGGTGTTCTTCAACACCGGCATGCCGTCCACCACCGGCGTGCTGCAGGCCATCTTCAACCCCGAGAACCTGGATTTCGTGCTGGTCTACCTGGCGGTGGGCGGCATCTTCGCCATGCTGGTGTACTCCACCGCCGTGGTTTCCATTCCCATGATCCTGGACCGCGACACGGACGCCATCGGCGCGGCCATCACCAGCATCCGCGTGATGTTCGCCAATCCCATCACCATGCTGTGGTGGGGCCTGCTGATCACCGTGCTGATCGGGCTGGCGCTGGCCACCTGGGGGCTGGGCTTCATCGTCATCGGCCCGTTGCTGGGCCATGCCAGCTGGCACGCCTACCGCGGTGCGGTGCAGTGGCGTGAACCGGCGGCCTTGGCCTCCACGGGCGCGCCTGCGCCGGGCTGAGGTCGGCGCGGTGGTACAGTGAGCCCGCTCATTCAGGAGACGACCCATTGGCAACCCCCAACTACGGCTATGAGAAACGCCAGCGTGAGCTGGAGAAAAAACGCAAGAAGGCAGAAAAGGCCAAGGCCAAGGCCGAACGCCGCCAGAGCGGACTGCCCGAGGATGGCGACGATCAGGACAACGCCGCGCCGGATGCGGCCGAAGGGGCGGAAGGGGGCGGTGGAAACGGCGGCGAGGGCGGCGCCGACTGAGCGCCCTCAGGCCGCCGCCTCGGCGGCCAGAATCATGGCGCTGGCGTGCGCCAGCGTCTTGGGTGAACGGTCGGGCAGGGCCACTTCCAGCGCCTGATCAAAGCGCGCGAAATTGCGCCGCGTTGAGCTGGCGTACCCTGGGTCGTAGTGCAGGGTCAGCAGTTCGCGCACCACGGTTTCTGTTTGGCCAGCGCGCACCAAGCCGGTCCAGCGCTCGATCACCGCCTGGCCACGCAGCGCCTTCAAGGTGTCCAGACGCTGGCAAAAGAACTCCGGATCGCTGACGAAAAACGGATAGTCCTCCAGCAGCAGGGCCACGCGCTCGTCCTCCGACAGCTCGACGCGCAGGCAGGCGCTGGCGCGCATGGCCTGGATCAGTGCGTCGGGCAAGGTCAGGTTGCCGACCTTCTTGCTTTCGGCCTCCACGTACACCGGCCGGCTGGCGTCCAGGTGGAGCAGGTGTTCCCAGATCAGCATCTCGAAGCGCTTTTGTGAAGGCTGGGGTTGGCCTGGAATCAGCCCCAGCACCGAGGCACGGTGGCTGGCCAGGCCTTCCAGGTCCAGCACCTGGGCGCCGGCGGCCTGCAGGGCGTGCAGCAGCCGCGTCTTGCCCGAGCCGGTGGGGCCGCAGATCACGCGGTAGCTGAGCCGCTCGGCCTGCGCCGGCAGGTCGGCGCGCATGGCGTTGCGAAACGCCTTGTAGCCGCCTTCGACCAAGGTGACCCGAAAGCCGATTTGCCCCAGCACCAGGGCCAGGGCGCCGCTGCGCTGGCCGCCGCGCCAGCAGTACACCAGGGGGCGCCAGTCGCGCGGCTTGTCCATGGCATCGCGCTCGATGTGCGCGGCGATGTTGCGCGACACCAGGGCGGCGCCGACCTTGCGCGCCTCGAACGGGTTGACCTGTTTGTACAGCGTGCCGACGCGCGCGCGCTGCGCGTCGTCCAGGCTCGGCCAATTGACGGCGCCGGGCAGGTGGTCGAGGGCAAATTCGCTCTCGCTGCGGGCGTCGATGACCGCGTCGTAGCGGTCCAGCGCGGCCAGGGCCTCGCCGCCAGAGATCTTTTGAACACTCACTTCAGTTATCCATCGCGCCTAGCGCCATTTCAGATGCCCGCGTACCGCCACGGACCGCTCAACATTTCCCCGTCCGGTGGCCGCGGAGCAGGCCAGGCAAGGAGCCGCTGCGCACGGCCGCCCGAAGCGGCCGGCTCGCCCCCCGTGGGGGGAGGCGCCGCAGGCGCTTCGGGGGGGCTGCGTTCATCTCAGCAACTTTTGCAACTCCGGCCACACATTGGCCAGGATGGTGGGGTGCGCCTCGGCCTTGGGATGGATGCGGTCGGGCTGGAACAGGCGCAGCGCGTCGGGTTGGTCCGCCACGCCCTTGAGCAAAAAAGGCACCAGGGCCGTGTCTTGCGCCTTGGCCACCTTGACGTACAGCTGCTCGAAGCGGCGGCCGTACTCGGCGCCGTAGTTGGGCGGCATCTGCATGCCGGCCAGCAGCACGCGGGCACCGGCCTGCTGGGCCGCCGCGGCCATGGCCGCCAGGTTGGCCTCGGTCATGTCCAGCGACAGGCCGCGCAACGCGTCGTTGCCGCCCAGCTCGATCACCACGATGTCTGGCTGCCGGCTGCGCAGCAGGGCCGGCAGGCGTGAGCGTCCCCCGGCCGTGGTGTCGCCCGAGATGCTGGCGTTGACCACCGTGGCGGCGATCTTCTCGGCCGCCAGTTTTTTGTCCAGCAGCGCCACCCAGCCGCTGCCGCGGGCGATGCCGTATTCGGCGCTGAGTGAATCGCCCAGCACCACGATGGTGCGCGGCTCGGCGGCCCAGGCGCTGGGCCCGCAAGCCCCAGCGCCAGCCAAGGCCAGCGCGGAGCGGATAAAGTGACGGCGAATCACACACAACCCTTATTCATGACGGAACCCACGCCCGGCCACACGCCCGACGCCTCTCGCTCCCCGATCGTCGCGGTGGAGCATGTTTTCAAATCCGTGACCGATTCGACCGGCACGCTGGATATTCTGCGCGATATCCATTTCAGTCTGGCGCCGCGCGAAACCGTGGCCATTGTCGGGGCCTCCGGCTCGGGCAAGAGTACGCTGCTGTCGATCATCGCCGGCTTGGATACCCCGACCCGCGGAACAGTTCACCTGGACGGCGAGGACATGTTCGCGGTGGACGAAGACCAGCGTGCCGCGCTGCGGGCGCGCAAGATCGGTTTCGTGTTCCAGAGTTTTCAACTGCTGGGCAACCTGACGGCGCTAGAGAACGTGATGCTGCCGCTGGAGTTGGTCGGCCGCAAGGACGCGCGCCGCGCCGCCACCGAGATGCTGACCCGCGTCGGCCTGGCCGAGCGGCTCGGCCATTACCCCAAGGTGCTCTCGGGCGGAGAGCAGCAGCGCGTGGCCTTGGCGCGCGCCTTCGTGGTGCACCCGGCCGTGCTGTTGGCCGACGAACCCACCGGCAGCCTCGACTTCGCCACCGGCGAGCGGGTGATGGAGCTGATGTTCGAGCTGAACCGCGAGCAGGGCACGACCCTGGTGCTGGTCACCCACGACCGCGCCATCGCCGCCCTGTGCCAGCGCCGCCTGACCGTGGACGCCGGCCGCATCGCCGCCGATGAGCGTGGCGATGCCCCCGTCCCAGCGCCAGCGGCATGACCACGGACGACCCAAGTGTTGGCCGCTGCGGCTTATCCAATAAGCCTAAAAGGCTAGCCTTTTAGTAGTAAAAACACACCACCAACGGCCCCGATCTCTTCAAAAGGCTGCGGAGCAGGCCGCCCCAGCGGCCGCCGCGGAAGGGCTTGGCCCGCCCGCTGGCGGCGCCCCCTTGAGGGGGGAGGCGCAACATCGCGCAGCGAGTGGAGCCTGGGGGAGGGCTTCAAAGCTGAAAAGCAACCGTCGCCACCACCCCCTCGCCCATATCACCCAGCCAGCTGGGTGGCTCGGCGCTGGCCGGTGTGCCGGTGTCGGCCAGGCGGGCGAACCAGTCGGCCAGCCAGTCGATTTCGGCCTGGCCGTAGAAGGCGGCCTGGGCCTCGTAGTTGATGAACAGGCTGCGGCTGTCCAGGTTGGCCGAGCCGCACAACGCCAGTTGCCCGTCCACCACCGCCGCCTTGGCGTGCAGCATGCGCGGCAACAGGCGCACGCGCGCGCCGGCTTCCAGCAGGGCGCGCACCGGGCGTCCGCGCGCCCAGTCGGCCAGGCGGTGGTTGGACGCGGCCGGCAAGAGCAGCAGCACGTCGACGCCGCGCCGGGCCGCCAGCACCAGGGCTTCCAGCAGGCCTTCGTCGGGCACGAAGTAGGGCGTGGCCAGCAGCAGGCGCTGCTCGGCATGGAACGCGGCCGACACCAGCAGGGCGTGCAAGGTGTCCTCATGAAAATCGGGGCCGCTGGGCACCCACTGGGCTAGGGCATGGGACGGGCCCGGGCCCGGCGGCTGGGCGGTGGTTGGCACCGGGTCGACCGGCGCGGCTGGGCCGCCCAGGGGGTCCTGCGGCGCTGGCGGCGGTTCGTCCGCGCGCGCCGCGTAGGTTTCACGCGGGGCGCGGCGCACGCCATGGGCAGTGCGCCAGTCGCCCTCGAACAGCGCGCGGGCCTGCGCCGCCAGCGCGCCGTCGGCGCTGAAGCTCAGATCCAGCCAGGGCGGCTCGCCAACCTGGCCGATGAAGTACTCGTTGGCCAGGTTGCGCCCACCGGCCCACACGCGCTGCCCGTCGGCCAGGGTGAACTTGCGGTGGTTGCGCAGGTTGGCGCGACCGCGCCGGGGGTTGAACAGCGCCGGCATGAACAGGCGCACCTGCACGCCCACGCTCTTCAGCAGCCGGTCGTGGCTGTGGCGCACCTTCAGGCTGCCGATGGCGTCGACCAGCAGGCGCACCCGCACGCCGGCCCGCGCGCGCTCGGCCAGCGCCGCGGCCACGGCCGCGCCCACTTCGTCGTCGGCCAGCACGTAGGTGCACACGTCCACCGTCTGGCGCGCCGAGGCGATCACACGCAGCAGTTCGGCCAGGGCCGCCTCGCCATCGTCAAAAAACCGCACCGCCGCCTGCGGCCGCGCCCCCGCCACCCCCAGCGCCGCCAGCAGGCGCGTGGCCCACAGCGGCGCCAGCGCGGCCCAGGGGCCGGCGGGGGCCGGTTGACGCGGCGTGGCCGGCCGGATCTGCTTGCGCGTGCCGAAAATCAGGAAGATCGGCAGCCCCAAGTAGGGAAACGCCGCAATCGACATCACCCAGGCCAGCGCCGCGTAGGGGTGGCGGCGCTGGCGCCGCACCCGGGTGACTACCACGTAGGTCAGCAGCCCCGCGGCCACGAAGGCCAGGTGCTCCAGGGCGGTGAGGGTGGGCAGGCGCATCATGGCGGTGGTGCGTCGGGTTTGCTATTAAAACATGAGCATATCAGGCTTGACCTGTGCCGGTGGATGACCTGATATCCCAAGCGTTCTAAAAATATCCAACCGTTTGCGTTGAGCCCTTCGACAGGCTTACGGAAGGCGTGTCGAAACGCCGCATCGGAGTTCGATAAGCTCAGCCTGAACGGTTCTTGTAGATAGAACGCCTATCGGTATGAATCATGCCCGAATCTTGCATCGGGTACGGTTCAGCCTGGGTGCGCCTGGCGCGGCCTCAGGCGAAGCAAGCCTGTGGCCGGCATCAGATTTCAGTGGACGGGCTGTCGGCCACTGGCGGTGCCGGCACCGGCGCGAACCCGTCGCGCGCCAGATCGCTGGCCAGCTTGGCGTCTTGCTGGAGCAGTTCGCGCACCATGGCGGCGGCGTGCGTGGCCTGCTCGGGTTGTCCGAAGGTCAAACGCCAGCGGGCCAGTTGATCCCAGGCCACGATGATCTGCCGCTGGTCGCCACACGCCACCGCCACTTCGATCGATTTTCGGTAGAACCCCTCGTGTGCCGGGCTCTGCTGCCCCGGCCAGGCCAAGGGATTGGCGTGCAGCCACGCGCGCACCTCAGGAGTGCCCATGTACAACTCGCCCAGCATGATGAAATCCCAAGCACTGTCCTGCGGCAAATCGAACCTGTCCAGCAGCGTATGCCCGAGGGCAAAGGCGGTCAAACTGGCCTCGAACCAGTCGGCGCGGGCTTGGTCCGTCGGCTTCAGCCACACCTGCACCCCGTTGAGGTAGTTGGCCAGGTTGATTACCACCGCTTGCAAGTTGTAGGCATCGCCATCTTCCAGCAACCAGAAGATGGCCGCCTCGTACAACGCCAATTGGTGCAGATGCACCGCCACGCGCTCGGCCAGCGGGGCTCCGGCTTCGTGGAGGGCCAGCAACCGGCGGCGCACCACCAGCGCGTGCAGGTTGGCCCATTGAGCTTGCAGGCTGGGCGACAGCGACTGCTGCGTGTGCCGCCAAAGTTGTCCAAAATCCAACTCTCGCGCCGCCTCCACGCGCGCCACGTCAAACCGGAGCCGGGCGGCCAGCAGAGCGCATTCGGCGCGCAAACTGTCGCCCGCCCGTCCGGCCGTGGCACGGGCCTGCAGCGCGGCTTGCTTGAGCACTGGGTGTGCTTGCGAGAACTGGCCGCCACGGCGCAGGGCACGCACCAGGCGCAGGCCGACCAGGGTCTGGCCACAGGTGCTCAGCGCCAGCTCGTTCAGCATGGTTTGCCACAGCAGGGCGCTGTCGGTGTACTCGCCACGCCGCAGCGCGTCGTCGGCCAAGGTGAACTGGTTCACCAGGCCGAGGAGGGCCGTGATGGCGACTGGATTGCGTGCCGCCTCGGCCAGCAGGGTCGGTAAGTCGGGGCTGGGCGCTTCTCTGGTGCCGGCAAACGGGCCCACTGCACGCTGTGGGGCCAGTTGCCACTGAACCCCTGACGCGCAAACCAGGCGCCACGGCCCCACGGTCTTGGCGCGCGGCGGGTGGCTGAGCCTGGCCGTACCTTCCGGCAGTTGCGCCAGACCTGCCTCCACTGCCTCGATCAGGCGCTTGATTGCCGTGCGGTCCGGCGCGGCCAGGCCCATGCCCGTCGGTGTGCTGCTGACCTCATGCCACAGGCTCACCAGTTCGTCCAGCACCACGCTGCTCTGCATTTGCAATGCGCCTACCGCGCGTTCCAAGAAGGCTGCAGCGCATTTGTGCCGGAGGCGGATCGCGAGCGCGGGCGCAGGGGGCCGCAGCATATTCGAGTGCGTATCCAGCACGATTGCGGTGAATGACACATTTGACATTTTGCGGCGCGTCGAGGGAATGCTTCAATGTATCTCTAAAGCAACTTACTGCAACAAATTTTGCGCGCATCACTACACCAGCCAGGATGGTTTTGGTGGGGTGGGCAGTGACGTGCTGGCCTTCGTTTTGTGTCACGTCGTCGTGCTGGTCCAGAGATTTTTGGTTCCCGGAAATGTTCGGCGTGCGATGGCCTGCCACCGCATTAGTGCTCTATCAAAGTCGGCTTGGAAAACTTAGGAAAAATGATGCGAAGCTTCCAAAGGCTACTTTCGTCAGTGACCAGCTTGCCGCTACTCAGTTTTTTTGTGCTTTGGACTTCAGCCATTTCGTCGGCTCAGGCACAAAGCACGGCAAAAGAACTGTTCATTGGCTTGGATGGCAACACGACTCAGCTGGCGTCCGCGACGCCTGGCCCGGCCAAACCGATAAAGCCGAAAGTACTGGGATTACAAACAACCGTTTATCAACTTTTCGAAGATGGAGGAACCAAGGCGGTGTCTCCAAGGACGATTTTCTCTGCTGGCAATCGCATACGTTTAGGTTTCAATGCGAATCGTGCAGGGTATCTCTATGTCGTGAACTTGGGTAGTTCTGGGCGGGTCACCACGATTTTCCCAAACTCCCCGACAGACAACAATCAGGTTCAACCAGGCTTGGTCTACCAAATCCCTCAGCAAACCGGAAAATCCATCAAATTTGATACCACGCCGGGCGAAGAAGTCATTCTTGTGGTTCTTTCTGAAACACGTATTTCAAGATTTGAATACGGGGGGCAGCAGATCACGCTGAACGAGCCCAATGGGCCAGGGGCGCCGTCGTCAACACAACCGAAATTTCAGCGTGTCGTGATGGCTGCGCTTGATACCGGTGCAATATCCAAAGATCTGTTCGTGGAAGACGACGGAGTGTTCCAGACCACGGTTTTCAGGCCTGCACCGGAAGCGGTGAGCAACATCAAGCCGCTTGTAACGTCGATCAAACTTGCGCATCGATAGTTCTGTATGGAAACAAGATTTCGTCGGCCCGTGGCGCGGGCCATAGCAGCCATTGTTTTTGTCACATCTGGTTTATTGGGTTGCACGACGGCGCAACTTCAAAAGCAGTACGCGACTTTCGACACATGTTTCCGTGAGCAGAAAATCGTGGCAACGCTTGGTGGCGCCCTCATCGGTGGCGTCGTGGGGGGCCTGGTGGGAGGAGGTCGGCGCAAGCAGGGTGCCGCTGTCACCGCCGCTGGCGTGGCCGTTGGAGCATTGATTGGACATCGCGTGGCGTGGCAGTCCTGCCTTCAGGCGTTTCCGCCAAAGATGCAAACCACGGTCATCGCCCCCCGTCCAACGCAAGTGCCCGTGGCTGAGCCGTCGTTAGGCGCGCCGGACGAGGTGGCACGCGGCTTGGAGATTCAGCGAATCACGGCCCAGCCGCTCGACTTCGGTCGGGACCTGGAGGCATCGGCGGAATACGTCTTCGTCAGCGACAAACCGGACGCGCGCGACGTGAAGGCGCGAGTGTCCCGTAACCTGCTCTTCACTGGACCGGACGGGAGCAAGCAGGAGATTGCTTCGTCGTCCGAAGACACCATCCAGCAAGGCACAAACAGGACCACGTTTGCCATTCCCACCCCGTCCGCACAGGATGCGCCGGAGCTCTTGCGGACACGTGACTGGGCAATCAAATTTGTGGTTGAGGCCGACGGGATGCGCCACGAACAAGTGATTCCGCTGCAAGTTCCAGCACTGCAACAAGTATCTCAGTCGGCGGGGGGCCAACCGCAGCAGCAGGTGGCGCAGCAGCAGCAGCAACGGCAGCCGCAGCCATCGCCGTCGGCAATTGCAGCCGATGTGCAGCTTACCGTTCCAGCAGGCGGAGTGTTGATGGAGGCGCCAAATTCCAACCAGGTGATTGCGCGGACCAAACAGGCGGTATCAGCACAGGTGCTGCAGTGGATTGTGATCCGCGGAGTGAACTGGGTTCAGGTGGAAATTCCCGGGGGTATCCGGGGGTGGGTTCGAAGAGCAAGCAAATGAAGAAGTTTCTCGCGCTGATCTTGGGGTTCGCATGGGTCGCGTGCAGCATTGCGGGGCCCACGGTTGATGACATCGTGCGGATTCGCGCCCGGTTTACCGCCGAGGGGCTGCAGCAGGCCTCGGTCGAACCGGGCCTGGATGGCCGACTCCGACTTGTCGGGCAATACAAGGATCGCGCCCAGGTTCAGCTGGCATTCAACCTTGCGCAGCAGGTGGTCGGCGTGCGCTGGGTCGCACCCACGACGCCCGAGAACGTGCGCTACCCGGGTACCGAGGGCATCAAGACCGGCATTCTTGATGCCCTGCGCAAGAGCCGACCGGTCAAGAGCGAGGGCACGGGCTCAGGTGAGGTCCACGCGCTTGTGGTCGGTGTCGGCCATTATGAGATGAGAAATATCCGCGTTCTCCCAAATGCCGGCAATGACGCGAAGATGTTTTACAACTACTTGAGTGACAAAAGTGTCAAACGGGAAAACATGACGCTTTTGCTCGAAGAGCAGGCGACCAAGGCGCAGGTGGATGCAGCCCTGTCGTCGCTCAAGTCACGTATCAAGCCCAACGATACTGCGGTGCTGTACTTTAGCACCCATGGCAACAAGCCAAACGACCTTGGAAATATGGCGGTCGTTCTTCACGACTCCAAGATTGACGTCAAGCGCCGTTGGATTGATCCGTCCACGGCACTGCAGGACGATGAGATTAAGAGATTCATTGAAACCGTGAGCCCGGCAAGAGTAATGATCGTGCTGGACATATGCTATAGCGGCGCGGCATTCGCCAAAGTGCCCGGGTTTCTGGTCGCCACCTCAAAGGATCTCTTTGTGGAAGAAGAGACCTATTCAACTGGAATGGATCAACGGAGCCTGAATTATTTTGCTGGGCAAAATAGAGAGCAAGAAAAAATTCTTATTGCCGCGAGCGGTCCCGGCGAAAAATCATGGGAAAGCGCGCCTCTTAAGCAAAGCTACTTTACCTATTATTTTGTTCAAGAGCTGCGCCGCAGGAACGAAGTGCAAGGTGCCTTTGATGCCGCAAAGCCGATCATTCAAAGCGCAGTCAACAAAGAGGTCAGTGCGCAGGAGAACTCTCCGGTAACACAGACTCCGCAGGCAACATTCATTCCGGATGTGGCCAACCTTAAGTTTTAAGAAGCATTCGCATGAGCAACAACCATCTCATTATTGGCTTGGGCGGTACGGGCGGCAAAGTCATTCGTGAATTTCGCAAGCTTTACGCGCGGGAGACCCAGGTCAAAGACGATGTGTTGTATGAATTCCTCTACGCCGATACAAACGATGAATTCATGCGCCACGACGATCAGGCGTGGAAAGTTCTCGGAAAATCGGTCCAGCTGGATCAAGGACAACAACTCTTTATTGATCGTGCGAACCTCGCCGCCGTCGTCGAAAACCCGACGGGCTACCCGCAGATTGAGCCGTGGTTAAAGCCGGTCGGTCCCATCCAGCACTTGATTGAAGTCGACAAAACCGCCAGCGGGCAACGACGAAAATTTGGTCGATTTCTATTCGCCAATCATGCTCGCGATTTCATGAGCAAAGTCAATGACCGCGTCACCGTGCTTCGAAAGAACAGAGGCAGCGCGCTCAAGGTTCATGTGGTTTGCGGGTTGGCCGGCGGAACTGGCAGCGGCTCGGTGGTCGACGTCGTGGCTCAGATCCGCAAGCACTACCCCGACGCGAACCAGGTAAGAATCATGGTTTACACGGTATTGCCCGAGGCAATACCAAAGGAGAGCTGGGCCGGAAGTGGAAACTACCACGCCAATGGCTACGCGGCACTCAAGGAACTCAACGCGCTGGCAGTCGGCAGCTATTTGCCCTACGACCTGACCGGAACCGGCGGTCGGCGTGTGGAGCGAACAGGTATTTTTTTCAACGGCTGCTATGTCCTGACAAATGAAAATGTCGGTGGCTACACCGTGGACACCGATAAGGAATTACCAGGAATCATCGCCGAGTACCTGTTCGCCAAGACTCAGGTCACCGACTGGGAGGATCTGGACAAGGCCGAGAACTCCGAGAACGGTGCTTTCGATAACGAACCGTCTGTAGGCGATGCCGATGTAAAGCAGCGCAGCCCCAGGTTTTTGTCGTTCGGTATTCGCCGAATGGTCGTTCCCAACGAAGAGATTGAAGAGTATTTTTGCTACCAATTCGCCGAGAGCGCGGTGAAGCAGGCGGTCTTTAATTATTTTGAAGAAAATTTGGGCTATTCCGACGAGGCCCGCCCCGCCGACTTTGGTGCTGAGGTGCGCAAACCGGATACGCTCCAAAAATGGTTGCTTTCCGACGAGCATTTATCGCTCAGCGTTGGAATTTTGCCCGACGATGCCAATAATACAAGATGGAAGCGCATCTTGGACTTCTGGGCAGCGGCCGTGTCCGCACAAGTCAATGATATCCAGAGTTCTAAATCGGACAAGGCGCGCTGGTTCAGCGAGTTGAAGGTTCGCACTGAGAAAATTTTCGATGAAGGCTACCGTGGTCTTGGTGGCGTGAAGAAATTTTATGAGATCAAGCTCAAAGCCCGGGCTGAAATGGCGCGCTGGATACGGCTGACCGTTGAGCGAGATTTGTTCTCTGATTGGAAAAATGGACAGCGTTCCACGTCCGAGATTGACAGGCTATTGACGGCGCTGATCTCGACTCTTGAAGAACGGCTTTACCAGATGGATGGGCGAGTCGAGGCCAACACCAAGGCCACTCAGCACCACCAGCAAAAAATAACCGAGGTCGAACGTCGACTGGGCGATATGGGGGTGTTCGGCAAGCTGATCGGTAAACCGGGGGACTATTTTGTTGAAGGCGCGGCGAGTGTCCAAGAGGCACTGGTTTGCCGCACCAATGAAGAAGGCCTGAAATTTGCGCGGAAACTGCTGGAAGAAACTATTCAGCAGATCATTGACCTGAAAGGCAACGTGGGTCAATTTCAGGCCAAACTGCTTGAGGTGGCCAAGCACTTTCGCGAAGAGGCGCAGTCACGGCTCAAGCAAAACCCCGTCGACTACAAGCAAAAAATCTTCAAGGTCGAAGACGTTGTCGATCTCGGCAAGCAAATGCTGCAATCCGAGGATATTCAGAAACTACAGGCTCAGGCCGCACGCTTGGCGCTTATTCAGAATGTTGGTGAACAAAGAGCTGGTTTTACTGTTTTTCAGGAAAAACTCGGAATAGTTGACATTAAATCGATTATCGAGGCGGTCAGCCAAGCTGAGGTCAAGAAAGCCCATGAAAACCTCGCGGTATCGCGAAAGCGCATGCTGGAAGTGAATATTGTGCAAAAAATTCGGGAAGAAAAGGAAGGAAAAGAGGACGAGTTGGCGCGGTTTGTTCGAGAAACGATAAATAAGGCCGGCGTTTTCGTGAAATTTGATAATGCGCAGGTGAGCCTGGGCGGGCCGGGCACCGTCTCGGACCGCATCGGGAAAGTCGGCCGCACGGCAGGCGTCCTACTTCCTGAATGCGAGGAAGCGGGCCCATTTCGAACCAAACTGGCAGGCCTGTTTGAGCAGAACAAGCAAGGAGCTACGTTCAATGTGCTCGGAGTTGGCGCCAGAGAAAATGAACTCACCGTGCTCAGCATCACCAATCTTTTTACATTGCGGTGCATTGAGCCCTTGGCCATGTTGCGTACGAGTTACGAGCAACGCCGTGAGGCATCCGAAGAGGTTCGCACACTCATGCACAGCGAGGGCGATGGAGCTCAATTCCCGCCCTTGGAAATTCCAACGATGAGTAAGGTGCGGAGCGCGATGTTGCCCTGGGTATTTCTGGCCAAGGCAATGGGCCTGATCGAGGAGCGGCCAGATCGGAACACAGGCAGACCCACCACCATTTATGTGTACGAACAGGACGGGCTGCCGAATGAAGCCCAGCTTGGAAACGGGGATTTTTTTAATGCTGTGGAAGATATGAATCTGCGCACGCTCAGCATGATTGAGCTGGACGTCGATTCGCGGGTCAAGGCGGCTGAGCATGCGCAACGGCTGGCGTGGTTCGATAGTGCGAAGGATTTGGTCAAGGGAATTTATGAGTCGCGGGGGCGGAATGCGAGCGATGAGTTTTATCGACGCTATCTCGCCTTGGTTCAGACGGATGTGAAAAAGCTCTTGGAATTGAATTGAGGGGCAAGCGGGTGACCAAGTACACATGCAAGAACTTCGGATCGTGTTCGATTGCCGACAGCGGCAAGGACTTCGAGGCTGGCCTTGGGGGTGACGACCGTTGTCCAGAATGCGGCATGACGCTTGCGCAATCCCAGGCCGATTGGCGGGCGCCTGGGCATTCGGGTGGAAGGCGCAGGAAGCCGATGCTGATCGGCACTGCCGTGGTCATGCTTGTCTTGGTTGCTGGCGGCTACGCTTGGTGGCAAGGCAATCAGGTCGTGGTGCTGAAGCCGGATGCATCCGCGGCGTCCGTGGCGGTCGCGCCACCCACTCCCCCGATGGCCGTGACCTCGGTGCCTGCCACCGAGCACAAAGTCGCCGAGCTCAAACATTCAGAGGTGAACGTCGGCGAAACATCCGCCAGGCAGACATGTGATGAGGCCACGAAAGCCAAGAGCCTGGACGCCGCCAAAATTTGCAGACGCGCCGCCGCGGTGACGCTGCTGAACTCTGGTGCACAGGCGGCGGTTGCTGGCAACCTGGAGCAGGCGGAAAAAGACTATTTGGCCGCGAAGGACAAGGATCCGGATATCCCCGAGCTGTATTTCAATCTTGCGGTACTGAAAGCACGACAGGGGAAGAACTCGGAGTCGGTGGACAACCTGACACTGGCGGCAAGCAAGGGTTTTCGACAATTCGAGCTTATCGCGACCGAGCCTGCTTTCGTGAAAATGAAGGCAGACCCAGGGTTGAAAGCAAAGTTGGATGCCTTGCAAGCGAAATGAAGCATCACATTTGCCGCTATCTACTGGTGTTGGCCACGGGCTGCATGCTGTGGGCGTGCGCCAAGCCAGACCCCACCGTGATTCTGGGCAACTGGAAGGCCGACGCGTTTGCCATTGACAGTCTTAAAGTCCCGATCGCCCCGAATATAGAAGTCACGCGCAATCAGTTGATCTTGAAGACTCCCGACGGCCTGGCGTTGCAGGCGCTGTCGCTTTCGGCGATTCGGGCGGAGAGAAATACGATTGAGCTTGAAATTAAAGATGCCTTGGGGGTTTCATTGGTGTTCACAATTGAAAACCCAGGGCGAATCCATTTCAAGGTGCCTTTCGTCAACAGGGATATCGCTTTTTCCAAGCAATGAATCCATGACTGTTTCTGGTCATGGCCTGTTTTTTGCAGATTTTTATCCATTGCTGGGAGCATCGCGGCAGCTTTGTTGAAATCAATCCATTTTTTAACTGGTACTACTTTAAAAAGAGATCGGCCATGAACCTGAAATCCATTCTCTCGGCAGCAGCGATGACTGCCGCTTTGGCCCTTGCCGCTTGTGGCGGAGGTGACGGGGGGGGGGGGAGCGCTGAAACGCCCACCACCCCGACCACCCCCACAACCTATACGGCCGCCAGCGCTGCGGCCTGCTGGGACGGCAGCCATCTGACCGCCACCAGCCAGGTATCACAAGCAGCTGCCCAAGCAGCCGCCGACGCCCTGGTGCCCGGATCCTGCAAGGCGCAGCCCGTCACAACGTGTACGGCACCGGCCCAGCAGAACGCCCTCGGCGCCTGCATGTCACCACCTGTGACTGGTGCCTTCGCCAAAGACGACGCCACTGGCAACATCCGCTCTGCAGTTGCCAGTGACTTCACCTGGAGCGTGGCCGCCAAGGTCTGGATGGCCAACATGGGCGTCAAGATCACCAACCCGCAAGACATTGGTGCCACGAAATATGTGGCCAATGATGTGGGATTGGCTGACGGTGGCCTGTGGGAAAAATACAGTGCCGACGGTACCATCAAGTTCGCGATGTCCGACATTGTTATCCCTGGATACAACGGCCGCAAGGTGATGTTCGCTTACTATAAGACGAACCAATCCCCTGGTGGGGTAACCATCTACCAGCGATTCCCGATTTGGGCCGATACCAACAATGCAGCAACAATAAACCCTCCGGTTGACAATGGTGGATTTCAGGAACCGAGCGACTACTCGTACGGCTCGCAAGCTGGCTTCGTTGTTCACTCAGCCTCTGGTTGCTGGGAAAGCTACTGGGCTCCAGTTGTGAACAATTTCAGCTCGCGCAGTGTTATTTGCCGCTACTGAAAATAAACAGCTGTCACACGCTAGAAAGATGACTGAGACTTAAAACTCTTAAATACATCTACAGACCCTAGGTCTGCCGAGGCTCTATAATATAGAAGACCATGTCTTCATGTTATCGAGCCTTTTTACTTTTATAATTAATAATCTAAAAATAATTAAACTTTATCCACAGTTACTTGGTGGATTTTTACATTTTATACAACATATGTTGTTATAATATTCTCATACTTAGTATGCTATTTATTCAATTCATCAAAGGTCTGATCAGACCACTCCTATACACTTTATCAATATTAATAACAACTTTTATATTATCAACCCAAATTTCTTCTGCTCAATGTTATTGGCCAGGAGCAAATGTAGGGGTGTGGGGCAAGAACGCTTATGGTTGGGCGGATTAAAATATAAAATGCAAAGCATCTGCCGCCGGAAAATTGCAGCCGCACATGGGTAGGTGCCGCATCCGGACGATTGGTAGGCCGCTCAATGAACAACTCAGATTTGTCATCGTACCAATCCTTCATGGCCTGAACGGTTCTGGTGGTTTGAACGGGGCCATACCGTCTGTTTTCAAGGGCGGTCTCAACTCTGAAGTGCAACACCCTCACCGAGGGTAAGTTGCCGAGATGGAATCACGATACACGCACTTGCAGCCAGAAGAGCGCATCACGCTGGCATCGCT
>JAIUOM010000041.1 GCA_020161215.1 Pseudomonadota bacterium
GCGGCGGCGCGCAGGCAACGCGCCAGCAGCAGTTGCAGCACCACCGGGCCGCCGTGCGCCTGCAGCTCCAGCACGTCCTCGCCGGTGTAGGAGTGCGGGGCCGGAAAGTACAGCGCCAGCCCGTGGTCGATGGCGCCGCCGCCGTCGTCGGCAAACGGCGTGTAGGTGGCCACGCGCGGCGCCAGCTCGCGCCCGCACAGGGCGCGCGCCAGCGGCCGCAGCCCGGGGCCGGACACGCGCACGATGCCCACCGCGCCGCGGCCGGGCGCGGTGGCCACGGCGGCAATCGGGTCGCGCGGGGGGGCGGAAGAAGAGCTTGGCATGGCATGATTGTCCGCGACCCTTTGCCGCCATTGCACCGCCAGCCCATGCCATGAGCCAGACCTTGTTCGAGAACGTCGACGTGCTCGACGTGCGTGCCGGCCGCCGGCTGCTCGGTCACCACGTGCTGGTGGCCGGCGGGCGCATCCGCGCGCTGTCGGCCCAGCCCTTGCGGCCCGAAGGCGCGGCGCGCGTCATCGACGGCGGTGGCCGCACCCTGATGCCGGGGCTGATCGACTGCCACGTGCACGTCAGTTTTTCGCAGACCCAGCTGGGCCTGCTGGCCAGCACGCCGAACACCTTGCTGGCGTACCGGGCGCTGCCCATTCTGCGCGACATGCTGCGGCGCGGTTTCACCACCGTGCGCGACGCCGGCGGCGCCGACTGGGCGCTGAAAAGCGCGCTGGAGGACGGCATCGACGGCACGGTGATCGGCCCGCGCCTGTTCGTCAGCGGCCCGGCGCTCAGTCCGACCGGCGGGCACGGCGACTTCCGGCCGCGTTCGGACCGCCTGCAGCCCGTGGGCTGCGGCTGCCAGCGCCTGGCCAGCACGCGGGTGGTGGACGGCGTGGAGGCGCTGCGCCAGGCGGTGCGCGAGCTGCTGCAGATGGGGGCGGACCAGATCAAGATCATGTCTTCCGGCGGCGTGGCCTCGCCGACCGACCCGGTGAACGCGCTCGGCTATTCGCTGCAGGAGACGCGCGCCATCGTCGATGAGGCCGCTGCCCGCCACACCTACGTGCTGGCGCACGCCTACACGCCCGAGGCCATCCGCCGCGCGGTGGAATGCGGGGTGCGCAGCATCGAGCACGGCAACCTGATCGACGCGCCCACCGCCGATCTGATGGCCGCGCGCGGCGCCTACGCCGTGCCCACCCTCGTCACCTACGAGGCGCTGGCGCGCGATGGCGTGCGCCTGGGGCTGGGGCCCGAGAGCGCGGCCAAGGTCGAGCAGGTGCGCGCGGCGGGGCTGAAATCGCTGGCCCTGTTCAAGGCCGCCGGCGTGAAGATGGCCCTGGGCACCGACCTGCTGGGCGGCGCGCACGGCCTGCAAAGCGAGGAGCTGCTGATCCGCGCCCAGGTGCAGACGCCGCTGGAAGTGCTGCAAAGCGCCACCTTGATCGGCGCCGAGGTGCTGGGCCAGGTCGGCGAGCTGGGCGAGGTGGTGCCGGGCGCGCGCGCCGACCTGCTGCTGCTGGACGGCGACCCGCTGGCCGACCTGTCGGTGCTGGCCGGCCAGGGCGAGCGCATCGCCCTGGTCATGCAGGGCGGTGAGGTGCGGGTGCGGCGAGGGGACCAGTTTTCAGATCACATCGGCTCTTAGCCCTTGTTGGATAAGCCAGAGCCGCTATCAAATGAAGATTTCGAAAATGTGCCGCCGGTACCTTTTTTGGAGCAACACCACATGACCTGTGTCCTGCACCGCATTCTGCTGGCCCTGCTGGCGCCGACCGTCCTGGTGGCGTGCGGGCCGCCCGGCGTGACCATGCCCGCGCACGGCGAGCAGGCGCTGTACGGCGCCCAGACGCCCTACACCCCGGTCAAGTCGCGCGCCGAGATCCGCGCCGAGGCCATCGCCCACCCGCCCGATCGCGGCGGCCTGCCACCGATGAACTCTGGTGTGCCGCTGCATTTCGGCACCTCGCCGCTGCGTCTGCAATGGGGCGCCGAGGTCACCGCGCCGGTCGGCAGCGGAGAGTTTCCGGCGCGTGGCGAGCTGCCCTGAGCGCCTTCGGCCCATGAAAAAACCCGTGGCGCCTGGCGTGGGCCCCACGGGTCAAAATTGAGTCAAAACCGGCCTTGGTCGGCGTGCGTGCTTCCTGGTTAGCTACTTATTTGATAGTGGTCCAGATGGCCATCGGACGGTCGTCCGGGCGGTGCACGGTGCTGACGCCCTTGCGCATGGCCCAGGGGCGGATCTGGTCGTGCAGGGGCAGGTAGTTGTAGTCGTCCTTCACGATCTGCAGCACCTCGTGGATCAGGCCGCTGCGCTTGGCTGGGTCCATCTCGGTCTTGATCTGGGCCACCAGCAGGTCGAGCTTGGGGTTGCTCATGCGCCCGCAGTTGAAGTTGCCGGCCGCGCCGCCCTTCGGATCGACGGTGCTCATCAGCGAATCGATGGAGTACAGCGCGTCGAAGGTGGCCACGCCCCAGCCCAGCATGTAGGCGCTGACCTCGAAGCGTTGGATCTTGGCCGAATGGATCGACATCGGGTTGGTCTGCAGCTTGGTCTTGATGCCGATGCGCGACCACATGGCGGTGACCGCCTGGCAGATGGCCTCGTCGTTCAGGTAGCGGTCGTTCGGGCAGTCCAGCGTCAGCTCGAAGCCGTTCGGGTAGCCGGCGTCGGCCAGCAGCTTCTTGGCGGCTTCCACGTCGTACTTGGCCGCGCGCGCGCCCAGCTCCTTGGTCCAGCCGTTGACCATGGGCGCGATCATGGTGCCGGTGGGCTTGCCCAGGCCGCGCATCACGGTGCGCTCGATGGCGGCGATGTCCACCGCCTGGTACAGCGCCTGGCGCACGCGCTTGTCCTTGAGCGGGTTCTTGCCCTTGACGTTGGAGCCTTCCAGCTCGTCGCGGAACTGATCGAAGCCGAAGAAGATGGTGCGGTTCTCGGGCCCCTGGATGACGTTGATGTTGGGGTCGCGCTGGATGCGCGCCAGGTCTTGCACCGGAGGGTCGACCACCATGTCGACCTGGCCCGAGATCAGCGCCGCCGAGCGGGTGGCCGCGGCCTTGATGGGCGTGAACACGATGTCGTCGATGTTGCCCTTCGGCTTGTCCCACCAGGCGGCGTTTTTCTTCAGGGTGGTCTTGGTGTCGGGCTGCCAGGCTTCTAGGATGAAGGGGCCGGTGCCGTTGGCGTTGCGCGAGGCGTAGCTTTCTTCCTTGCCCTTGTAGTCCTGGGCCTTGGCGGCGTTGTTCTTCTCGGCCCAGGCCTTGTTCATGATGCGGGCGTCGGTCAGCTCGCGCAGCACCACCGGGCTGGGGCCCTTCAGGATCACGTCCACGGTCGAGTCGTCGACTTTCTTGACTTCCTTGACGCTCTGCACGTAGGCCGTCATGTTGGACGGCGGCGTCATGGCGCGGGTCAGCGAGAACACCACGTCGTCGGCGGTGAAGGGCGCGCCATCGTGGAATTTGACGCCCTGGCGCAGCTCGAAGCGCAGTTGCGTGGGCGTGACGAAGGTCCACTTGGCGGCCAACGCGGGCTCGACCTCGTACTTCTGGTTGTAGCGCACCAGGCTTTCGTAAACCATCTGCTGGTAGGCCAGCGTGGTCTGGTGGTTCTGCGCGTGCGGGTCGAAGGTCAGGATGTCGTTGGCGCCGGCGATGCGCAAGGTGGCGGCCTGGGCGGCGGCGGCCAGCGTCAGGCAGCCGGCGGCGACCAGGGCCGCGGTCAGGGGACGAAAGCTGGGCATGGGGTCTTCCTCGAATGGATGGTCGAAAGACCAGCATCCTACCCAAGCCGCCCATGAAAAACCCGGCGCGCAGGCCGGGTTCGGGTTGGGGTTTTCACTGCGCGCGGGGCCGCCAAGCCCCTTGCCCAGCTCAGAATTTCGGCAGGTTGAACTTCGGCGGCACGCCCATGCGGGTGTTGATCAGCCACTGCTGGGCGATGGTCAGGATGTTGTTGGTGATCCAGTACACCACCAGGCCGGCCGGGAAGAAGAAGAACATCACGCTGAACACCAGCGGCATGATCCACATCAGCTTGGCCTGCATGGGGTCGGGCGGCAGCGGGTTCAGGGCCGTCTGCAGCAGCGTGGTCAGGGTCATGACGATGGGCAGGATGAAGTACGGGTCCCGCACCGACAGGTCGTGGATCCACAGAATCCAGGGCGCGCCGCGCATCTCCACCGAGGACAGCAGCACCCAGTACAGCGCGATGAACACGGGGATCTGGACCATGATGGGCAGGCAGCCGCCCATGGGGTTGACCTTCTCCTCGCGGTAGATGCGCATCATCTCCATCTGCATCTGCTGCGGGTTGTCCTTCAGACGCTCGCGCATGTCCATGATCTTGGGGTTGATGGCCTTCATCTTGGCCATGCTCTGGTAGGCCTTGGCGTTCAGCCAGTAGAAGGCGATCTTCAGCAGCACCACCAGCGCCACGATCGACCAGCCCCAGTTGCCCAGCACGCCATGCAGCTTGTCGAGCAGCCAGTACAGCGGCTTGGACAGGATGGTGAAGAAACCGTAGTCCTTGACCAGCTCCAGCCCCGGGGCGATGGCCTCCAGCACCTTTTCTTCCTGCGGGCCGACGAACAGGCGGCTGTCGGCGCTGCGCGTGGCACCGGGCGCCACGGCGCCCAGCGGGGCGATCATGCCGGCCGCGTACAGGTTGCTGTCGACCTTGCGGGCGAAGTTCTCGTGCTGCGTGCCGGTCGGCAGCAGCCAGGCGCTGGCGAAATAATGCTGCACCATGGCCACCCAGCCGTCGGGCGACTGGGTGACGAACTCGGCCTTGCCTTTTTCGATGTCGGTGAACTCCACCTTTTGGAACTTCTTGATGTCGGTGTAGAAGGCCGGGCCGGTGAAGGTGGAATAGAACGAGGATTCGCCCGGCGGCTTGTTGCCGTCGCGCACCAGTTGCACGTACAGCTGCGGGTTGACCGGCTGACCGCCCTGGTTGATGACCTCGTGGCGCACGTCGATCACGTAGGAACCGCGTTTGAGCGTGTAGGTCTTGACCAGGCGCACGCCGCCGACGTCGGGCGACTCGAAGCGCAGCACCAGCTCGTTGGCGCCGTCGGCCAACTGGCGCTCGCCGGAAAAGCGCATCGGCGTCTTGTGGGTGGGGAAGCTGCCGCCGATCAGGCCCGACTGCGCCTGGTAGACGCGGTTCGCGCTGGTGTCCAGCAGCACGAAGGGCTGCTCGGGGTGGTCTTGCGCGGCGAACTTGATGAACTCGCTCTTGACGATCGCGCCGCCTTCGGTGTCGAACACCAGCTTCAGCACGTCGGTGCCGACTTCGATGCGCTCGCGCGCCACCGAGGCGGCGGCCGGCGCCATCGCCGCGCCGCCGGTGGGGGGCGTGATCGCCACGCCGCCCGGGGGCACGGCCGCGGCGCCGGGCGAGGCACTGGCCGGCGGCACCGCCGAGGCGGGTGCGCTGGCGCGGCCGGCGGCGGGGGACGAGCTGCTGGGGAAGAAGGTCGCCTTGCGGCCGTTGTAGACCTGCCACTGGTCCCACAACATGACCAGCGAGAAGGCGAAGATGACCCAGAGGATGGTGCGGCGGATGTCGTTCATGACCACTTAGGAGGCTTGTCGGACGGCGCGGCATGCGCGCGCGTCGGACCGGGAAAAAGTCGAGGCCGCTCGCGCGGCACGGGATCGCAACCGCCAGCGCACCAGGGGTGGCAGCGCGCCAGACGCCGCAGCGTGAGGTAACTGCCCGCCGCCGCGCCGTGCTGCTCCAGCGCGTCCAGCGCGTAGCGCGAGCAGGTCGGCTCGAAGCGGCAGGCCGAGCCCAGCCAGGGCGACAGCAACAGCCGGTAGCCCTTGACCAGGCCGATCAGTGCCGCGCGGATCATGCCGCTCCCCGCGCGAACAGCTGCAGCAGCTCGGCGCGCACCGCCTGCTTCAGCGCGGCGGAACTGGCGCTGGCAAAGCGTGACGTCGCAAACGCCGCGCGCAAGCGCACCAGATGGGCCCCGGGGGGCAGGGTTGGCATCAGCTGATCGCCCACGGCATAGATTTGTCGGCGGATGGTGTTGCGCGTGACGGCACGGCGCGCCCAGCGCTTGGGCGCCATGGCGCCCAGCCACACCTGGGTGGGGGCTGGGAACAGGGCGGGGCGTGCGGGCGCATCCGGGATATCGGGTGCCAGCGGCAACCGATGCAGCGCGAAATGGGTCGTGCGTGCCACCGGAGGCAGGGTCAGCAGGGCCTGGAACTGGGCCCTTGTGCGCAAGCGCCGCATGCGCACGCCCGAGGGGAAAGCCGACGCGAAAGCGGGTGCCCGCCAGCCCGTGGGGGCCGGCGAACGCCCATCAGACGGCCAGACGCTTGCGGCCCTTGGCGCGGCGCGCGTTGATCACGGCGCGGCCGCCGCGCGTTTTCATGCGGACCAGAAAGCCATGCGTGCGGGCACGGCGGATTTTGGAGGGCTGGTATGTACGTTTCATGATCGTTCCTTGGGTCAGGTCAATCCACCACGAGGGTGGGGCGTCTTCGGGTTGCTTCGGGCTGAAAGGCCGGCGCTTGAAAAAGGCAGCGAGCCCCCTTCAAGTGACCATGCAAGTGCCGTCAAACCACGCTGAAAGGCACGCCACCCGCCGATACCGCTTCTGATCGCGCCGACACTGAGGAAGGCAGGGCCAAAAGCAAACCGCGCATTATCGCAGAGATCGGCGCCAAGTCAAAGCGGGTCCGGGTGTGGGCCCCTTTCCGGGGCCTACGGCGAATTGTGGACAACTTCTCGCCAAGGTACAATGTCCAGTGCCCGCCGCCGTAATTTATCCACATCCATCGTCCCCCATGCAAGACCTTTCGTCCGGCGGTGCGCATGCAGACGCCAGCCTGCCTTTGTGGTTGGCGTGCCTGCAGCAGCTGGCGCGGGAGCTGCCCGAGCAACAGTTCAACACCTGGATCAAGCCGCTGGCGGCCCACGTGGCGCCGGACCAGTCGCGCATCACCCTGTTTGTCGCCAACCGCTTCAAGCTCGACTGGGTGCGGGCCCAGTACGCCGGCCGCATTGCCACCATCCTGGAGCAGATCCAGAAATTTCCGGTTCAAGTAGAGTTAGCGCTTGCTCCTCGGCAAATGGCCATCAGGCCTGCGTTTGAAGAAGTGGCGCGTGCGCCTGTCGCGGCCGCACCCGCGGCTGAGGCACCCGCACCGGTGCCGCGCGATGAGCCGGTTGCGGACCACCCGGCGCCGGCTTCGCAACGCAGCCGGCTCAACGCCGCGCTGACCTTCGAGGCCCTGGTCGAGGGCTCGGCCAACCGCATGGCGCGGGCGGCGGCCTTGCACGTGGCCGGCGCGCCCGGGCAGTTGTACAACCCATTGTTCATCTACGGCGGCGTCGGCTTGGGCAAGACGCACCTGATGCACGCGGTGGGCAACCAGCTGCTGGGTCACCGCCCCGAGGCCAAGGTTCTCTACATCCATGCCGAGCAATTTGTCTCGGATGTGGTCAAGGCGTACCAGCGCAAGACCTTCGACGAGTTCAAGCTGCGCTACCACTCGCTTGATTTGCTGCTGATCGACGACGTGCAGTTCTTCGCCAACAAGGACCGCACCCAGGAAGAGTTCTTCAACGCCTTCGAGGCCCTGCTGGCCAAGAAGAGCCACATCGTGATGACCAGCGACACCTACCCCAAGGGGCTGGCGGACATCCACGAGCGACTGGTTTCGCGCTTCGATTCCGGCCTGACGGTGGCGCTGGAGCCGCCCGAGCTGGAAATGCGCGTGGCCATCCTGATCAACAAGGCGGTGGCCGAAGGCGCCGAGATGCCGGAGGAGGTGGCCTTTTTCGTCGCCAAGAACGTGCGCTCGAACGTGCGCGAGCTGGAAGGCGCGTTGCGCAAGATCCTGGCCTATTCGCGCTTCAACCGCAAGGAAGTTTCCATTGCGCTGGCGCGCGAGGCGCTGAAAGACCTGTTGTCGATCCAGAACCGCCAGATCAGCGTCGAGAACATCCAGAAAACCGTGGCCGACTACTACAAGATCAAGGTGTCGGACATGTACAGCAAGAAGCGCCCGGCTGGCATCGTGCGGCCGCGCCAGATCGCCATGTACCTGGCCAAGGAGCTGACCCAGAAAAGCCTGCCCGAGATCGGCGAGCTGTTTGGCGGACGCGACCACACCACGGTGCTGCACGCGGTGCGCAAGATCGCGGGCGAGCGCCAGCAACTGGCCGAATTGAACCAGCAGTTGCATGTGCTGGAGCAGACCTTGAAGGGTTGATCTGGGCCACATCGGGGCGGCCGCGAAACCGGCGACAATACAGGGTTGGCCGGTACGCGGTGACCGCGCCGGCCAGGGGCGTGACGGCAGGAGCCCGTGGGTCATCCTGGCAAGGACTTAGAGGAAGACATGATCGTTCTGAAGACCACCCAAAACCAGTTGCTTGGCGCGCTGCAGTCCGTCGCCGGCATCGTCGAGCGGCGCCACACGCTGCCGGTGTTGGCCAACGTGCTGATCCGCAAGCAGGGCGAATCGATTCAGCTGACCACCAGCGACCTGGAGATTCAGATCCGCACCACCGCCACCCTGGGCGGCGACGCGGGCGCGTTCGCCACCACCGTGGGCGCGCGCAAGCTGATTGACATCCTGCGCACCATGCCGGCCGACCAGACCGTCAGCCTGGAATCGCAGCAGGCCAAGCTGATCCTGAAGGGCGGCAAAAGCAAGTTCACCCTACAGACCCTGCCGGCCGAGGATTTCCCGCTGGTGCAGGAAGCGCCCAGCTTTGGATCGGTGTTTCAGGTGCCGCAGAAAACCCTGAAGGACCTGCTCGACCAGGTGGCTTTCGCCATGGCCGTGCACGACATCCGTTACTACCTGAACGGCATTCTGTTCGTGGCCGAAGGGCGCCAGCTCAGCCTGGTGTCGACCGACGGCCATCGGCTGGCCTTTGCCAGCGCCACGCTGGACGTGGAAGTGCCCAAGCAAGAGGTGATCCTGCCGCGCAAGACCGTGATCGAGCTGCAGCGCTTGCTGTCGACCGCCAGCGTGCCCGAGGGCGAACAGGCGCCGATGATCGAAATGCAGTTCGCCAGCAACCAGGCCAAGTTCAGCTTTGGCGGCATGGAGTTCGTCACCAAACTGGTCGAGGGCAAGTTTCCCGACTACAACCGCGTCATCCCCAAGAGTCACCAGAACGGCGTCACCCTGGGGCGCGCGCCGCTGCTGGCCAGCCTGCAGCGCACCGCCATCCTGACCAGCGAAAAGTTCAAGGGCGTGCGGCTGAATTTCGAGCCCGGCACCCTGCGCGTGGCCTCCAGCAACGCCGAGCAGGAAGAGGCGGTGGACGAACTCGACATCGATTACGGGGGCGACCCGATCGAGATCGGCTTCAACGTCACCTACCTGATCGACGCGCTGTCCAACATGGGCCAGGAGATGGTGCGCATCGAGCTGCAGGACGGCAACAGCTCGGCCCTGATGACCGTGCCCGACAACGCACACTTCAAGTACGTCGTGATGCCCATGCGCATCTGAGTTTGCTCTTATTTTTAGAGCGAACAGCCCAAATAACCCGCCGGCCAAGGCGGGTTTTGGCCTTTAAATGAGCGAAAGAAAGCAATGACCGAATCCAGCCAGATCCCCGACAATCCGCAGCCCGAGTCTCTGCGTGGCGGCAGCGAGGGCTATGGCGAGGGCGCGATCCAGATCCTGGAAGGCCTGGAGGCCGTGCGCAAACGCCCGGGCATGTACATCGGCGACACGTCCGACGGCACCGGCCTGCACCACCTGGTGTTCGAGGTGGTCGACAACTCGATCGACGAGGCGCTGGCCGGTTACTGCGACGACATCGTCGTCACCATCCACAGCGACAACTCCATCAGCGTGCTGGACAACGGCCGCGGCATCCCCACCGGCGTCAAGATGGACGACAAGCACGAGCCCAAGCGCTCGGCCGCCGAAATCGCCCTGACCGAGCTGCACGCGGGCGGCAAGTTCAACCAGAACAGCTACAAGGTCTCCGGTGGCCTGCACGGGGTGGGTGTTTCGTGCGTGAACGCGCTGTCCAGCACCTTGCGCTTGACGGTGCGGCGCGACGGCAAGAAGCACGAGCTGGAGTTCAGCCGCGGCTTTGTGCAAGGCCGCGTGCTCGAAACCGTGAGCGGCGCCGAGGTCTCGCCGATGCGCATCACCGGTGAAACCGACAAGCGCGGCACCGAGGTGCACTTTCTGCCCGATACCGAGATCTTCAAAGAGAACAACGACTTTCACTACGAGATTCTGGCCAAGCGCCTGCGCGAGCTGAGCTTCCTCAACAACGGCGTGCGCATCCGGTTGGTCGACGAGCGCAGCGGCAAGGAAGACGACTTCTCCGGCGCCGGCGGCGTCAAGGGCTTTGTCGACTTCATCAACGGCGGCAAGCGCGTGCTGCACCCCAACGCCTTTCACGCCACGGGCGCACGCCCGGCCGACACCTATGGCGGCATCCCCGGTACCGAGATCGGGGTGGAAGTGGCCATGCAGTGGAACGACGGCTACAACGAGCAGGTGCTGTGCTTCACCAACAACATCCCGCAGCGCGACGGCGGCACGCACCTGACCGGCCTGCGCGCGGCCATGACGCGCGTCATCGGCAAATACATTGCCGACAACGAACTGGCCAAGAAGGCCAAGGTTGAGGTCACGGGTGACGACATGCGCGAGGGCCTGATCTGCGTGCTGAGCGTGAAAGTGCCCGAGCCCAAGTTCAGCAGCCAGACCAAGGACAAGCTGGTCTCCAGCGAGGTGCGCGCACCCGTCGAGGACATCGTGGCCCGCTCGCTGACTGAATACCTGGAAGAGCGCCCGAACGACGCCAAGATCATCTGCGGCAAGATCGTCGAGGCCGCCCGCGCCCGTGAGGCCGCCCGCAAGGCCCGCGAGATGACGCGCCGCAAGGGCGTGCTGGATGGCTTTGGCCTGCCCGGCAAACTGGCCGACTGCCAGGAGAAAGACCCCACGCTGTGCGAGGTCTACATCGTTGAGGGCGACTCCGCCGGCGGCAGCGCCAAGCAAGGCCGCGACCGCAAGTTCCAGGCCATCCTGCCGCTGCGCGGCAAGATCCTGAACGTCGAGCGCGCCCGCTACGAAAAGCTGCTCACCAGCAACGAGATCGTCACCCTCATCACCGCCCTGGGCACCGGCATCGGCAAGACCGCCGCCGATTCCGGCAGAAACGGGGCCGACGACTTCAACATCGACAAGCTGCGTTACCACCGCGTCATCATCATGACCGACGCCGACGTGGACGGTGCCCACATCCGCACCCTGCTGCTGACGTTCTTCTATCGGCAGATGCCGGAGCTGGTCGAGCGCGGCCACATCTACATCGCCCAGCCGCCGCTGTACAAGGTCAAGGCCGGCAAGGAAGAGCTGTATCTGAAGGACGGCGCCGCGCTGGACGCTTTCCTGATGCGCGTGGCCCTGCGCGACGCCGTGGTGCACACCGGCGGCGGTGCATCGCGCGAACTCACCGGCGAGACCCTGGCCGAGCTGGCGCGCAAGTACCAGTTGGCCGAAGGTGTCATCGAGCGCCTGTCGCAGTTCATGGACACCGAGGCCCTGCGCGCCATGGCCGGCGGCGTGGTGCTCAACCTCGACACCGTGGAAAACGCCGAAGCCAGTGCCATCGCCCTGCAGCAGCGCCTGGGCCAGATGCAGGCCAACGGCAGCGCCCCCGAAGTGGCCAGTGAATTCGACGCCCGCACCGACAAACCGCTGCTGCGCGTCAGCCGCAGGCACCACGGCAACATCAAGAGCAGCGTCATCACGCAAGACTTCGTGCATGGCGCCGACTACGCCGCCCTGGCCGAGGCCGCGCAAACCTTCAAGGGCTTGCTGGGCGAAGGCGCCCGCGTCACGCGCGGCGAGGGCGAGCGCCAGCGCGAAGCACAGGTCAGCGACTTCCGCCAGGCCATGCACTGGCTGCTGAGCGAGGCCGAGCGCACCACCAGCCGCCAGCGCTACAAGGGCCTGGGCGAGATGAACCCCGAGCAGCTGTGGGAAACCACCATGGACCCCACCGTGCGCCGCCTGCTGCGTGTGCAAATCGACGACGCCATCGAAGCCGACCGCGTCTTCACCACCTTGATGGGCGACGAAGTCGAGCCGCGGCGAGACTTCATTGAGACGAATGCGCTGCGGGCGGTGAATATTGATGCGTGAGTGCGTGGCGCGGCGTTAAGTCGCCGCTGCCAAGTCGGCTGGTTCGGTGTTTTTCGGCGTGGCAAATTGAATTGACCCGCCACGCCGACATGTTCACGGGCAGCTCTTGATCTGAGGCAGCACCGGCCCAGGTTGTTGCGCTGATGCGCCGGTCATGTCCCTTCCGGGGGACGCCCCGCATGGCACGCTCACGTAAGCTGCTGGGCCTATGGCCGAACAACTTGACAAGACGTTCCCGCAGCCCTCCGAGGGCGAGAAGGGGCTGCGGTGAACGACATCCCCGCAAGCTCCCTCAAGACCATCCTGCATTCCCAGCGGGCCAATCTGTATTACTTGGAGCACTGCCGAGTGCTCGTCAATGGCGGTCGCGTTGAGTATGTGACCGACGCGGGCAAGAAAAGCCTGTACTGGAACATTCCCATCGCCAACACCACCAGCCTCCTGCTGGGCACGGGCACCTCCATCACCCAGGCGGCGATGCGCGAGTTGGCCAAGGCTGGCGTGCTGGTCGGGTTTTGCGGTGGTGGTGGCACGCCTTTGTTCGCTGCCCATGAAGTGGATGTGGAAGTGGCGTGGCTCACCCCGCAAAGCGAGTACCGACCCACCGAATACCTGCAAGCCTGGGTGAAGTTCTGGTTTGACGACGAGCTGCGCTTGCATGCCGCCAAACAGCTGCAAAGCACGCGCCTGCAACGCCTGCACGCCGCATGGAGCACCCGGGCATTGCGCGAAGCCGGTTTTGCCGTCGACACAGAGCGCCTGCAGGCTTTGGTGAAGCAGTTCACCCCGCGCATTGCCAACGCCCCCGACGTCACCGCGCTGCTGACCGATGAAGCCCACCTGACCAAGGCCTTGTTCAAGCTGGCCGTGGACGCCGTGGGTTACGGCGACTTCACCCGGGCCAAGCGCGGCACCGGCACCGACGGCGCCAACCGTTTTCTTGACCATGGCAATTACCTGGCTTACGGCTTGGGCGCCACAGCCACCTGGGTGCTGGGCCTGCCACATGGGCTGGCGGTGTTGCACGGCAAGACGCGGCGTGGCGGCTTGGTGTTTGACGCGGCCGATCTGGTCAAGGACGCTGCCATCCTGCCGCAGGCCTTCTTGAGCGCCATGCGGGGCGATGACGAGCAACAGTTTCGCCGCCATTGCATCGAGGCGTTGACGCGCAGCGAATCGCTCGACTTCATCATCGACACGCTCAAGCAGATCGCCATGACGACTGCGCGCATGGTCGATACCAAGCCCCAGCCGCAAGCGCCGAACACATGAACGTGCTGTTCGTCTCCCAATGCAGCAAGCGCGCGCTGACCGAGACGCGCCGAATCCTCGATCAATTTGCCGAGCGTCGTGGCGAACGCACCTGGCAGACCCCGATCACCCAAGCCGGCCTGGACACCGTGCGCAAACTGCTGCGCCAGACTGCCCGCAAAAACACCGCCGTGGCCTGCCACTGGATTCGCGGGCGCGACCACAGCGAGCTGATCTGGGTGGTGGGCGACACCCGGCAATTCAATGACGAAGGCGCCGTGCCCACCCACACCACCGCCAGCAATGTACTGCGCGCAGGCGACGAAAACGCCTGGCACCACCTGCCGCAGATGACAGCCCTTACCGCACTGGCCGCGTTGCTGCACGACCTGGGCAAGGCCACAGAGGCTTTTCAAAACCGTTTGAAGGACCCGGCTGTGCGCGAGCGCAACCTCTATCGGCACGAATGGGTCTCGTTGCGCCTGTTCCAGGCGTTTGTGGGCGACGACGGCGATGCCGGCTGGCTGCGGCGACTGGCGGCTTGTGATGAAGCCGAGACCGATGTGCGGGCGTTTCAGGCGCTCTGGCTGGACCGTGCAGGCGGGCGCTTGCTGTGCGATGGGCTGGATGAACCGAGCGCTCAGAACCACCTTCCTTTTGCGGCGTTGGCGAATGCCCCTTTGGCCCAGGCCGTGGCGTGGCTGGTGTTTACCCACCACCGGCTGCCGTGCATGCCGGTGAAGCAACCCGACGGAAGCAGTGACGAGGACACGGACCCGCAACGTATCGACTACCGCCGCTTTGGGGCTCGCCCGTTTGATGTCAAAGCCACTGAGTTGGAAGGCGTGCTGGCCCGCATCAGCGCCGACTGGAACGAGCCCCGCGAAAAGGTCGACCACGCGGCCACGCAAACCCACTGGAAATTCCCCCACGGATTGCCCGTCACCACACTCGCCTGGCGCAAGCAAGCGGCCCGCTATGCGCAAAAGCTGCTCGAACTGTCGTCAGCCGCAGCCAGCGAACCCGTGCTGCACGACCCCTTTGCCATGCACGTGTCGCGCCTGTGCCTGATGTTGGCCGACCACCACTACTCCAGCATCAGCGATCCGGATCGACGCAAGCCCTACCTGCAGCCGGACTGCAAGCTGTACGCCAACACGCTGCGAAGAGAGTTCAAAAACAATAGCGCTCAGTACTTATCAAGCAGTCGCCAAGCCCCTGTTTTTAACCAAACCCTGGACGAGCACCTGCTGGGCGTGCAAGCCCATGCCACGCTGGTGGCACGCTCCTTGCCCAGTTTGACGCACAGCCTGCCTGCGCTCAAAAACCACCCACCGCTGAAAAAACGCAGCGCCGATCCGCGTTTCTCCTGGCAAGACAAGGCCGCCGACTTGGCGGCCAGCGTGCGTGCCCGCACCATGGCGCAAGGCGCCTTCATCGTCAACATGGCGTCCACCGGCTGCGGCAAAACCCTGGGCAACGCGCGCGTCATGAATGCGTTGGCCGACCCGGCCACGGGTCTGCGCTGCGCATTTGCCATTGGCCTGCGCACGCTCACCCTGCAAACCGGGCGCGTCTTTCAGAAAGACCTCAAGCTGGGTGATGACCAACTGGCCATTCAGGTGGGTGGCGCCGCCAGCCGGGCCTTGTTTGACTATTGGGAGCAGCAGGCCGAGGCTGCCGGATCTGCGTCAAGTCAGGCGCTGTTGTACGACCCGCTGCTGCCGGCAGCTGCCGCGGCGGCAGATAACGAACCCCACGTTTTTGATGAGGGAGGGGTACTGTTTGAAGGCAACGACCAGCACCCCCTGCTGCAACGCCTGACCGACGATGTGCAGGTGCGCCGCCTGATTGGCGCGCCGCTGCTGGCCTGCACCGTGGACCACCTCACCCCCGCCACCGAAAGCCTGCGTGGCGGTCGCCAGATCGCGCCCATGTTGCGCCTCATGACCGGTGACCTGGTGCTGGACGAGCCGGATGACTTTGACATGGCCGATCTGCCCGCGCTCACGCGCCTGGTGCACTGGGCGGGCCTGCTGGGCGCCCGTGTGCTGCTGTCATCGGCCACCTTGCCGCCTGCGCTGGTGGAGGGGTTGTTTCTGGCCTACCGCGCTGGGCGGGAGGTGTTTCAACGGCATCGCAGCGAACGCCCGAGCGAACCCGTCAGCCCCTGCTGCCTGTGGGTTGACGAGTTTCACCAGACCACGCTGGACTGCGCCGATGGCCCCGGATTTCGCGGCGCGCACACCCAGTACGTGCAAAAACGGGTGGCGCAACTGGCGAAAGCCGAAGTGCGGCGCCTGGCCCAAATTGCCAGCCTGCCTGACACATGGCACGGCATGGACAAATCCGCGCGGCGCAAAGACTTCGCCCGTCTGGCGTTGGCGCAAGCCTGGCAGCTGCACCAACTACCGCACAACCACAGCATCGATCCTGCCAGCGGCAAGCGCGTCAGCCTGGGACACATCCGCATGGCCAACATCGACCCGCTGTACGACGTGGCACTGGCGATATACGAACTGGGCGCACCAGCCGCTGGCGTGCACGTGCACCTGTGCGTGTACCACTCGCAGTTTCCGTTGCTGGCCCGCTCGGCCATTGAGCAGCAACTGGACACCGTGCTCAACCGCCGCGCAGCCAAAGATGGGCAAGACCCGGCGCTTCAGCGCCCCGTGTTGCGCAAGCTGATCGACGCCCACCCTGAGCCGGACCACCTGTTCATCGTGCTGGGCAGCCCGGTCACCGAAGTGGGGCGCGACCACGATTACGACTGGGCCGTGGTCGAGCCTTCGTCCATGCGCTCGCTCATCCAGCTGGCCGGCCGCGTGCGACGGCATCGACCCGGTGCGGTGGCGGGGATCAATATGGTGGTGCTGGACAGCAACCTGCGCCACTACGAGAAGCGAAACGAGGCGGCTTTTTGCAAACCGGGTTTTGAAGAAAAACTTCTCGGTGTAAAGCCCAAGCAGTCTGACCCAGGACCTCATGACTCAGCATGGCGCTTCCAACTGAACACGCATCAGCTTTCCAAATTAATCCCTGAGCTGGAGCAAGGCCCGACAGCGATAGACGCCAGACCACGAATTACACCCAAAGGGTCGCTCAAACCAGAGTGGTTTTTGTTGGATTTGGAGTTGATGCGCATGCAAGACACCATGCTGGTCAGGACGAATCAAGGGACATTCATCACCGCAGTTAAGCGCAACGCCACATTGCATTGGTATGAATCTCAGCCCGATCACCCTCGACTCTTGTGGCTCACCGGCCTGCTGCCGCAATACCAGCGCTTTCGCTACGACAAACAGCCACGCAACGATGTGGCCATGCTGCCGACCGAAGAGGAAGACGACTTGCTGCTCTACCGCGTCGAAGACTCGAAAGATGGCTCGCACCATGGCGACAAGCAGTATGTGTGTGTGCAGCAAAGCCTTTGCCACCCATTGCCGCCGAAGTTGCTCGAATCACCCAACGTCTCATCCTGGCCCGATGTCAACCTGTTGGGCGAGTTGACAGCCTTGGCGCAGGCCAAGGGCGTATCGCTGGGCGACTGTGCAAAACGCTATGCCACCGCCAGCCTGCCAGAAAACGACGAAGGCTGGCGGTTTCATGAGCGCTTGGGCTTCGCGAACAAAACGTGAACTGCCTCTTCGGCAGCGAACCGACAGCCAAACCTTCGAGCTGACTTTTCTGAGCTGTTTTTCCAACAGATGCTGTTGCAAAGATAGCACGGCGCTTGCCACAAGCCGGCCTGTGGCTCGTCGCGCATGTCCGTGTTGCAAAGAGGGCATGGCACTGGTACCATTCATTTGTGTTTGATCCATACTACAACTCAACCTACGAGTTGACTGGTTTTATAATAAAAACCTGAGAAAACCGTGGTGCAAGTACCAGTTGCGCCACGGTTGATTCAGCAACGTGCTGTCGAGGCACCAAGCAAGAAAGTGAGGTCACAGTGGATAGCATCCGCGCCCTGAGAAGGGCTCAGGCAGCTTTCTAGCCGTTTTGTCACATCCTCGGTTGGCTTTGTGCTGACCGGGGAGATTTTAGCTTTCATCCCTTTGAAAAGGTATCCCCGTGTCTGAAGCCCCTGAAACAGGTGGTCGGGTAAGTTATCGAGCGGCCATTCGTGCCTTCTTACAAGAACGATTGCAAACGAAGCTCGATAAGCTGAAACCCGACGATCCACAACGCGACGAAGTGATAGCCTCGTTCGCATACGACGTGTGGCTGGCCAGCGCTGCTAAGCGCGTAGAACAAATCCAGGCCGTCACCCACTCCCTCAAACCCATCCACCCTGACGCACGCGGCACCAACCTGTACGTGGAGCCCGCACACCTGCCCCCGTTGGCTGAACTGAGCAGCCATGCTTTGGGTCAGCACTTTGTGGGCGATGTGGTGGGCAACGCCGCCGCGTTGGATGTATATAAGTTGCTCAAGCTGGAGGTGGACGGGCGCAGCTTGCTCACGGCACTGTTGGCGCAAGATGCCGACGCGGTGGCCGCGTTGCACGCCGATCCGGTGCATGCCCAGGCACTGAGCGACGCGTTCGTGTCGCTTACGCAACCCCGCTCCGAAGCATCCAGCAGTCATGCGCTGGCCAAGCAGGTGTACTGGCTGACCGGAGCCGACGTCTGTGCAAACGGTGACTACACCTTGCTGGCGCCGCTGTACGCCACATCGCTGGCCCATGCCGTGCACGCACAGGTGCAGGAAGACCGTTTTGGCGACGCCAACAAAGCCGCGCGCCAGGCCCGGCGCGAAGGCAAGGCACACGACGGCGTGTGCCACGACTACCCCGGTCTGGCGGTGCAGAACATGGGAGGCACGAAGCCGCAAAACATCAGCCAGCTCAACAGCGAACGTCGGGGCATGAACTACCTGCTGTCCTCGCTGCCGCCGCAGTGGGTCGTCAGCGCGGCGCGCTTACCGGTGCGCGCCGACTCGGTATTCGACCGCCAGTTCATCGCCCGCCCGGAAGTGCGCGCCACGGTGCTTGCGCTGCGGCGGTTTTTGGAATCCGAGCCGGAACCCAACTTGGCCACACGCCAGCGACGCGAAGAGCTGGTAGACGCGTTGCTGGACGAGCTGGTGTCGCTGGCGACCGAGCTGCAGCAGCTGCTGCCTGCCGGCTGGAGCAAGGACGATGAACGATTTGAGTCGCTGAGCTATGTGGAGAAGCTGTGGTTGGACCCCATGCGTTCGGAGATTCCAGAAGAGCACACCTTTGCCGAGGACTGGCTACAGATGGACTGGCCCGCAGAAATTGGAAAAAAATTCGGCCGTTGGCTCAACAAACAATTGCACGGCAAGCTGCCAGTGGGTGACGCTGAATTTCGCGAGTGGAAAAAGGTGCTTCTGACCGACGAGGACGGCTTCAAGCAGCAGTTGCGCGCGTTGCGCGACAAGCTGGATGCGCCGCACCACATCCCCATCCGCAAAACGCATGCGGAGCTGGTGGCCGAACGGGGAGAAAAAGTATGAGCCATCCCCAACCTCAAGCCATCCTCGTGCTGCCCCGTCTGCGCATCCAGAACGCCAACGCCATCGCCAGCCCGCTGACGCACGGTTTTCCGTCCATCACCGCCTTCACCGGGCTGATGTGGGCGCTGGAGCGCAAGCTGACCCAGGCCGGCGTGCCGCTGCGGTTGCACGCGGTGGGTGTGGTGTGCCACCACCATCAGGAGCAGGTGACCCAGGGCTATGTGCGCAGCTTTAACCTGACGCGCAACCCGGTGGACAAAAACGGCGGCACCGCCGCCATCGTGGAAGAGGGGCGCGTGCACCTGCAGATCACGCTGATGTTTACCGTGTCAGAGAAACAAGTATCAGGCGCAGCATCCGCCCTGGTGCAGGACAACCCGACACAACTGGCAGAGTGGGCCCGTTTGGCAGGTGAGGTGCTGGCAGGCATGCGCGTTGCCGGTGGCAGCGTGCTGCCATCGCGCCCGGTACCGGGCAAGCGGGTGCGCCCGTGGATGGACGTTCTGCCCGACGACCCGGAGGCCGCAGCCACCGTGTTCCGCGCCTGGCGTCGGCAATGGCTGCCCGGTTTTGCCCTGGTGGGGCGGGACGAACTTCTGGCCCAGCGCCTGCAGCACCTGCGCGCCACCCAGCCCGATGCCACCCTGCTCGACGCCTGGCTACACGCCGCTCGGTTCAACCACCAACCCTTGCCCAGCGCCAACGGCACGCCTGCGCCCGATGGCAAGGTGGCCTGGGGCGACCCGCTGCGCCCCAAAGGCAGCGGCTGGGTGGTGCCTATTCCCGTGGGCTATGCCGCGCTGACCGCACCACACCCCGCAGGCAGCGTGCGCAACGCCCGCGACACCAGCGTGCCGCTGCGGTTCGTGGAGTCGGTCTACTCGCTGGGCGAATGGATCAGCCCGCACCGGCTGCAAAGCCTGCAGCAACTGCTGTGGCATCCAGAGGCCGACCAGGCTCAGGGGCTGTACCGCTGCCGCAACGGGTACCGGCCCAGCCCGCAGCCGGGAAATGGCGGCCACCCCAACGGATCGACCACCGACATCGCCGACGACTGGGATGACGAAGACGCCTATGCCTACACCTGAGTCGGCTGCTCTCAATTTGACCCATCGACACACCATCTTTCAAGGACTGACACCATGACCGAAAAACTCACCACCGCCTCCGTGCTGGCTTTCGAGCGCAAGCTGGACCCGTCTGACGCCGTGTTCCATGCTGGTCGCTGGGACGACCGCGCCCAGTCGCACGCCTGGCCGCCTGTCACCATCCGGCCCAAATCGGTACGCGGCACCATCAGCAACCGGCTCAAGACCAAGGACCAAGACCCGGCCAAGCTCGATGCCGCCATCGAAAACCCCAACCTGCAAACCGTGGACGTCGCGGCCTTGCCCCCGCAAGCCGACACGCTCAAGGTGCGGTTCACCCTGCGTGTGCTGGGTGGGGCGGGGACCCCCTCCGCTTGCAACAACGCGGCGTATCAGGCCAAGCTGTTGGCCACCGTGCAGGGCTATGTGCAGCAATTCGGTTTTGCCGAACTGGCCCGACGCTACGCGGCCAATCTGGCCAATGGCCGCTTTCTGTGGCGCAACCGTGTAGGCGCCGAAAGCGTGAGCGTGGTCGTGGAGAAGATGCAGGACGGGGTTGCTGTCAGTACATGGTCATTTGAGGCGTTGGAGCTGAATACACGGTCCATGGATGCTGCTGATCTTGAAGCAAAAGGGCTGTCCGAATTGGGCCAAACCATTGCCAACGGACTGGCGGGAAATGCACACGTGTTGCTGCAAGTGACGGCTTTTGTGCGTCAAGGCGCGGGACAAGAGGTGTTTCCGTCGCAAGAGCTGATCTTGGACAAAGGCAGCGCCGGTAAGAGCAAAACCCTGTACCAGGTGAACGACGTGGCGGCCATCCACTCGCAAAAAATCGGCAATGCCATTCGCACCATCGACACCTGGTACGAAGGTGCCGACGAGCTGGGCCCGATCGCCGTCGAGCCGTACGGCTCGGTCACCACACAGGGCAAGGCGTACCGCCAGCCTAAGCAAAAGCTGGACTTCTACACCTTGCTGGACAACTGGTTGTTGAAGGACGCGGTGCCACCTGTTGAGCAACAGCACTTCGTGATGGCGATCTTGATTCGCGGCGGGGTGTTTGGTGATGCCAGCTGAGGTGCGGTATGACCACGCATTACGTTGAAATCATCTTGCTGCCGGACCCAGAGTTCAGTCACGCGCACCTGCTGGGCGCGCTGGTCGGCAAGCTGCACCGCGCGTTGGCACGGCTGCAGGCCAACGACATCGGCATCAGTTTCCCAGGGTACAGCCTGCGCCCTCGCACGCTGGGGACGGTACTGCGCTTGCACGGCGACGAGCCGGCGCTGTTGCGGTTGGTGCACACGCCCTGGCTTCAGGGCATGCGCGACCACGTGCGGTTGAGTGAGCTGGCGCCAGCCCCCCTGGAGGCGTTGCACTGCCTCGTGCAGCGGCGTCAGTTCAAAACCAACGTGGACCGTTTGCGCCGCCGCCGTGCTCGGCGCAAGGGCGAGACGCTGGAGCAGTCGGCCGCCGCCATACCCGATGCGGTGGAGCGACGCCCAGACTTGCCCTACGTGCAACTGCGCAGTGCGAGTACCGGGCAACCGTTTTCGCTCTTCATTGCCCTGGACAAGGCGTCGACCCCCACCGTCAGCGGTGGATTCAATACCTACGGCTTGAGCCAGGGCGCCACCGTGCCGGTGTTTTGACCCTTTTTTTCTGGTGCGCAGAGATTTCAGGTAAATCAATCACTTACCGGTGACTCGATGGATTGGGTCAGCGGCCCGCCAGAATGAAAACCTGAGGTCGGACAGTAGGTTATCGCAGATGTTGCGCAGTTCGCTGCCGCGCAGGCAGCTCAGAAAACCCGCCCCCGTCAGCACCGCCGCCGCCAGGCGTTCGCTGCCGCGCAGGCAGCTCAGAAAGCACCGGTCGCCATGGTGTCGCGCAACTTGGTGTTCGCTGCCGCGCAGGCAGCTCAGAAAATCAAATTCGAGGCCAACGGCATCGACTTTAGGTTCGCTGCCGCGCAGGCAGCTCAGAAAAGTGGGCGCCGTGGTGTCGGCCGCGCTGATGTGGTTCGCTGCCGCGCAGGCAGCTCAGAAAAGCTCAGGGCGTGGCGCCGGTCAATTTCGGCGGTTCGCTGCCGCGCAGGCAGCTCAGAAAGTTCTGGGTGATGGCACATCGGTCCAGCAGGTGTTCGCTGCCGCGCAGGCAGCTCAGAAAGATGAGCGGCGCCGGTATGACGACTGAGCAGGGTTCGCTGCCGCGCAGGCAGCTCAGAAAAACAACACCGAAACCGTGTACCTCGCGGCACCGTTCGCTGCCGCGCAGGCAGCTCAGAAACGCTGAGCCAGTCAGAAACAGTCCGTTCTGACAGTTCGCTGCCGCGCAGGCAGCTCAGAAATTGATGCGCCGCGTGTGCGGCGTTACCCCCACGTTCGCTGCCGCGCAGGCAGCTCAGAAAACCGCACCAGCGCCCACGCCCACCGGCTTCGCGTTCGCTGCCGCGCAGGCAGCTCAGAAAAAGTTGCGATTTGGTGAAAAGTGATAGAAAACGTTCGCTGCCGCGCAGGCAGCTCAGAAAAGCCGCGCCAGCGTTGCCGCCTCATCACCGCCGTTCGCTGCCGCGCAGGCAGCTCAGAAAGAATTGAGCCGCGCGGTCCAGCTGCAGCTGGAGTTCGCTGCCGCGCAGGCAGCTCAGAAAAAGCTGATGTTGCCGCTGCCCAATCCGTACAGGTTCGCTGCCGCGCAGGCAGCTCAGAAAAGGTCGTTGGGATGTCCGGCTTGCTCCACATAGTTCGCTGCCGCGCAGGCAGCTCAGAAACACCGCCGCCGCGCCCTACGCCTACAACCCCGGTTCGCTGCCGCGCAGGCAGCTCAGAAATACGAGGCCGCCGTCAAAGGCCGTTGGCTCGAGTTCGCTGCCGCGCAGGCAGCTCAGAAATGGACGCCAAGCGCACCCTGCTGCAGGCCGACGTTCGCTGCCGCGCAGGCAGCTCAGAAAACGACGCGAAAGCGCTGTCGTTCGCCCCCGACGTTCGCTGCCGCGCAGGCAGCTCAGAAAGCCGTGGCGGTAGCCTCTGGCGCGGTTCTTTTCGTTCGCTGCCGCGCAGGCAGCTCAGAAATTACGGCGCCGTGCTGTAATCGTTCCCATGCCGTTCGCTGCCGCGCAGGCAGCTCAGAAAGACAGCAGCGCGCCCATGGCGTGCGCCAGCAGGTTCGCTGCCGCGCAGGCAGCTCAGAAAACCTGGGCAAAGCCGTCCGCCGTGGCCTGCAAGTTCGCTGCCGCGCAGGCAGCTCAGAAAGCACGCATCGTGTCGATCTCGGCGGCCGCGATGTTCGCTGCCGCGCAGGCAGCTCAGAAAAAGACGACGAAGAGTGCCACTGACGACATGGCCGTTCGCTGCCGCGCAGGCAGCTCAGAAATGGCCAGGTACTCGCGCGGCACCGGCGGCTCGGTTCGCTGCCGCGCAGGCAGCTCAGAAAGAGCTGCTGCGCGCCGCATGTGGCGCTGCACAGTTCGCTGCCGCGCAGGCAGCTCAGAAACAGAATGTGCCGGGCAGTGTCTGTTATGGCACGTTCGCTGCCGCGCAGGCAGCTCAGAAAAACGCGCTGGACCTGCTGCGCGCGCACACGGAGTTCGCTGCCGCGCAGGCAGCTCAGAAAGAGCCGCAGTTCGTCACGCGCCATATCGACCCGTTCGCTGCCGCGCAGGCAGCTCAGAAACGAATCCCCTGGGGCCAAGCATGCCGTTGTGCGTTCGCTGCCGCGCAGGCAGCTCAGAAAACTGTCGCGCCGAGCACGAGCTGTTCTGTCGGGTTCGCTGCCGCGCAGGCAGCTCAGAAAGCCTTCAGCCCCTCCACAGACGTGTCGGTGATGTTCGCTGCCGCGCAGGCAGCTCAGAAATCGACCAGCGCCACGAGGTCGCAAAAAAAGAGGTTCGCTGCCGCGCAGGCAGCTCAGAAACGCAGGGCCATGCGGGCCAGGTCCATCCACATGTTCGCTGCCGCGCAGGCAGCTCAGAAAGGCTTCATGGCGCGTGAGCGTGAGCGTGGTGCGTTCGCTGCCGCGCAGGCAGCCTCCTCTGACCAATCTCGCCCCGTGGCCGATTCCGACCACCCCAGGCGTCTCTCAAAAAACGTCCCCCCTCCGAACGCCTGACAACGCAACCCTTACCCCCTGGCTCGCGTGGAACTCCGCGCCTCGGTGCGTCGGGCGATATATTGCGCAGTCTTCCCGTCGCTTCCGCCCGGGCGACGAGCAGTCCATTTCAGGACCGAGTCCCACTTCCCGAACCTCTCGTACCCCGTCCATGAAAAAGCCGCCCCGATCCAGCCCCCCGCCCGTGGCCGATCCCCACACCGACCAGCCCCTGCGCGAGCAAATCCATCTGCTCGGCCGGCTGCTCGGCGATGTGATTCGCACCCAGGAAGGGGCCAAGGCCTACGAGCTGGTGGAACGGGTGCGCCAGCTGTCGGTGCGTTTCCGGCGCGATGCGGACGCCGAGTCGGAGCGGGCGATGAAGAAGCTGTTGCGCGCGCTCAGCACCGATCAGATGGTCAGCGTGATCCGCGCCTTCACCTACTTCAGCCACCTGGCCAATCTGGCTGAGGACCGGCACCACATCCGTCGCCGCGATCTGCACGACCGGCTGGGGCACGTGCACGAAGGCGGCCTGCCGCACACCCTGCGCCGCCTCAAGGGCGCCGGCGTGTCCCCGCGTGCGCTGGCGGCCATGTTGGCGGCCGCGCACGTGTCGCCGGTGCTCACGGCGCACCCGACCGAAGTGCAGCGCCAGAGCATTCTGGTGGCCGAACGCGAGATCGCCCGCCTGCTGGCCGAGCGCGACGCCCTGAGCCTCGCCGCCGCCGCCCGCGCGCCGAGCGATCAGGCCGCCCTGCGCGCGCACCAGGCGGCGTTGCAGGCCGAGCTGGAGCAGAACACCGAGCGCATTCGCGCCCGCATCGTGCAGCTGTGGCACACGCGGCTGCTGCGGCTGAGCAAGCTGACGGTGCACGACGAGATCGAGAACGCCCTGGGCTACTACAGCGCCACCTTCCTGCACGAGGTGCCCAGGCTGTACGCGCGGCTGGAGGCGGCGGTGCCCGGCCACGCCGTGCCCGACTTCTTGCGCATGGGCCACTGGATGGGGGGCGACCGCGACGGCAACCCCAACGTCACCGCCGACAGCCTGCGCGAGGCGCTGCGCCTACAAAGCGAAGTCGCGCTGCGGCATCACCTGACCGAGGTGCACCTGCTGGGCATGGAGCTGTCGATGTCCGACATCCTGGTCGAGGTGCCGGCCGCCCTGCAGGCCCTGGCCGAACGCTCGCCCGACGCCAGCCCGCACCGGCAGGACGAGCCCTACCGGCGCGCCCTGATCGGCATCTACGCGCGGCTGGCGGCCACGCTCAAGCGCCTCAGCGGGGGCGACGCCGCCCGCCACGCCGCCCCGCCCGGCGACCCGTACGCCAGTGCCGAGGATCTGTTGGCCGATCTGGACGTGTTGGACGCCTCGCTGCAGGCCCACGGCCTGGGCGCCCTGGCGGCGGGGCGGCTGCACACCTTGCGGCGCGCGGTGCGGGTGTTCGGTTTTCATCTGGCGACGGTCGATTTGCGCCAAAGCTCCGACCAGCACGAACGCGTGGTGGCCGAGCTGCTGGCCGTGGCCGGCATCGAGCCGGGCTACAGCGCGCTGGACGAAAGCGCTAAGCGCGCGGTGCTGGGGCGCATGCTGCGCGATGCCCGGCCCCTGCGCGTGCCGCGCGCGGGCTACAGCGAGCACACCTGCGGCGAGCTGGCCATCCTCGAGGCCGCGCTGGACGCACGCGAACGCTACGGTGCGCAGGCCGTGCGCCACGCCATCATCAGCCACACCGAAAGCGTCAGCGACCTGCTGGAGCTGCTGCTGCTGCAAAAAGAGGTCGGTCTGATGCGCGGCGCGCTGGGCGCCGACGCCCGCTGCGACCTGATCGTGGTGCCGCTGTTCGAGACCATCGACGACCTGCGCCGCGCCACCGACATCGTGCGCGAGTTCCATGCCATCGACGGCGTGCTGGAGCTGGTTCGCGCCAGCGGCGGTGAGCAGGAGATCATGCTCGGCTACTCCGACAGCAACAAGGACGGCGGCATCTTCACCAGCAATTGGGAGCTGTACCGCGCCGAGGTGGCGCTGGCCGCCTACTTCGACGAGCTGGCGCGCCAGGCCAGGCGCCAGCGCCGCGTGCCCCTCCGGCTGCGCCTGTTCCACGGCCGCGGCGGCACGGTCGGCCGGGGCGGCGGGCCCAGCTACCAGGCCATCCTGGCGCAGCCGCCCGGCAGTGTGCGCGGCCAGATCCGCCTCACCGAACAGGGCGAGGTCATCGGCGCCAAGTACGCCAACCCCGAGATCGGCCGGCGCAACCTGGAAACCCTGGTCGCCGCCACTGTCGAGGCCACCCTGCTGGGCCATGCCGAGGCCGTGCCGTCCGAATTCCTGGACATGGCCGAGCGCCTGTCGCTGGCCAGCATGGGCGCCTACCGCGGCCTGGTCGCCGACACGCCGGGCTTTGCCGACTATTTCCGCGACGCCACGCCGCTGCGCGAGATCGCCGAGCTGAACATCGGCTCGCGCCCGGCCTCGCGCAAGGCCTCGCAGCGCATCGAGGATTTGCGCGCCATCCCCTGGACCTTCAGCTGGGGCCAGTGCCGCGCCACCTTGCCGGGCTGGTACGGCTTTGGCTCGGCGGTCGACGCCGTGCTGGCCGGCGCCAGCAGCGCCGCCGACACCGCCTTGCTGCGCCGCATGCTGGCCGAATGGCCGTTCTTCCGCGCCTTGCTGTCGAACATGGACATGGTGCTGGCCAAGAGCGACCTGGGCCTGGCGCGCCGCTACAGCGAGCTGGTGCCCGACGCGCGGCTGCGCAAGCGCATCTTCGGCCAGATCGAAGCCGAGTGGCGCCGCACCGCGCGGGCGCTGCAGCTGATCACCGGCGAATCACGCCGGCTGGCCGGCAACCCGGCGCTGGCGCGCTCCATCGGCCACCGCTTTCCCTACATCGACCCGCTGCACCACCTGCAGGTCGAGCTGATCCGCCGCTACCGGGGCGGTGAAACCGACGCGCGGTTGCGCCGCGGCATTCACATCTCGATCAACGGCATCGCGGCGGCGCTGCGCAACACCGGGTGATTTGCTTCTAAATTTATAGCCAACCTGGATTGATGGGCGCCGACCTGCGCCTGAAAACACCCTCAACAGGCCGGTGCGGCGGGGCGCGCCGCCGCCACCCTCAGGGCAGGTCCTTGGTCACCACCGGCTCGTCGGGCGTGGCCGGCCCGACGGTGCCCAGGCGGGCCTTCAGCGACTGCGGCTGGCCGGTCAGCAGGGCGGCGTAGTCGGTGGTGTTGGACAGCACCTTCTTCACGTAGTCGCGGGTTTCGGCGAACGGGATGTTCTCGGCCCAGATGGCGCCTTCCAGCGTCGGGCCGTTGCGCCAGTTGCGCGGCCGGCCCGGGCCGGCGTTGTAGGCCGCGGCCGCCAGGGGCAGCGAGCCGCGGAACTCGTCCAGCGCCAGCTTCAGGTAGCTGGTGCCGATCAGGATATTGGTGTCCAGCTCGTTGATCTGCCCCGGGCTGAAGCCGTCCAGGCCGATCTTGCGCGCCGTCCAACGTGCGGTGGCCGGCATGATCTGCATCAGCCCCGAGGCCCCGACGCCGGAGCGCGCGTCCATGATGAAGCGGCTTTCCTGGCGGATCAGGCCGTACACGTAGGCCGGGTCCAACCCGATCGCGCGGGCCTGGCGCACCACGGCGTCCTGGTGCGGCATGGGAAAGCGCTGGCCGTAGTCCATCACGGCCTGGGTCCGCTCGCTGGTGTTGATGCAGCGGTCCCACACCTGGCGTTGGCAGGCCAGCTCGGCGGCGGCCAGCAGTTCGCGGTCGTTCAGGCCGCCGGGGCTGTGCAGGTTGGTCCAGTAGTTCCATTCGCGCACGCCTTCACTGCGCAGGCCGAGCCCAATGGTCAGCAGGGCCCGGTTCAGGCCCGGATGCTGGCGCGCCCACTGGCGCTCCTCGGCGCTCAGCGCGGGTGGCGCCGGCGGTACGGCTAGCGGGCGGCCGAGTTCTTCCTGCGCCAGTTTTTCGTAGAAGCCGCGCGTGCCGGCCACGCTTTCCAGCAACTGGCGCGCCTGGGCGCGCTCGGGCTCGCCGCTGGCGCGTGCCAGCCGGGCGCGCGCCAGCCAGTAGGTCCAGTCCGGCTGAGCGCGGGCCTCGGCGCTCATGGCCTCGATGGCGCCGCGCACCATGTGCCACTGGCCGGCGCGCAGGCCGGCGCGGGCCTTCCAGGCCAGCAGCTCGTCGGTCAGGTCGGTGTCGCTGACGATCTGGGCGAAATGGCGGGTCGCGTTGTCCTGCAGCTTCAGCGCGGCCTGCTTGCCGATCACGGCCCAGGTCCAGTGGCGCTCCTCGGGCTGCAGTTGCGAGGCCCACTTGCCGTCCATCAGCGCGGCGGCCTGGTCCGGGTCGCTGGTGGCCAGCTTGATCAACGCCAGCGAGGCCAGTTCTTGCCGCTTGCGTGTGACGGCGCCCAGGCGCGAGGCCAGGTAGCGCCCCGGGCTGTTCTGGATCTGCGCCACCTCGGCGGCGACGTCGGGCGCCAGCAGCGCCACGGCGGCGCGCGCCATGGCCGGGCGGTTGGTTTCCATGCCCAGCCGGGCCTTGCGCCAGATGTCCTGGTCGGCCAGCCGGCCGGCCTGGTGCAGCAGGTCGGCGGCCAGCAGGCAGGCGTCGTCCAGATCGCGCTGCCCCAGCCAGTCGGCACGCACCTGTTCGGCGGCCGCCGCGCCGACCGGGCGGCCCTGGCTCAGGTCCATGGCCACCGCGTAGCAGCGCAGCTGGGCGTCGTCGCGCATGCGAAAACGCGGGTGCTCGGCGGCAAAGCTGGCCCAGTCGCGGCGCTTGCCGGCCAGCAGCAGCCAGTCGTTGCGCAAGCGGTCTTCCTGGTAAGTGCCGGCCCAGCGGGCGAGGAAATCCTGCACTTCCAGCCCGCTGGCGTCTTCCAGCCGGGTTTTCAGTTCCCAGTACGCGGCCCAAGGCTCCAGCGCGTGGCCGCGCGCCTGCGGCAGCAGCGCCGCCAGGCGCGCGCGGTCGCCGCGCCGAAAGGCTTCGCGCATGTCCAGGATCACGCTGTCCGGCACGTTGGCGGTGGACAGGGCCAGCGGCGCGGGGGGCGCGGCCGGGGCCGGCTGCGCCAGCGCCAGCGGCAAGTGCGCCGCGCCGCACAACAAGGCCAGGGCGGTCCGGCGCAACGGTGTCAGAATCTTTGGAAACAGCATCGATTGATTATGAGCAAGTTCGACAAAAAAGGGCTGCGCGACCGTCTGGTGCACCAGCGCCTGCATCTGGAAGACCGCCTGGCCCGCGCCGACGCCCTGCAGGACATCCTGCGCATCTGGCTGGTCGGCCGGCCCGACACCGTCATTGGCGCCTACTGGCCGATCAAGGGAGAGTTTGACCCCTTGCCCGCCCTGCACCGCTGGAAGGAGGACGGCGAGCTGATGGACGAGCCGCAGCGCCGTCGCATCGGCCTGCCGGTGGTGGACAAGGTGCACAAGACGTTGACTTTTCTCGCCTGGTACCCCGGCTGCCCGATGGAGGAAGACGCCTACGGCATCCCGAAGCCCAAGGATACCGAACTCATCGTGCCCACACTGCTGGTGGTGCCCTGCGTGGGCTATGGGCCGGGCGGCTACCGGCTGGGCTACGGCGGCGGTTTCTACGACCGCACCCTGGCCGCGCTGCAGCCGCGCCCGTTCACGCTGGGGCTGGGGTTCACCGGCGGCTTTGTCGATGATTTCGAGCCCGAGCCGCACGATCAACCGCTCGACGCCATCCTCAACGACAACGGCGTGGTCTGGCCCGTGGCCGGTCCCTGAGTCAGGGGCCGCAGGGCGGCGCCAGGCTTTATTTTCTTGACGCAAATCAAGCCGCGTCGGCCGTGACGGGCGGATAGTGAAAAGTTCGGCGAGCCC
>JAIUOM010000042.1 GCA_020161215.1 Pseudomonadota bacterium
CCTCGGCCCGTGGCCGGCCGTTGCCCTCTGTCCGCATGAGCTCGAACGGCCCCTCGCCAAGCATCCCTCGCCACGTGCTGCCTGTGCTGGTCGTGGCCCAATTCGCCGGCACCTCGCTCTGGTTCGCGGTCAACGCCGTGATGCCCGATTTGCAGCGCGAGCTGGGCTGGGCCGCCAGCGCCGTGGGCACGCTGACTTCGGCGCTGCAGTTCGGCTTCATCGCCGGGACGCTGGTGTTCGCGCTGCTCGCCATCGCCGACCGCTTTGCAGCGCGCGCGGTATTCCTGGCCTGCGCCCTGGCGGGCGCGGCCTGCACCGTGGGCGCGTGGTGGACGGTGCGCGACTTCCACGCCCTGCTGCTGTGGCGCTTTGCCACCGGTTTCTTTCTGGCCGGTATCTACCCCGTGGGCATGAAGATCGCCGCGCAGTGGTACAGCAAGGGCCTGGGCGCTGCGATGGGCCTGCTGATCGGCGCCCTGGTGCTGGGTTCGGCCAGCGCGCACGCGCTGCGGGCGCTGGGCAGCGCCTTGCCGTGGCCATCACTGATGCTGGGGGTGGCCGCGCTGGCCGCCCTGGGCGGCGTGCTGCTGTACGCGGCGCTGGGCGACCCGCCGCACGCGGTGGCGCGCGTCAGCACGTTGCAATGGCGCGCCCTGGGCACCTTGTGGTCGGATGCGCGCGTGCGCTCTTCGGTGCTGGGCTACTTCGGCCACATGTGGGAGCTCTACACCCTGTGGGTGATGGTGCCGCTGATCCTGTCCACACGTCTGTCGGGCACCGAGCTGTCCTGGGTTGCCTTCGGGGTGCTGGGTGCGGGCGCCATCGGCTGTGCGGTGGGCGGCTGGCTGGCGCAGCGGCTCGGCAGCGCGCGCGTGGCGGGCGTGCAACTGGCCACCAGCGGCGCCTGTTGCCTGGCCGCCCCGCTGCTGCTGGGTGCGCCCGACGTGGCCTTTTACGCCTGGCTGCTGCTCTGGGGCATCACGGTCTCGGGCGATTCGCCGCAGTTCAGCACACTGACGGCGCGCAACGCACCACCGCAGGTGGTGGGCAGCGTGCTCGCGCTCAGCAACAGCATCGGGTTCGCCATCAGCATCGCCAGCATCCTGCTGTTTGCGTGGCTGGCGGAATCGGTGCCGCTGGGCGCCCTGCTGCCGGGGTTGGCCATCGGTCCCGCACTGGGGCTGTGGGCGCTGCGTCCGCTGTTGGCGGAAGAAAAGACACGGGGCTGAGGCTCAGGACGCGGGGTCTGCCATCGGCTGCCCGGACCCCAGGCCCGGCGCGACCTGGCCGAGCGGCAAACCCTGCCCCTGTTCCGCCGTCGTTCCGCAGGCCTGGCAAAAGCGCGAGAACGCGTTCTTGCGCGTGCCGCAGTGGCCGCAGCGGTTGAACAGGCCCAGGCCGCAGTGCGGGCAGAAGTCGGTTTCGGTGTTTTTCATGTCCACCGCGCGCTCGCAGCCCGGGCACACGCCCTTGCCCATGCGCGCCAGGGCGGTGTCGTAGCCGACGGCCTCGCGGCGTTGCTGCTCGGGCCGCGCCTCGGCGTCGCGCTGGCGCTCCAGGTAGCGCTGCAGCGCCACGATGGCCCAGCGCCCGACCAGCACCGTCAGCACGATGCCGACCACATAACGCACATAGCCGCCGTAGCTCGGCAGGTAAGGCACGAGTTCGACGAAGAAGGCAAACACCGCGAACAGGATGAAGCCCCACACGAAAGGCCACCAGCGGCTGTGGCGCTGGCGCGCGAACAGCCAGCCGGCGACGGCCAGCAGCGGCAGGGTCAGCGCCAGGCGGTAGCCGAACACGCGCAACTCCTGCGCGCGCAGCGCCTGGGTGTAGGCGCCCTGGGCGGCTTCTTGCAGCTCGCCCAGGCGGCGCTGGCTCTGGGCCTGGGTTTGCTGGGCGTCCAGCAGCTTCTGCTGCTCGGCCTCGACGCTGGCGCGGGCCTGGCGCTCGCGCGCCTGCAAGGTGTCGAGCGCGCGGGTGCGCTCGATCAGCTCCGGATCCTGCTCGGGGCGCTCGGTGGCGCGCCGCGTGGCGATCCAGTTGCCGAAGCCCTGGCGCACGTTGGCGACGTCGGATTGCGCCACCTGCAGCTGCAGGCGCGCCTGCTCCAGGCGGTCTTGCGCTTCTTGCGCGGCGCGCTGGGCGTCTTTTTGCTGGGCGCGCGCCTGGTCGGTGGCGGCGCGGTCCATGAAATCGTCCAGCGTGCGCACCGCCTCCACCTTGGGCAGATCGCCGACCAGGGTGCCGCCCAGGCCGATCAGGAAGCCGGCAAACACCAGCGCCACCAGCCACAGGCCGCGTTGGAACCATTTTTCGGACAGACGCAGGGCCTTGCTCATGCTGTTTCTCCTTCTATTTACTACTGATTTAATAGCTTATCAGGCAAATTTGGCGCCGGCCTAGGAGGTTTTTTGCCTCAAAGTGCGAGTTGCTTCGGCGCGCCGGCGCCCAGGCCGCGCACCATCCAGTCGAGCACCGAATCGGCGGTGACGGTTTCAATGCGGTCGGCAAAGCGTTGGGCGCTGGGGTGGTCGTCGAAGGCCACGTTGGCCATGCCGACCCGGCCGCCCAGGCGGGTCAGCGCGCCAATGCGCAGCACGGCCGGGCGGTAGTCCTTGAGCTTGAGCCAGGCTTGGGCCTGCTCGCGCCGCCGCACCGCGGGCTCGGCGGCCAGCGCCAGGGTTTCCAGCGCCCACTGGTTCGACTGCTGGTAGCGCGTGCCCCAGGCGTAGCTGACCATGCTGTAGCGGCGCTGGTGCAGGGTGGCCACGCGGCCCGGGTCTTGCAGCACGGCCAGCAGCGGCGCCTGCAAGGCGGGCGGCGGCGCCACCCAACTGGCCTCGTGGCGCCACAGGTCGTCCAGGAAGAATTCGCCCAGGCCCTGGCGCATCAGCACCGAGCTGTCGGTGCCGCACTGGTTCAGCTTGTGCACCACGCGCCAGGGGCCTTCGGGTGTTTTGTAGGCCCAGCCGACATGCGACCAGTGCTGGCCGTAGCGCGTCAGATCCTGCCCGGCACGGGCCAGCAGCACCACGCGCGTGCCGTCGGCGGCGTGGACGGCGTCCAGCGCCTGGGCGGTGCGCTGCGCCAAGGCCATGCCGCGCTCCAGCGTGGCGACCGTGGGCACGCTGGCCTGGCACGGGCGGCCGGCCTGGGCGGCGGGGGTCCAGCACGCCAGCCCAGCCAGCAGGGCCAGCGCCGCCAACCGGCGCCTCACCCCAGCCCCCGCGCCACGGCCCGCGCCCGGGTGGCGGCGATGCGCTGGTTGTACAGCAGCGCCCGGCCGATGGCGTTGGGGATGAAGGCGATGGCCTCACCCGCCGCCGACAGGACCACGCCGGAGGCGATCACCGTGGTCGTCACCGTGGCCCCCACCGACAGCGCCAGGCCGCCGGCGGCGGCGCCGGCGATCTCGATGCTGGCGGCGGCGCCGTCGCTGGCGCGCTCCAGCACGAAGACGGTGCCGCGCGCCGAGACTTCCACCGCCTTCACCGTCAGCACCGCGCCGCTGGCCACCAGGGCCACCGGCAGGGCCGAGACGGTGCCGACCGCGGCGCCGGCCAGCGAGGCGGTGCCGAGCACCGAGGCCACGGGCAGCATCGACAGCCCCAGCGACAGCTCGCTCTGGGCGGCGGCCGGCTGGGCCACCAGCAGGGCGCCGGCGCAGCACAGGGCGGCCGCGGCTTGGCGCCAGGCCGGCGCGAAAGGCAAGGTGAAGTTCATGACGACTCCTGATTTGATAGCTATTCGGGATGTATCCACGCCGACATCAGGCGTTTTTCTCTTGCATTTGCGCGGCACGGGCCTCGCGCCGGCCGCGCCATTCGGCTTCCAGCACATCGGCCTCCTGGCGGTCGCGCAGCAGCTTGGCCAAGGTGAAGGCGCAGGTGATCAGGTACAGCCAGCTGACGCCCAGGAAAACCTTGTAGGTCGGGTTGACGTCCATGCGCAGCAGGCCCCAGCCGGTCAGCGCCAGGGCCAACGCAAAGCTGCCCCAGGCCACCAGCCGGAACATGGGGGTGTCGCTGGCCTGGCCCTGGCGCGCGGCGGCCTCGCCGTCGCGCACGAACTTGGCCAGCACGAAGGCGGTGGACAGGCTGAACAGGTAGCCCATGAACATGAAGGCGCGGTCCAGATCCTCGCCCGGCAGGTACATCAGGCCGATGGCGCACAGACTCATGGCGATGCCAAACGACACCCACACCTGGAGCTGCCAGGCCTTGGAATCACGGCGGATGAAGGAGGGGTTCATTTGCTTTCCTCTGGGTGCTGTTGAATACAGCGCCAGTGTCGGCGCCTGCACGGCAGAAGAAGCAAGATAGCGGCGGTGTAGCGACCGATGGGCTAAACAGTATCGAAATACGATACCTTCAGCGTGAACGCTGCGCTGCGCCAATTGGGCGAGGATGCGAATCGCCTGCGATCAGAGTGCAGTCGTACGCAGCGGCGGACGAATCACCGCCCTGGACAACCACGAGATTTCTGGCTTGAGCCGTCAACGGCGGAGATCGGCCATGAGCCGCCCGTCAACCGCACCTCCCGAAGCCGACGTTCGACATTCATTCGCCTGCCTTCGCGACCAACCAATCGCGAAACGAGCGCAGCCGAGGTTCATCCACCACCTCGCGGCGATATACGAGGTGATATGCAACTCGCGTCCGTAAGGGCGGCGCCTTCACTATGACCAGTCGTCTTGCGTCAATCTCTCTGCGCGCCAACGGCTGGCGCACGAGTGCGATGCCGTTTCCAGCCAATGCGCATTCAATTGCCGCATTGGAGTCCACGAGCACGACTCCGCGTTCAGCCTGGAGCGGATCCATGCCGGCGGACTCCAACCAAAGCCGCCAGTCCCCCCGATGTTCGTCGTGAAGCAGGTTAGCTGCTTCGACATCTTTCGCCGTCGCCACGCGCCGCGGCGCAATGAGCCGTGGGCTACAGACAGCGACAAGATCGTCGTCGACCAGAACATCACTCTGCAGCCCCGGGTAGGAGCCATGACCATGGCGCACGGCGAAATGCACGCCCTCGCTCAGCATGTCCACCATGCGGTTCGTCGTGCTCACATGAACATCGACCTTCGGATGCGATCGCATGAAGTCCTGCAGACGTGGCACCAGCCACTGCGAGGCGAAACTAGGGGTGCAGCTGACCAAGAGGATCCGCTGGGCGTCGATCTTTGCCTTGCCGGTTGCACGCGCAATGACAGACAGCGCTTCCTGACAGGCGGTGTAGTACTCGTCTCCCGCGGAAGTCAATGCCAAGCCGCGAGGCAGGCGATCAAACAAGCTGCGCCCCAGGTAGTTCTCAAGCTTGCGAACCTGCTGCGATACAGCCCCAGCGGTGACATTCAACTCCTGGGCAGCCAATCGCACGCTCAGCCGACGTGCAGTCACCTCAAAGAAGCGCAACGATTCCAGTGGTGGCAGCTTCATGCTGTTGAGCTCGGCTAAACAGGTGTAGAGGAAGTTTCGTTTGCCACGACTATACGACTTGCTAGAACATCGCGGTTATGACATTGACGAGCCTCGGACGCCTCCTTCTCCTTGCCGCACTGTGGGGCGGCAGCTTCCTGTTCATGCGAATTGCAGCACCCGTTCTTGGAGCCGTGCCGACGGCATTCAGCAGAGTGCTGCTGGGAGCGATGGGCCTGGTGTGCCTGGCTCGATTGTTCAGGGTACCCATCCGGTTCGACGGAAAGCTGGCAGTCACGATGGTTCTCGGTGCGATCAACTCTGGGGCACCCTTCTTGCTGTTTTCCATCGCTGCCTCGACGCTTCCGGCCGGCTACAGCGCGATCCTGAATGCCACGACGCCCTTGATGGGCGTTCTGATTGGTTTCATGGCATTCGGCGAGCGCCTGACGACCGCTAAGGTGGCTGGCGTGCTGGTCGGCTTGGTGGGCGTGGCCGTGCTGACTCGGGCAGGCCCGGTGTCATCGTCCCCGGCGGCATGGTTGTCGATTGCCGCGTGTCTGCTTGCGACGGCTTGCTATGGGCTGGCAGGCTTCCTGACCAAGCGCTGGGTTGCGCAGCAAGGGGGGCTGGACAGCCGAATCTTGGCACTGGGCAGCCAGTTCGGAGCGGTGCTGATGCTGCTTCCGTTCGCAGTCTGGAAGGGGGTGTCACAGCCCATCGAATGGACGCAGGTCAGCGCAGCAGTCTGGTTTTCGATCCTGACCCTGGGGCTACTGTGCACGTCGCTCGCCTACGTGCTCTACTTCAGGCTCATCGCTGACCTTGGCCCGTTGAAGGCGCTGTCCGTTACCTTCCTGATCCCGCTGTTCGGGGTCCTTTGGGGCGGGATCTTCCTGGGTGAATCGGTGACCTTTGCTCACGGGGGCGGCGCGGGTCTTATTGGGATCGCGCTGTGGCTGGTTCTCCGAACGCCGGCTGCGGCCGACACACCGTCCAGTGGTGCGGCAGCGATCAAGCGGAGTGCATGACCGATGCAGTTGGTGCTTGTAAGTTCCTGTCTCCTGGGCGAACGGGTTCGCTATCACGGCGGGCATGCATTCAGGGACGATCCGCAACTTGCCGCCTGGGTTCGGCAAGGCCGCGTGCGTGCCCTGTGCCCTGAAGTGATGGCAGGTTTTGGCACGCCAAGGGAGCCGGCAGAGATCGAGGGTGGCGCAGGCGGGCGCCGTGTGTTGGACAAGACGGCTCGGGTCTTGGCCCGTAGTGGCCGCGACGTCACCAGCGAATTCGCGGCCGGCGCCAATGCTGCGATTGAGCTCGCGCGTGCAACTGCAGCTCAGGTGGCAGTGTTGAAGGATGGAAGTCCGTCGTGCGCGAGTCAGTACATTGCCGATGGTGCGTTCGCCGGTCGGCGGGTCATGCAAGAAGGTGTGGCAGCGGCGGCGCTTCGTGCGATTGGCCTGGCTGTGTTCAACGAGCACCAAATCGAACAGGCCTTCAGGATCGTGGCATTGCTCGATTCCGGCTTGTCGATCGAAATGGCCAAGCGCGCCGCTGCGGCCGACAGCGCGGCCGACTGGTGCATCTGATACGCCGCCAGACCGAAGTCCGCTCTTGTGCAGGTCGAAGAGCAACAACGGATCGAATGCTGACTTTCCCAGAGCCCTGACCCAAGCCAGAAGCGAGCGTCATGGACCGCCGCTCCCGCGCAAGTCACCCATCGTCCGCGGCGCTCAGCCGCCCTGCCTCGCCCAGTCCCACTGAAAGGTCTCGTCACGCGCCATGCGCTGGGCGTGCTCGGCCACCACCTCTTCCAGGCGGGGCATGTCGGCGCCGGCCACGCCTTCCAGGCGCACGCGCAGCTCGCCCTCGCCGGCGGTCATCAGCACACGGCCCGAGGACAGATCGACCTGGCCCTGGTGCTCGTCGTAGCGCACCGGCCATTTGTGGCCCCAGTGCTTGCACAGGCGCAGGATGATGCGCGCGGGCTCCACGGTGGTGATGGTGGCGGTGGAGACCGGGCCATCGTAGGGTCCTCTGGCGCCCTCAGCGCTTGCGGGCGCACTGGCCTCGTTGAGTTGGGCCATGTCCTCGGCTGTCAGCTTCAGCTGCGTGGCGCGCACCAGGCTGTCGACCTGGGCCACGCTGGTCGCACTGGCGATGGGCGCGGTGACGCCGGGGCGGGCCATCAGCCAGGCCAGCGCCACCTCGCCCAGCTGTGCGCCTGGGTGGCGGCCGGCCACCTCGTCCAGCGCCGCCAGCACGCGCAGGCCGCGCGGGTCGAGGTACTTCTTGACCGCCGCGCCGCGCGGGCTCTGGCCCAGGTCGGCCTCGCCGCGGTACTTGCCGGTCAGAAAGCCGCTGGCCAGGCTGTAGTAGGTGATGACGGCCAGGTTCTCGGCCAGGGCCAGGTCGCGCAGCGGACCTTCAAAGCTGGTGCGCTCCATCAGGCTGTACTCGGGCTGCAGCACGGCGTAGCGCGGCAGCGTGTCCGTGCGGGCCAGCGCCAGCGCCTCTTGCAGCTGCGTTGCGGTGAAGTTGCTGGCGCCGACGGCGCGCACCTTGCCGGCGCGGATGAGTGGGTCGTAGGCACCCAGCGTCTCGGCCTGCGGCACGCTGTCGTCGAAACGGTGCGACAGGTAGACGTCGATGTGGTCGGTGCGCAGGCGCTTGAGCGAGGCCTCCACCGCCTGCGCGATGTAGCCGGCCGACAAGCCCTGGTGCGGTGCCGGGTTGCCCGGCACCTCCATGCCGACCTTGGTGATGATCTGCATGCGCTGGCGTGTGCCGCGCGCGGCCATCCACTCGCCGATCACCGTCTCGGATTCGCCGCCCCGGTGGCCGGGCACCCAAGCCGAGTAGCGGTCGGCCGTGTCGATGCTGGTCAGGCCCGCCTCCAGCAGGCGGTCCAGCAGGGCAAACGAGGCGGTCTTGTCGGCCGTCCAGCCGAACACGTTGCCGCCAAACACGATGGGGCTGATGGACAGGCCGGTCTGGCCGAGGGGACGTGGCTGCATGGGGTGCTCCTGGAAAAACAACGACACACTCGCAGGGTACGCACATTTCAGTCGAACTGGAACGCCGAAATGGTGGTGCCCAGCAGCTGGTCGGAAAACACCTTGCGCCCGCGCCCCTGGCCGGCCGCGCCGGCCGCCACGTGCAGGGGCAGCAGATGCTCCTCGGCGCGCGGCGGGTGCGACAGGCGCCCGGCCGGCCCGCTGGCGGTGGCCCACTCGGCCAGGCGCGCGTCGCGCTGCTCGGCCGGCAGGGCCACGGTGTCGGTAAGCCAGCGGTCGAACTCGGCGCTGATGGGGGCCGAGCGCGGGTCGCCATAGCCGCGCATGTTGTGGTAGCTCATGCCGCTGCCGACGATCAGCACGCCCTCGTCGCGCAGCGGCGCCAGCGCGCGGCCCAGGGCCACGTGATCGGCCGCGTCCAGGCTGCGCAGCAGCGACAGCTGCAGCACCGGCACGTCGGCGTGCGGAAACGCCACCTTGAGCGGAATGAACACGCCGTGGTCCCAGCCGCGATCGGGCGCCTGGGCGGGGTTCTGGCCGGCCGCGCGCAGCAGTTCGAGCACTCGCGCGGCCACCTGCGGCGCGCCCGGCGCGTCGTAGTCCAGCTGGTAGGTGTGCGGCGGAAAGCCGTGGTAGTCGTAGATCAGCTCCGGGCGCCCGGTGGCGCCCAGGGTGGGCTGCGGCGCCAGCCAGTGGCCCGACACCAGCAGGATGGCTTTCGGCACGGCCGGCAAGCTGGCCGGAATACCGCGCAGGTAGGCGGCGGCCCGGTCCCAGGTGTCGGGCGGGTTCCAGTCCATGAAGAAGCAGGGACCGGCGCCGTGCGGGATGAACAAGCTGGGTTGGCGCAAGGCCGAAGCGGGGGCTTGGGGTGGGGTGTGCATGGTGCGTGCTACTTTGCGCTTTTACCAATGGTTTTCAAACTGTCAAAATAGACATTCACCTTCAACCCACAGTAGAAGATAAAACCATGGACCGCTTCACCGGCATGCGGGTGTTCGCCCTGGCGGCGCAGTCGGGCAGCCTGTCGGGGGCGGCGCGCCAGTTGGAGATGTCGGCCGCCATGGCCGCCAAGCACGTGAATGCGCTGGAAGCGCGCCTGGGCGTCAAGCTGCTGCACCGCAGCACGCGCCGGCTGGCGCTGACCGACGCCGGCGCGGCCTACCTGGAGGCCAGCCAGCGCATCCTGGCCGAGATCGACGAAGCCGACCGCGCGGCCGCGTCGCGCCGCACCCTGGCCACCGGCCTGCTGCGCCTGGCCGCGCCGCTGGCTTTCGGCGTGCGCCATATCGCGCCCCTGATGCCGGCCTTTGCCCGGGCGCACCCCGCCGTGCAGCTGGAGCTGGGCCTGAGCGACGCCGCGGTGCCGCTGATCGACGAGCGCTGGGATTTGGCGGTGCGCATTGGCCGCCTGCACGACGAGCGCCTGCAGGCCCGCCGCCTGGGCGACTGCACCCTGGTGCTGGCCGCCGCGCCGGCCTACCTGGACAGCCACGGCGTGCCGCGCACGGTGGCCGATCTGGCCCAGCACAACTGCCTGGGCTACACCTTGTCGCCCACCAGCAGCCCGACCGAATGGGCCTTCGGCAAGGACGGGCGGGTGAAGCAGAAGGTGCGGGGCAACCTGCGCACCAACCACGGCGACGCTCTGCTGGCCGCCGCCCTGGGCGGCCAGGGTCTGATTTACCAACCCGGCTTCATCGTCGGCGAAGCCCTTGCGCGCGGCCAGTTGCAGGCCCTGACGCTGGACCACCCGGCGCACGAGCTGGGCGGCGTACACGCCGTCTGGCCGGCCGGCGGCCACGTGCCGGCCAAGGTGCGGGTGATGGTCGATTTTCTGGTGCAGCGGCTGAAGGTGCCGTCGGGCGTGTAGGCCGGCGTCGGGCTTGAGTCAGCTACTTACCGTGGGTGTCATTCCATTTCTACTTCAATAGATAAATAATGTTCACTTCAAACTTCTCTGAAGGAGGTGGACATGAGCAGACCGGCGCGAGGTGCGGACAACCTGGAGTGTGCGCGTGAAGTGCTTGCTCAGGCACAAACGGTTGAGCAGTTGCGCCAGGCGCAAGCCGTAGTGCTGCCGCTGGACTACGGACTGAGTCTGGAGCAGACGGCGCGTGCCATTGGCCGCTCGGTGGTGTGGACCTGCCGCTTGCGCAATCGCTTTCTGTCCGGCGAGATCGTGGGCGATGGCCAGCGCCAGGCGCGCGGCGGGCGCCGGCGCCAGAACATGACGCCCGAGCAAGAGCGCGACGTGCTGGCCCCGTTCCTGGAGCGCGCCCGCACCGGCGGCATCCTGGTGGTGGGCCAGATCAAGTCCGAGTTGGAGGCGGCCCTGGGCCGCCCGATGGCACTGTCCTCGGTCTACAACCTGCTGCACCGCCACGGCTGGCGCAAGCTGGCCCCGGACAAGCGCCACCCGCAAAGCGACCCGCAGGCTCAACAGGAGTGGAAAAAAACTCCCCCAGCGAATCGCCCAAGTCCTCGCCGAGTTCGATCCGGCGCTCGCCCAAGGACCGATCAAGCTGATGTTCCAGGACGAGGCCCGCTTCGGGCGCATCAACGACGTGCGCCGCTGCTGGGCGCCGCGGCCAGTGCGCCCGCTGTGCCAGGCCATGCTGACCCACGAGTACACCTATGCCTACGCTGCTGTGGATGTCGTCAGCGGCGAACTCGACTCGCTGATCCTGCCGCACGTGAACACCCACTGCATGCAGTTGTTCCTGGACGAGGTGGGCCAGCGCCACAGCGACAAGCGCATCCTGATGGTGCTCGATGGTGCAGGCTGGCACGTCGGCGCCGAGCTTCGCCCCCCGCCCAACATGCGCCTGCTGAGCTTGCCGCCCTATGCGCCTGAGCTCAACCCGGTGGAACATGTGTGGGACGAGCTACGCGAGAAGCGATTCCATAACCGCGTCTTCGACAGCCTTGATGCATTGGAAGACCATCTGGAGATCGCGCTACGCGACTTCGAGGCCGATCATCCGCGCATCCAATCCATCGTCGCTTGGCCTTGGATTATTGATGCACTATTGAATTAGAAATGGAATCACTCGACCGTGGCGCCCAGACCGTCGCAACGAAATGCCGCGAGGCGCGGCAACGGTCACCAGCAAATACAACCTGCGACCACACCGGTTGAACGCAACCAGCGATCGGCAGACCGGCCGTCCTCACGATTGCTTGTTGTTTACCAAAACGGCGGCCTCGGGTAGCAAATCGCTGGCATCGACCCAATCGATCGCATCCACCTTGACTCGCGTCACCTGCTTGAACCGATCCCGCAGCTCGTTGGCGGCACTCTCCGGGGGATGTCCCCTCCGCAGAACGCCTCGCACGAGCACCACGTCCTTGTGATCGGTCGTGCCCACAACGACTTGCGCTCTTTCGATGGCGGGGACGCGCGCGAGCACCTCCTCGATGTTTCTCGGGTAAACGAATATCTCGCGCACCTTGACGCCTTGCCCAACTCTTCCGCACAGTTGACTGATACGTCCCACCATCCCGTCCGAGGTTTCCGCCAGGCCCACCGCAACATCGCCGGTGCCGAAGCGGATGAGCGGCCAACCGCGCTCAAGCGTGGTCACCACGATCTCCCCAGCCTGGCCCAGCGGCAATGGGGCTCCCGACTGCGGATCGCATATCTGCACCATGCGCTGGGGCTGGATGACGTAGCCATCCACACCAGATTCTTCGTAGCCGATCACGCCGAAATCGCCGGTGGCGTACGCGGAAACCGTCCGAATCTTGTACTGGTCTTCCAGCGATCTGCGCTTGGCCATCCAATCGCCCATCTCGCCGCCCAGTAAAGCTGTCTTCACACGCCACGCGGAAGGCAATTGGTGGCCTTGTTCCTCCAGGGCAGCCACCAGCGCCATGAAGAAGCTGGTCGAGGCGCAAACGCAGGTCACACCCAATTCAAGCACCAGGCGTGCCTGCTGCTCGGTTCCGCCCGGTCCGCTGGGTATCACCGTCGCGCCGCAGGCCAGCAACCCAGCTTCCAGCAACAACCCAGCCGGCACCTGGTGGTAAGACCACGTATTCAAGACGCGGTCACCGGCACCAACCCCAGCTTGCTGAAACACGCGCGAAAACCCGAGTCCATCTCGGTCATGCGCAAACTGTGGTTCGTAGATGGGCCCGGGTGAAACAAAAATCCTTGACATTGAAAGCCCATCTCCGGCGAGGAATCCGCCAAACGGCGGGTCCCTGCGCTGCAGCGACAACAGTTCGTCCTTGCTGGTCACTGGCAAGGACGACAGATCACGCACACTGCGGAGGTCTTCGGGTTTCAGGCCCGCTCGATCAAAGATGCCTCTTATTGCCGTGGCCTGCTGGTAGGCCACGCACTGCACGGCTCTCAGCGCCGCGAAGCGATCATCGTGAGTTGTATTCACCATGGTATTAAGAAGACTCATCGGCCAGCAAATCGCGGCACACGCTTTTCTTGAAACGCGGCCAGCCCTTCCCGCTGATCGTCGCTCATGGCATGCACCTCGCAGGCCAGCAACTCCAAGCGAAGTGCCGTGTCCTTAGGTTGGTCCATGCCGTCGTCGACAAGCGCTTTCATCCTGCGTAGACCCAGTGGACTCTTGGTGGCCATCTTGTCGGCGATTGCCTGACAAGCGTCTTCCAGCAAGGGATCGTCGACCACCTGATTGATCAGGCCAGCGGCCTGCATCTCGGCCGCGGGAAGAGAGTCCCCGGTGAACAACAGGTACTTCGCGCGCGTGCTTCCGATCACCCTTGGCAGACGGACCGAACTTCCACCGCCAGGCAAAAGGCCGTAGTTGGCGTGGGCATCACCGACGACCGCGCTGGCCGCGGCGACCACCAGATCGCAGCACAGCAACAGCTCCAGGCCTCCAGCAAGCGTGATCCCGTTCAGCGCCGCGATCACGGGTTTGGGCAGACGCTCCAGACGGTTAAAGACCCTCTCCACCTCACCAAGAAAGTCTCGGGATCCGACCGCATCGAACTCGGACCGCACGTGCTTGAGATCGGCTCCTGCGCAAAAGGCTCGCCCGGTCCCCGTCAGCACGACACACACGACTTCTGCGTTGCGCTGCGCCTCATCTAGCGCCAGGTCCAGCTCGCGAAGGACCTGCGGGTTCAGCGAATTCATTGCTTCAGGTCGGTTCAGACGGATCCACATCGCACGATTTCGGATCTCGGTCACGACCACCGGGTTTGACATAGCTTTCCTTTCTTAGAGCATGAAACAGTCGCTTCAATTCTGCCGCTTCAGTACGAAAGAAGATGCCTGGTGTTTTCCCTTATTTTTAAGTAACTTTTTTTACTTTACAGTAAAACTGACATTGAAAAGAACCATACCAACGTGAAAGACCAACCTCTTGTGAAACCTCTTGCCGACACGCGGATCGTCGAATTCGAAGGCATTGGTCCGGGTCCTCTGGCGGGTTTGCTCCTGGCACAACTGGGCGCCGAAGTAGTCCTTATCAGTCGCCCCGGAAAGGGCGCACTACCCGACAGCCTGACCTCGGGCATCAACGGCACCCTTCACCGCAACAAGCGCCACGTCGTCCTTGACCTGAAGGTGTCGACTGATCGTCAACAAGCCCTCGATCTGATCGGTCGGAGCGACGGCTTGATCGAGGGCAATCGCCCCGGCGTGATGGAGCGGCTCGGACTGGGCCCAGCGGATTGCGCGCGGATCAATCCGCGTCTGGTGTATGGCCGCATGACCGGTTGGGGTCAGGACGGGCCTTTGGCATCAGCCGCTGGCCACGACATCAACTACGTGGCGCTGACAGGTCTGATGTCCTTGACCGAGCGTCCAGGCCACCCACCGATGACTCCGCCCACGGTCCTGGGCGATGCCGTGGGCGCGCTGGGTTTGACGCTGGGCATGGTCAGCGGGCTCCTTTCGGCTCGCAACAGAGCCGAAGGCTGCGTCGTGGACGCCGCCATCGTGGATGTGCTGGCCATGCTGTCCCCGCTGGTGCAGTTGGTCCGACGCGGCGGCGAACTCGAAAGCCCTGCCCCCAGCATCTTTCACGACTCGCCGTTCTACGACCGCTACCGTTGTGCCGATGGGCGCTACATCACGATTGGGGCCATCGAGCCGAAGTTCTACCAGGTGTTGCTCGACCTTCTCGGGCTCACGGACCTCGATCCGGGCCATCAGATGGACCGATCTCGGTGGTCCGCGATCAAGTCACGCATCGCCGAGGCGTTCGAATCCCAACCCCGTGATTTCTGGGTTGGCGTTCTTGAGGGAACAGACGCCTGCTTCGCCCCCGTGCTCAATTTAGCGGAGGCCGCTCGACATCCTCACAACCTGGCCCGGGGCCTCTACACCGTCACCGACCAGGGCGATATCGAAACTGCCCGCGGGCTACGGCTTCACCCCCTTTCCCCCACGCCGACTCCGCGGTGAATGCGGTCCCGGTGATCCGATCTGAAATTGGTGCCAACGCACAAGGAGAAATGCAATGGAAGACATTTATGTAGTGGGCGTCGGCATGACGGCTTTCGGTCGTCATTTGGACAAGAGCCTGAAAACCTTGACCCATGAAGCGACCTCTGCAGCCCTGACCGATGCCGGCCTCAAGAAGGAAGACCTGACGGGAGCCTTCTTCGGAAACACCTCGCAAGGCCACATGGAAGGCCAGCACATGATTCGCGGACAGATCGCCCTGCGTGCTATGGGCATTGAACGCATTCCGGTGGTCAACGTCGAGAACGCCTGCGCCAGCGGGTCGTCCGCCTTCGTATTGGCTTGCAATCACGTTCGCGCTGGGGTCGGCGACGTGGCCCTGGCGGTCGGAGCCGAGAAGATGTTCTCGACCGACAAGCAGCGGATGTTTTCTGTTTTCGATAGCGCTTGGGATCTCTCCCGCGCACCAGAGATCCGCGAAGCCCTGATGACGCTGGGCCGGGATGTGGACGTGCCACCGGAATCGACCTCGCCAAAGCCCTACAGCGTCTTCATGGACGTCTATGCTGCCTTCGCTCGCTCGCACATGCGCACGTTCGGAACCACGCAGCGGCAGCTGGCAGCCGTGGCCGCGAAGAACCACAACCACTCGGTGCACAACCCGCTTTCGCAATACCAGGTGGGCTACACGATCGAGGAGATCCTCAACGCCCCACCCATTACCTTTCCCCTGACCTTACCCATGTGTTCTCCGGTGTCGGATGGCGCCGCCGCAACCATCGTATGCACGCGACCTGCCTTGAGACGACTGGGGATCGACGAGAAGCGCGCCATCCGAGTGCGAGCAGCGCTGGTGCAGAGCGGCTCAAACCGCCGGGAAGACGAGCCCGCGCTGCATTGCACGGCGCTTGCGGCCCGCAGAGCCTATGAACTTGCAGGGGTGGGGCCCGGCGACATCTCGGTCGCCGAGGTGCATGACGCAACCGCGATGGGCGAGATTATTCAGTCCGAGAACTTGGGGTTCTGTGACTTCGGCCTGGGCGGTGTGATCGCTGAACGTGGAGAGACTCAGCTTGGTGGCCGGATCCCAATCAACCCTTCGGGCGGCCTCGAGTCGAAAGGCCATCCGGTCGGCGCCACGGGGTTAGCGCAGATATACGAACTGGTCGCGCAACTGCGCGGCGAAGCGGGCCAGCGTCAGGTCGCCGGCGCACGCCTGGCGCTTGCGGAAAACGGCGGCGGCCTGGAAGGCATCGAAGAAGCCGTGGCCTGCATCACCATCCTCGAGCGCTGATTACCTAAGAGAAAAAGGACACACCATGAACATCAACAACGCAGTTGCCCTGGTCACTGGCGCGGGTTCCGGGCTGGGCTTAGCCACCACCCAGGCCCTGGTGAAAGCGGGAGCGCGCGTGGTGGCGGTCGATCTGAACGAGAGTCGCCTGAACCAGAGCGTGTCATCGCTCGGCTCTGCGGTCCGCGCCCGGAAAGTCGATGTATCGGACGAGAGCGACGTGCAAGCTGCCGTGAACCTCGCGCAGGAGGCCTTCGGCGCACTCCATGTGGCCATCAATTGCGCCGGCATTCTCGGTCCCTGCAAGACATTGTCCAAGAGCGAGGTTTTCCCGCTGGCGCTGTGGAATCAGGTGATCGCCGTCAACCTGACGGGCACGTTCAACGTCATCCGCCACGCATCACTCGCCATGTCCCGCAACGAGGCCAACGCCGACGGCGAGCGCGGCGTCATCGTGAACACCTCCTCAGGTGCCGCGTGGCAAGGACAGATGGGCCAAGCCGCCTACAGCGCCAGCAAGGCCGCGGTCATGGGTCTGACGCTACCGGTGGCGCGCGACCTGGCGTCGCACGGTATACGTGTGGTCACTATCGCGCCAGGTCTGTTCGAGACGGGCATGTCGGCGGACATGCCTGCAAAGGTGGCTGAACGCATGTTGGACCATTCGCTACTTTTCCCCCGCCGTATGGGTCGCCCCGAGGAGTTCGCCTCGATGGTTCAGCACGTGATCGACAACCCGTACCTGAACGCCACCACCCTCAGCCTGGACGGCGGGTTCCGTTGAAGTTCGCCGTGCCCTACACGCTCATCGACAGTCCGGACCGCGATGCGTGTCGCACCTCAACGCCAGAACGCTCATCAGGAGGCCCCACCCATGAGTGCTGAAAACCGGGAAACCCGCAACGATGTCGTGCTGTCTGCCAGCAACCTGCTCTTGAAGTTCGGGGGGATCGTCGCGCTCAACAACGTATCCGTCGACGTCCGGAAAGACGAGCTTCTGGCGGTGATCGGCCCCAACGGGGCTGGCAAATCGTCGTTGATGAACTGCTTGAGCGGCTTCTATCGCCCCAGCTCGGGCGACATCAAGATCACTTCCGGAAGCATTCGCCATATGGCCACGCACGAAGTGGCGGCCCAAGGTTTGGCTCGCACCTTCCAAGGCACGCACATCTTCTCGGGCATGACCGTCATCGAGAACCTGATGGTGGGTCGCCACATGCACATGCGAACCAACCTGATGCAGTCCTTCTTGCACTTCGGCGCGTCTCGACGCGAAGAGGTCCAACACCGAGAGGTTGTGGAACAGATCATCGAATTCCTGGAGATCGAAGCCATACGACACGCCCAGGTTGGAAGCCTTGGCTACGGGCTTCGCAAGCGCGTCGATCTGGGTCGCGCGCTGGCTCAGGATCCCAGCATCCTCCTCATGGATGAACCCATGGCGGGCATGAATACCGAGGAGAAGGAGGACCTTGCGCGCTTCATTCTCGACGTGCGGGAGGCCAAGAAGATTCCCATCGTTCTTGTCGAGCACGACATGGGCGTGGTCATGGATCTCGCGGACCGGATCGCCGTACTCGACTTCGGCCGCAAGATCGCCGAAGGTTCACCCAAGCAAATCCAGGCCAATCCGGAAGTCCTCAAGGCCTACCTCGGGGAGGATTCGCAATGAATGAGCTCCGCATGGCCACGCTGCCTCAGCTGCTTCGCCAGCATGCGACGGATACCCCCCACCGGCTTTCACAGCGCCATAAGGTGCGTGGGATCTGGCGAGAGTTTAGTTTTCAAGATGTGCAACGTCAGGTGCGTCAAATCGCCCTCGGCCTTCACGCCATGGGCATCCGTAGGGGAGAGACCATCGCGCTCATCGGCGAAAACGAACCTCAGCATTACTGGGCCGAGTTTGCTGCTCATGCCCTGGGTTGCAAGGTTATATCCATGTACCCGGATCTGACGGCCGACGAGGTGCAGTACCTGATGTCGGATGGCCAAGCCGTGTGCATGTTCGCGCAAGACCAGGAACAAGTGGACAAGGGTCTGGAGGTGCAGGACCAACTGCCTGGCCTGCGTGCCATCGTCTACTGGGACGACACTGGAATGTGGTCGTACCAGCAGCCACTCCTGCACACGTTGATCTCGGTCCAGGAACTCGGCGCACAGATCGACCGCGACAACTCGTCGCTGTACGACCGGTTCGTCGACGCAGGAACACCTGACGACATCGCGGTGCTGTCGTACACGTCGGGGACCACGGGCAAGCCCAAGGGCGTGATCCTCACCCACCGCTCGTTGATCGACAACGCGCAGCGCCTGGCCAGTGCAACCGATGTGCACCCGGGCGGGGAGTACTTGAGCTACATCGCTCCGGCATGGGCCACTGAACAATTCTTCGGCATCACGCTGGGATTGGCACTGCCGATGGTGGTGAATTTCCCCGAAGGTCCGGAGCAGGTCCTGTCCAACATCCGGGAACTCGCGGTTGAAGTCATGACCTTCGCGCCGCGCCAATGGGAGAGCATGGCGTCGTCCGTACAGGCGCACATGCTGGATGCCGGCCCGATTCGGAGGGGCATTTACAAATGGGGGCTGCGCATCGGGCATTCCGTCAAGGTGGCGCGGCTGGACGGCAAACCCGTGCATTGGCTGGACCGCCTGCTACACCCCTTGGCCGATGCCCTCGTGCTGCACCCTCTGCGAGACCAGTTGGGCTTGACCCGGTTGCGCGTTGCCAGCTGCGGCGGGGCCACGATGGCACCAGACGTGTTCCGTATGTTCCACGCCATGGGGATTCCCCTGCGCAACATCTACGGCTCCACCGAGATCGGCCTATTGACTTGTCACCAGGGCGATCGCTTCGACCTGGAGACCGTGGGCACCTGGATGTGCGGCCATCGCGAAGCGGGCCCTTCATTGGAGTGGCGCGTCAGCCCGGATGGTGAACTGCAGATTCGTGGCGGCAGTCCATTTCTCGGCTATTACCGTCGCGATGACTCAGTTGAATCCAAAGTTCAGGACGGTTGGTACCAGACCGGCGATGCGGTCACGCAAACAGATCTCGGTGAGTTGGTGTTCCTGGAGCGACTGTCCGACCTGAAGCGGCTGCGCGGTGGCGAGACCTTTCCGCCTCAGTTCGTCGAGACCAGGTTGCGCTTCAGCCCATTCATCAAGGACATCATGACCGTGGGAGACGAGGCGCGCGCGTTCGTGGCCGCCTTGATCAATATCGATATGTCGGTGCTCTCGCGATGGGCCGAAGAAAAGCGCATCGGCTTTTCCACGTTCACCGACCTGTCGCAGCGTCCAGAGATTGCCGAGCTGATCGGCAAGGAAATCGACCGCGTCAACCAGTTCTTACCTGCGCATGCCCGCGTGCGACGGTTTGCCAACTTTCCGAAGGAACTCGACCCCGACGAGGGCGAGCTGACTCGCTCCCGAAAGCTGCGCCGAGAGTTCCTGGCGCAGCGCTACAACGCGCTCATCGAAGGTCTGTACGACGGGTCCAGCTCCGTTGAGCTGGATATCCCGGTGACCTACCAGGATGGCCGCCAAAGCAACTTCAAGGTCACGGTGTTCCTGCACGACGCAGGGGACGCCCAGGCAGTTCAATCCGACGTCACCTCGGTCAGGAGTTTCTGATGGTCGATTTTCTCAATTACCTGATCAACGGGGTTCTTTCTGGTTTGCTGTACGCGTTGATCGCCATGGGATTCGTGGTGATCTACCGGGCATCCAAGGTCTTCAACTTTGCACAAGGTGAGCTGGTGGTGTTCGGTGGCTACATGGTGTGGTGGACCGTCATCCAGATGGGCATGCCTCTGTGGCTGGGGCTGCCCGTGGCCTTTCTCAGCGCGGCGATCTTCGGTTTGCTGATCGAGCGAGTCTTCTTCGCCCGACTCGTTGGGGAATCGGTGTTTTCCATGGTGATGGTGACGATCGGCCTACTGATTCTGATCCGTGGCGTGGTGTTGGTGCTGTTCGGCCCGCAGGTGCGCGCGTTCCCCATCATCTTTCCCATCGAGCCTCTGATATGGGGCGACCTCATCGTCTCGCGCACGCTGCTCTACGGTGGCTTGCTGACCATCGCGATTGGCCTGGGCTTGTCCTGGTACTTCAACCGCACGCGGGCCGGCTTGACCATGACCGCAGTGGCAGAGGACCACCAAGTGTCCATGTCCATGGGGATTTCGGTACAGCACTCCATCGCTATCGCCTGGGTCCTGGGGTCCGTGCTTTCGACGCTCGGGGCGATCGTGCACCTGAGCGGGCGGTCCATCAACATGATGAGTTCCGACATCGGCCTTGCCGCCCTGCCCGTGGCCTTGCTCGCTGGCCTGGAGTCCCTAGCGGGCCTGCTGCTCGCAGGGGTCTTGATAGGTGTCGTTCAGAGTTTGGCATCGGCCTATCTCGATCCGTTGGTGGGCGGAGCCATAGGCTCTGTATTCCCCTTCATCGTGATGTTGTTGATGTTGTTGATCCGCCCAACCGGCATGTTCGGCTGGAAAACCATTGAGAGGGTATGAGCATGGATCCCGCAGGTGTATTCGCAACTTCGTTCGTCAGGGACCAGGCCCTGATTCGAACCCGCAAACAGGGCATCGCACTGGTCTTGTTCATCCTGGTGTTGTTCGGGTTGCCGCTGCTCACAGACGTCCGCACCGTCGCGGTGGTGACGTCCATGATGATCACCGTCGTCGTGGTCATGGGGCTGCAAATCAACACCGGGCTGGCGGGACAGATCAATATCGGTCAGGCGGCCTTCATGGGCGTGGGGGCCTACGCCGCCGCGTTGCTGGCAAGCAAGGCCCATTGGCCGTTCTGGGCGGCTCTGCCCGCGGCCGGCGTGTTCGCCGCGCTGTTCGGCCTGGTGTTTGGACTGACGGCGGTACGCATCAAGGGCTTCTACCTCGCCTTGACCACGATAGCCGCGCAAATCCTCTTTCACTTCCTGATCTTGACGTTGCCCCAGAAGTGGTTCGGAGGATCGAACGGTTTGACTCTTGATCCGGCAAGCCTGTTTGGTTTCACCTTCAACACCGACACACGTATCTACTACCTGTCCCTTGTGGTCACGCTGGTGATGATTGCTGGGGCCTACGGCATTGCCCGAAGCCGGCACGGGCGGATTTTTGCCGCGGTGCGCGACGACGATGTGGCCTCCGGAATGATGGGCATCAACGTGGTTCGCACAAAGGCGCTGGCGTTCCTGGTAGGTGCGTTCTATGCGGGCATTGGCGGTGGCTTGTGGGCCTACTACGTTCGGTTCGTCTCCATCGACCAGTTCACGCTGATCCATTCGATCTGGTTCATCGCCATGATCATTGTCGGAGGAATGGGCTCGGTCACTGGGGCCGTGATCGGCGTCGTGGTCATCCGCTTCGCACAGGAATGGATCACCAGCGTGGGACCGACCTTGGTCGAAAAATTCTCTTTCCTCAGCGGTGACATCGTTTTCGCCTCCATGAACATATTTCTGGGTGGCGTCATCGCAGGCTTTCTGATCTTCGAGCCGCGTGGACTGATGCACCGCTGGAACATCATGAAGCGGTCGTACCGCATGTGGCCTTATCCGTACTGATGCCGGTGGGCGGGAGCCACTTGTTCGAGCAATTGGTTCCGCCTCTTTTTAGAACCTGACTACCCAGGAGACACTCATGAAAACTCTGAAAAAATCCCAAACCCAAAAAACACTGGGTGTTGGCAGCCTGCTGCTCGGCACACTGTGCGTGAGCGGGCCACTGCATGCACAGGTGACCTACAACGTCGCCGGCCTGGCCGATTTCACAGGCCCATACGCCGACATCATGAAAGACATGACCGCATGCCGTCGAGGCGTGCTGGACTGGTGGAACGACGAGGTCGGCAAGACGGCTGGGGTATCACTCAATGTCAAAGATTACGACACCCGCTACGACGTGGCCCAGGTGGCCAGCCTCTGGCCGGGCATCAAGTCAGAACTGAACCCGGTCGCTATCTTCGGCGTGGGTGGCCCAGATACGAACGCACTGCAGCAACGGCTTCCCAACGACAAGGTGCCACTGATTTTGGCCACCGCCGGCTACGGTTTTGCCTGGAAGGGCGACAACTGGGTGTTCAACATGCGCGCCACCTACCCGCACGAAGCCGCGGCGTTCTACACATGGATGCAGAAGAAGTCTGGCGGGAAGGCCCCAGTCAAGCTGGGTCTGATTTCTTCCGAGGTATCACCAGCCTATGTGGACATACACAAGGGCGTCGAGAAGTTCGCCAAAGACAACCCAACGGTCGTAGAGGTCGTGGAGACCATCTACACGGAAGCACAACCGACCGACCTGACGCAGCAGGTCAACCGCCTACTGCGAAAAGGCGCGACGGTGCTTCAGGTGTTCAACAATACGGCGTCGGTAGTGGCCACGCGACGCGCGTTGCAGAGCCTGGGCAAGACGAATGTTCCGATTGTCGTGAGCGCCCACAACGGTCTGGTCGCGTCCGGCAAGGCATTGGGTGGTCTGAACCAGATGGAAGGCAACTACGAGGTTTACGGCATGGCCATGGCAACCGAAGACGACACGCCTGCAAAAACCTTCTTTGAAAAGCTCCGTTCCCAGTACAAGCTGCAAGCCAACTTCAACTCAAACTGCGTCATGGGTTTGAGCCAGGGATTGATCGTCGCGCGCGCTGTCGAGTACGCCACAAAGGCCAAAGGGCCGAGCGCCCTGACCGGCAACGATGTCCGCACCGCGCTGCTGACGGCAAGCTTCCCGAGCGAGCGCAGCTTCGGTGTGCTGCCGAACATCAAGTTCAACAACGACGCACCGTTCCCTACTTCGGGCATGACCGTGAACATTGGCACTGTCGAGAAGGGAAAGTACCGAACGATTGAACAGAATGTTCCGGTTCCCGTCCTCAACAAATGGTGATTGCAACGCAGCGCGGGCGTCATTTCGGTAACGCCCCCGCCCCATCGACAGGAGCCAGCCGTGCTTGAACTCAACAATGCCGAGGTGCTGTACAGCGACGTCATTCTTGCCGTCAAAGGCATCACCGCTCGGGTACCTCAGGGCCAATGCGTGACACTGCTCGGAGCAAACGGGGCTGGCAAGAGCACCACGCTCAAGGCCATCTCCAACCTGATTCGCACCGAGGATGGCCGGGTCACGTCGGGGAATGTCGTCTTCGATGGCGTGGATATCACAAGCGCAAATCCGGTCGATGTGGTGCGCAGGGGCCTGATGCACGTCATGGAAGGCCGCAAGGTCCTGCGGCACATGACCGTCGAGCAAAATCTGATCGTCGGCGGTCACATGCAGGACACCCGTGAGGCACGCCGAATGCTCGATGAGGTGTATGGCCGTATCAAGCGGCTGGCAGCCCTGCGCCACCGAACGGCTGGTTACCTCTCGGGCGGCGAGCAGCAGATGCTGGTTATCGCGCGCGCCATGGTGGCCCGGCCCAAGCTGATCATGATCGACGAGCCCTCCTTGGGCCTCGCGCCACTCATGGTCGAGGAAGTCTACGGCCTGCTGCGCGAACTCAAGGCCAGCGGCGTGACGCTGCTGATCGTCGAACAGAACACGCGTGTTGCTCTCGAACTGGCCGACTACGGCTACGTCATGGAAAGTGGGCGCATCGTGCTCGAAGGCCCGTCCAGCAGTCTGAAAAGCAACGAGGACGTGCGCGAGTTCTATCTGGGCTTGACCGTAGAGGGCGAGCGCAAGAGCTTCCGCGACATGAAGCACTATCGCCGGCGCAAACGCTGGCTGGGCTGAGCCAATTCGGTCCCTACACACCAACCACCAATGAGTAAAAAATGAGTAACGTATCCAACCCCTTTCTGAGCGAGCAAGAAACTCTGATCCGAGAATCGGCCCGCAAGGTGGCGGTCGAGGTGATCGCCACCACGGCCGCCGAGCGTGACCGAACCAGCGCCTGGCCGCATCGCGAAATCGAGGCCGTGGCCGAACTGGGTTTCATGGGGATGCTGGCGCCTCAGGAGCACGGCGGATCCAACCTGTCCTACCTGGAGTACTGCCTGGCTATCGAGGAGTTTGCTGCGGCAGACGGCGGCTTTGCCACCTTGGCGCACGTCCACAACTCGGCAGCCCATGTGTTGCGCTCCCACGGCACGCAGGCACAGATCAGCCAGTACATGCCGGATCTGGCAAGTGGCCGACATATCGGCGCGTTCTTGCTGTCAGAGCCACACGCAGGCTCGGACACCGCAGCCATCCAGACCACTGCACGGCGTGATGGCGATCATTACGTACTCAATGGCAGCAAGCAATGGATCTCCAACGGCAGCGAGGCCGGCTTTGCCTTCGTGGTGGCGGCCACCGGCGCTCCTGGCACACGTAACCGTTTCAGCTTGTTCATTGTCGATCCCAAGGACCCCGGATATCAGTGTCTGCGCGTTGAAAATAAGCTTGGACAGCACACCGCGCATACCGCGCAGATTCAGCTCACCGATGTGCGCGTGCCCACCGCGAACATGATCGGCGAGGAAGGCCGAGGGTATGGCAAGGCCTTGGCCCTGCTGTCGGACGGCCGTATTGCCATCGCCGCGCTGGCGATCGGCGTGGCGCGAGCGGCCCTGGATTCCGCCATCAGCTACGCCAAGGAAAGACAAGCCTATGGCAAGCCCATCGCCGAGTTGCAGGCCGTCAGCTTTGACCTTGCGGACATGGCGATGCAAGTCGAGGTGGCTGAGCAATACATGATTTACGCCGCCCGCCGCAGGGATGCTGGTCTTTCCAGTGAAAAGGAAGCTTCGATCGCCAAGCTCTATGCCAGCGAAATGGCCGAGCAGGTGTGCTCAGCCGCCATCCAGGTACACGGCGGCTACGGCTACGTCAACGATTTCCCTGTGGAGCGCTACTACCGCGACGTGCGAGTCACCAAAATCTACGAAGGCACCAGCCATATCCAGAAGCTGATCATTGCACGACGCCTCCTGGCCGCCTGAGGTCGCTGCGACACGGTAAGCAAATGTTGGCCGCGCTGACTGGTCCGATATCATTTCGGTACTTCGTCATCCCATTCAGCGCGAGGAACAACACGCATGACCACGGCCAAGAGTACAAAAACCAACATAAGAACTCGAGCCCCCGTGAAGGCGTCCAGGAAACCGGCCAAGTGGAACAACGCTGCGGGTGACTCGGAAGAGCAGTACCAACTCAAAAAGCAAGCCGTCATTGCCGAAGCGGCCCGTGCTTTTGGTCGCCACGGGTACCAAAACGTCTCGCTTGACGAGATCGCGCACGCATTGAACGTCACCAAGCCCGCGCTCTACTACTACTTCAGAAATAAGCAAGAGCTGATTTATGAATGTCATGAATTGAGCATGCGAATTGGGGATCAAGTTTTGCAGGAGTCGATCGCGTCAAGGAGCGATGGCTACGGACGCATCGTGGCGTTCGTCGAAAACTATGTCGCGCACCTGACCAACGACATGGGAGCGCCGGCAGTGCTGCAAGATTTCTCATCCATGGCGCCCGCGGATCAGAAGAAAATTTTGTTGCGCCGCAGGAAGTTCGACTTGCAGTTGCGAAAAATTGTTGAAGACGGCATTCGTGACGGCTCTATCGCGCCCTGTGATCCGAAGCTCGCTGTCTTCTGGTTCATGGGTGCGGTTAAATCAATCTCTCAGTGGTACCACGCAGATGGAACGCTGACGGGAGAACAGGTAGCCCGGGAATTCATCGCATTTATGTCTCACGGTATTCGCCGGGGAAGCTCTGCACAGACTTAAGGTCTGGGGCGAACTATTCTTGTCAATCCGGAACACTGTCACGGTCGAAGCAAGCAGACTACCCGCTGGGTGTGCAGTCCGTGAATTCATATGACGGTTCGCTCTATGCGTCGGGCCCGAGCACGTACCGCCGGGAATGCGGGCTTCGCTCGGCCCAGCGCTCGGCGATCTGGCGCGCGTGCCGCTGCATCACCTGCACCAGCTGGGGCACCCGCTCGTCGGGCAGGCGGTCCTTGATGGCGGTGACGGCCAGGCCGGCCAGCATGCGCCCGTCCGGGTGCTGCACCGGCACGGCCAGCGCACGCGTGCCGCGCACCAGGCCGGCGGGGGCGAAGGCGTGGCCGCGCCGCTGCACCAGCCTGGCGCGCTGGCGCAGCTCGTCCACGTCCAGGTGCAGGGATTGCAGGCGGCGTGCGTTGCGCTGCAGGATGGCCTCGCGCTCGTCCTCGGGCAGGTGGCCCAGCAGGATCAGGCCGCTGACGCCCACGCCCAGGGGCCGGCGCGCACCGACCTCGATGGACAGCACCTTGATGACGTAGCTGCCCGGGTGCCGCGCCAGGCACACCGAGTCGTCGCCGTTGCGGATGGTCAGGAAGCTGGTTTCCCCCTCGGTCTCGCTCAGCGCCTGCAGATGCGGCGCCGCCATGCCGCGGATCGGAAAGCGCGCCACCCGCGCCAGCCCCATCAGCGAGACCTCGCCACCGATCAGGTAGCGGCGCGTGGCCGGGTCCTGCTCGACCGCGCCCTCCTCCACCAGCACCTGCAGCAGGCGGTGCACGGTGGCGCGGTTCAGACCGGTGGCGTAGGCCACGTCGAGCAGGCGCGCGCCCTGCTCCTGGCTGGCCGCGACGATGCGCAGCACGGCCAGCGCGCGCCGCACCGCCTGGGCACCCACCGTGGGCGCCGCAACGTCGGGCGCGCGGCCGTCGCTCACATCGCGGCTTTCGCGGTCTGCTTCATCTGCCGCAGGGTGACGATGCGCCCCAGCGTGGCGTAGTTGGGGCCGCCGATGCGGCAGACCGGATCCAGCTCCAACGTCTCGACCTTGCCGTCGCGCACCAGCCCGTCGCGCAGATGAAAGCGCGTGACCTCGCCGACGATGAACTCGGCGCCGGTGTCGCCGAAGCCAATCACCTGTGACAGGCGGCATTCCATGGCCACCGGCGCGTCGGCCAGACGCGGCACGGCCACGGTCTCGGAGGGTGCGGTGGCCAGGCCCAGCAGTTCGGCTTCGCTGACGTCCTCGGGATGCTCGGCGCTGCTCTCGTGGATCGCGTTCAGTTGCGAGGAGTTGCCGATGTGCACCACGTACTCGCCGCGGTGGTGGATGTGCGCGCCGGTGTCCTTGCGCCGCCCGGCCTTGCGGCCCACGTTGACGCCCAGCAGGGGCGGCTTGTTGGACACGAAGGTGAAGCAGGAAAACGGCGCCAGGTTCAGCACGCCCGAGGGCGACAGCGTGGTGATCCAGGCGATCGGACGCGGCACCACCAAGCCGCTGAGCAGGCGGTAGGTGGCTTCCGGCGTGAGGGTGGTGGGTTCGATCTGCATGCCTGGCATTGTGGCGACGAAGGCGCCCGATGTGGTGGTGATAAGTTTATATAGTGGACTTTTTCGAGAATCACGGCTTGCCTGAAATGGCCTCGAATTCCTACAGTCAAGGCATCCCCTCGGCCCTGCGCGAGGGCCCTTCAAGAAGACTCAGGAGACAACCCTCATGCGTGATTTCAAAGCCCTGTGCCTGGCACTGGCCTGCACCGCCTCAATCGGTCTGCCCACCGTGGGCCATGCCCAGTCGGGCGCCGCCGCCTGGCCCGACAAGCCGGTGCGCCTGGTGCTGCCCTACCCGCCGGGCGGCAACGTCGATGGCGCGGCGCGCATCGTCGGCGAGGAACTGCAGGAGATGTTCAAGCAGCCCTTCGTGATCGAGAACAAACCCGGCGCCGGCGGCATGATCGCGGGTGAGTTCGTCGCCAAATCGGCGCCGGACGGCTACACCTTCTTCATGGGCGCAAACGGCCCGATTTTGTTCTCGCCGACCATCTTCCGGCGCGACGTGTACGACTGGCGCAGGGATTTCGCGCCGGTCACCTCGGTGTCGTTCACGCCCCTGGTGCTGCAGGTGAACCCCAGCACGCCCTACAAGACCTTGGCCGACCTGATCACCGCCGCCAAGAAACCCGGCAACAAGCTGACCATGGCCTCGCCCGGCGCTGGCACGCAGAACCACCTGGTCAGTGAGTACCTGACGCGCGAGAGCGGTCTGCACTGGACCACCGTGCACTACAAGGGCAACGCGCCAGCCACCACCGACCTGCTGGGCGGCCATGTCGACTTCAACTTCGATCAGCTGTCGGTGGCGCTGCCCTTCATCCAGCAGGGCCGCACGCGCGCCCTGGCCGTCACCTCGCCGCAACGCCTGCCGCAGCTGCCGAACGTGCCGACGCTGCAGGAGTCGGGTTTCAAGGATTTCAGCACCGAGACCTTCACCGGCATCCTGGCGCCCAAGGGCACACCAGAGGCCATCGTGACCCGCCTGTCCGAGGCGGTGCAGAAGATTCTGGCCAAGAAATCGGTGCAGGCGCGCTACGAAGCCCTGGGCGCGGAGGGCCGCGCCATGACCCCACAACAGTTCACCCAGTTCCTCGACAAGGAAAGCAAGCGATGGATTCCGATCATCAAAGCCGCCAACATCACGGCGCAGTGACGCTGGGCCGCGCCGCGCCGGCCGGGCGCAGCGCCGTCTACATCGCGGGCTTCAGCCACAAAAACCCGATCCCCGCCGCGTGCCGCATCGGCCCGCTGGTGGAAAGCGGCTGCGTGCTGGGCACCGACCCCGCCACCGGCCAACTGGCCGAGGGCATCGAGGCGCAGTGCCACCACATGCTGGACAACCTGCGCCGCATCGTCGAGGCCGCCGGCGGCAACACCGGCGACGTGGTCAAGGTCACCGTCTGGATGAAAGACCGCACGCAGCGCCCGGCGCTCAACGCGCCGTGGCTGGCCATGTTCCCCGACCCCGCCACGCGCCCCGCCCGCCACGCCATCCACGCGCCCGAGCTCGACATGGGCAAGCTCATCGAGTGCGTGTTCACCGCCTACATCGCCTGACATTTTCTCCACCATGCCGGACTACCTGCCTTTCAACCCCCACCCGCGCCCACCCGCCGCGCCGCTGCCGGCGCTGGCCTGCGACAGCCAGTTCCACGTGTTCGGCCCGCGCGAACGCTACCCCGTGCGCCCCGGCGCCGCCTACGAAATGCCCACCGCCACCTGGCAGGTGGCCCAGCGCCTGCACGCCACCCTGGGCCTCCAGCGCGGCGTGATCGTGCAAGCCACCACCTACGGCGCCGACCACCAGGTGGTGCTGGACGCCCTGGCCGGCCTGAACGGCAACGGCCCGCGCCGCTACCTGGGCTGCGCCAACGCGGCCGTGCTGCTGGAGCGCGACGACGACTACCTGGCCACGCTGCACGCCGCCGGCGTGCGCGGCGCGCGCTTCACGCGCGGCGGCCTGGGCATCAGCTTCGGCCCGGCCGAGATGGCCCGCGCCCTGGCCCGCGTGCGCGAGCTGGGCTGGTACGTCAAGGTGCAGCCCGAGCCGAACGGCGTGGCCGAGCAAATGAAGGCCTTCGCCGACCTCGACGTCCCGGTGTTGGTCGACCACATGGGCCGCGCCGACCCAGCGGCGGGCGATGCCGACCCCAGCCTGCGCTGCCTGCTGCAGTTGCTGGAGCGCGGCAACTTCTGGGTCATGCTGTCCTTGTCCGAAAAGCTCTCGCACCAAGGCGAACCCTGGGACGACGTGGTGCCGTTGGCTCAGCGCCTGCTCCAGGCCGCGCCGCAACGCTGCGTGTGGGGCAGCGACTGGCCGCACCCGGTCTCGGTCAAGCAGCCGCCCAACGAAGGCGCCCTGCTCGATTTGCTGCGCCGCTTCGCGCCCGAC
>JAIUOM010000239.1 GCA_020161215.1 Pseudomonadota bacterium
CCCAGGGTGCGCGGCAACCAGCAGGGTGGTGCTTTCCAGGCCATGGGCCAGCGGCTCGGACAGTGGCTCCAGCGCAACATCGAAGCGCCCGCCTTTCATGCCCAGTTCCTGCATGGCCTCGGTCACCGCGGCGGCCAGGCGGGGCGCCGCGGCGCGGCGCAGACGCGAAGCCTCCTTCGCTTCTCGCAGGAAGTGCTGGTCGGCCTGCTGGGCTTCGCGCGTCAGGGCGTCCAGGTCGGCCGCCGATTCCAGACGCGTCAGTTCTTGGCGCCAGCCGGTGAGCAGGGCGGGCAGATCCTCCGGCGCGCGCCGGTAGCGCCGCGCCAGTCCCATCCACAGGCCCATGCGGGCGTCGAGAGCTTCCAGCTGGCCTGGATCGGGTTCGGCACGCCGCAGGTAGGCGTGCAAGGTGTGCGCGGCGTCCTGCGTCTGGGCGATGCTGGCTTCCATGACCTCGATCAGGGCGGAGAACTCGGGCTCCACCGCGGCGTGCGCCTGCAACTGGCCGGTGGCTTGGGCCAGTTCGGCCAACGCGCCGCGCCGTCCGTCGTCGCCCTCCAGGGCGGACGCGGCGGCTTGCGCGGCCTCCATCAGCGCCTGGGCGTGCGACAGGCGGGTGTGGCGCTGATTCAGATCGTCCCACTCACCGACCCCGGGGGCCAGTTTGTCGAGTTCGCCAATCTGCCACAACAGGCGTTCGCGCTCTTGCGCCAGCGAGGCCTGGGCGGCCTGGGCTTGCGCCAGCGTGCCCGCCGCCTGTTGGCGCAGCGCCCAGGCCGCGGCCAGCGCCGGGCTGTCCACGCCGGCGTAGCTGTCCACCAGGCTGCGCACGGCGGCCGGGCGGGTCAGGCTCTGCCAGGCGTGTTGGCCATGGATGTCCAGCAGTCGGTCGGCCAACTCGCGCAGCTGGGCCACGGTGGCGGGCGAGCCGTTGATCCAGGCCCGGCTTTTGCCGCTGGCGTCGATGGTGCGGCGCAGAAGCAGGGTGTGCGAGTCGGCGTCGAAGCCTCTTGTTTGCAGCCAATCCAGGACGTCCGGTGGCGCGTCGAACTCGGCGCTGATTTCGCAGCGTGCCTGCCCTTCGCGCACCCAGATGGCCTCGCCGCGCCCACCCAACACCAACTGCAAGGCATCGATCAGGATCGATTTGCCGGCGCCGGTCTCGCCCGTCAACACCGTGAAGCCGGTGCCTAGCGCCAATTCCAGCGCCGGCACGATCACGAAGTCGCGCAAGTTCAGGTGGCGCAATGCCATGGGCTCAGACGCCTCCCTCGTTCCAGTGCAGCTTCTCGCGCAGGGTGTCGAAGTAGCTCCAGCCCCGAGGATGCAGAAAGCGTGCGCGAAAGTCGGTGCGCCGCACCAGGATGCGGTCGCCATGGTGCAAGGACGTGAGCGATTGCATGTCGAAGCTGGCGCTGGCGTCGCGGCCGCCGACGACCTCGATGGCGATCTCCACCGGGTCGGCGATGACGATCGGCCGGTTCGACAAGGTGTGCGGGGCGATCGGCACCAGCGCCCAGGCCGGCACCAGCGGATGCAGCAGCGGACCACCGGCCGACAGCGAATAGGCCGTGGAACCGGTGGGCGTGGCGATGATGATGCCGTCGGCGCGGTGGTTGGCCACGAAATGCCCGTTCACCTCCACGCGCAGCTCCACCATGCTGGCCGCCGCGCCACGGCTGACCACCACGTCGTTGAGGGCGTAGGCCTCGAACACGCAGGCGTCGCCGCGCTGGACCTTGCCCAGCATCAGGCTGCGGTGGTCTTCCTCGTAGGCGCCGGCCAGCATCGGCGGCAGCGCATCGCGGTAGTCGTCCAGCGCAATGTCGGTGATGAAGCCCAGCCGGCCCTGGTTGATGCCGATCAACGGTGTGCCGTAGCGCGCCAGATGCCGGCCAATGCCCAGCATGGTGCCATCGCCGCCGACCACCACCGCCAGATCGCATTCGGCGCCGATGCCGGCCACATCCAAGGTGGCGAACTCGGTCAGGCCGATGGAGCGGGCCGTGCGCTCGGCCAGCACCACCTCGCAGCCCTGGGCCTGCAGGAAGCGGCCAATGTCGATCATCAGCTCGCGCGTCGAATCACCCAGGGTGACGGCAGGCGATTCGGTGTATTTGCCGACCAGGGCCACACGGCGGAACTTCAGACTCATCGGCAAATTACATCATAATGAAACGCACTTTTTCTGACGGCCCGTGAACTGCCCCGGGACCGCCGGTTGATCGCATGATGGCTGATTTTCGTGGCTTAGACAGGACCGACCGAACCGGTGCCCCGCCCGGGCGCCGTCCCACGCATGCTTGACGACCGTTCCCGCCTGTTGCTGAAGACGCTGATCGAGCGCTACATCGCCGATGGTCAGCCGGTCGGCTCGCGCACGCTCTCGCGCGTGCCTGGGTTGGAGCTGTCGCCGGCCACCATCCGCAACGTGATGTCGGATCTGGAGGAGCTGGGCCTGATCGCCAGCCCCCACACCTCGGCTGGTAGGGTGCCCACGGCGCGCGGCTACCGACTGTTCGTCGACACCATGCTCACCGCCCAGCGCGACGACTTATCGGCCCCCGCTCTGGTGCCCGAGCAGCCGCAGAAGGTGATCGCCAGCGCGGCCCAGCTGTTGTCCAACCTGTCGCAGTTCGTGGGCGTGGTGATGGCGCCGCGCCGTTCGTCGGTGTTTCGCCACATCGAGTTTTTGCGGCTGTCCGAGCGGCGCCTGTTGCTGATCATCGTGGCGCCCGATGGCGACGTGCAAAACCGCGTGCTTTTCACCGAGGACGACCATTCCCCCGGGGAGCTGATCGAGGCCTCCAACTACCTGAACACGCACTTTTCAGGCATGGCCATCGAACAGGTGCGCGCGCGGCTGGGCCAGGAGGTGGACCGCCTGCGCGCGCAGATCGCCAAGCTCATGCAGGCGGCGGTGCAGGTCGGCTCCGAGGCCATGAGCCAGGCGCAGGACGAGGTGGTCATCTCCGGCGAACGCAACCTGCTGGCGGTGACCGATTTTTCTGGTGACATGAACCAGTTGCGCCGCGCCTTCGACTTGTTCGAGCAGAAGGCGCAACTGATCCGTCTGCTCGACGTCTCCAGCCAGGCCGAGGGTGTGCGCATCTTCATCGGTGGCGAGAGCCAGACCGTGCCGGTGGAGGATTTGTCGGTGGTCAGTGCCCCCTACGAGGTCGATGGCCAGGTGGTCGGCACGTTGGGGGTGATCGGCCCGACGCGCATGCCCTACGACCGCATGATCCAGATCGTCGACATCACCTCGCGCCTGGTCAGCAACGCCCTCAGCCA
>JAIUOM010000043.1 GCA_020161215.1 Pseudomonadota bacterium
GTTCGTCGTCGCCCGGTATCAAGCCAGCGTCCCGCTGGATGCATTGCAGCCGGCCCCAGACGTGGTCGTGGTGCTCGGGCGGGGTGGCCTCAAGGATACCGTCGGCAAGTCCCGCAAACGCGTCCGAGTGGTCGTCGGGCCTTACATCCGCCAGCTGGCCAGGGAGCGATCCGGCCAGCTCGTCGAGGGCCATATCCAGTTCCGCCAAGGTCTTACCCATTGCTCTTTCCTCCAACGTTTCCCACGGACCATACGGCATGTCCGTCAACACCCAGCGAATTAGCAGGCGCAGCAAGGTTGACGCAATGCAGCACGACCTACACTAGGTGGCATAACGGTCAGCCGCTGTCCTCATTACCCCTGCCAGATCCAGAATGGCCAGACACCACCGAAACGACTACCTCCGGCGGTTGAATCGGGTTCTGGACCACATCCAGCGGCATCCCGACGCAGACCTTTCGCTCACCGCGCTTGCCCGGGTCGCCCACTTTTCCCCGTTCCACTTCCACCGGATCTTTCGCACCCACACCGGGCAAACGCTGCAGGCCTTCGTATCCCGATCGCGGCTGGAACGGGCGTTGTTCGTCATGCGCACGTCTCCACGCAAGCGCCTGGCCCAGGTCGCGGTGGAATGCGGCTTCGAATCCCCTTCCACGTTCTCCAAGGCCTTCCGTTCGGCGTTCGGTGTGAGCCCGTCCCGGGCCGACGTGACGGTGCTGGCCTCACGCCCAGCAGACTTTCCACTCCCTGCCCCGGTTGCGTCTTCCGAGCCGCGCCGCTGGCGCGTCACGGTCCGGCCGCGTGAGGCGATGGACATTGCCTACGTCAGGGTGACCGGCGGGTATCTGAACCCTCAAGCGTTGGTGGACGGCTACCTGGAACTCCAGGCGTGGATCGACCGCACGGAACTGTCTCGGCAGCACTCCTTGCTCATCGGCATGTCGATGGACGATCCCGACATCACACCGTTGGGTGAATGCCGTTACGACTTCTGCTGCACCGTTCCGTCTTCCCTGCCCCGCTCGGCGGGCCTCAACCGCACCACCTTACCCGCCACGCGTTGGGCCTCGGTGCGCTGCGTAGGCGGACTGCAGGACGTGGACGTGGCGTGGACCCACCTGTTCCGGAACTGGCTTCCCGCCAGTGGTTGGCAGGCTGCCCCGTTGCCCGCGATGGAGATCTTCCGCCAGCGCCCGGAGGAGATCGGTTGGGACCGGTTCGATCTGGACTGCTGCCTGCCCGTCGTTCCCTTGATCCCGGGCTGAGCGCGCAAGTTCGCAAGATCCGCCAAGTGGGGTCGCACCCCGCCGTATACGTTCTTCGCCACGTTTGAAGGGGGAGAACTTATGCGTGCAAGTGCGTGGATTGGCTTGGCCATTGGCGTGGCCACGGGCCTGTGGATGTGGGCCGAGTATGCGTTGGGATTGCACACCACTCGGGCTGACTTAGGCCGCATCACCGGCTTTGCGTCCATCGTGTTTCCCATCGTGGGACTGATCTGGGTTCTGCGCCGGGCACGCTCAAAGGAGGGGCGCCTGTCGTTTCGCAGCGGCCTGCCGCAATTGCTGGTCGCTTGCGCAGCCGCCACCGTCTCGATGGTGGCCATGAGCGCCGTCTACGTTCACTGGATACACCCGCAGTGGCTCGAGCAGGCCGGCATCACGGCGTCTCAGTTTCTGCTGCAAAGCGCCATGGCTACATTGGTGGGTGGATGTATCGTCGGCCTCATCGCGCTCGCCTTCCTGCGAACTCCCTCCAGACCGTGAGGAACCATGAGCAAGTCACCCGCCAAACGCGTTGCTACCGCCCCTCAGACGGATCAACCCGTGTTTCGCACCCTTCGCGATCTCGTGTTGCCCTACCAGACCGCGCTCAAGGTCGTTCACGACGAGCCCACGCACTTCTACGCCAATTGCGCGGCGCCCGACGCGAAGGGCAAGCCCGTGTTCTTTGCCGCGGTCAAAGTGTCCGGCAAGAAGACGCTGTTTCACTTCATGCCCGTCTACGACTTCCCTGACCTGCTTAAGGGCATCAGCCCTGACCTTAAGAAGCAGATGCAAGGCAAGTCGTGCTTCAACTTCACGACGCTGTCCCCTGCCCTGGTCAGCGAACTGCAGACCGTCGTCCAACAGGGCGCGGCGGCTTACAAGACGGCCGGCAAGCTCTGAGCTTCCGGTTCCGCCTGGATATTGACTTCGTCGCCGACCGGCGCGATAAATCCCCTGCCGCGTGGGAACTTACCCCCGGTGTTTTGCCTGCTTAGCTCTGGCAACAGGTGCCCGAATCGATCTCGCCTAGAGACGTCGGGAACGTTTTTCCTGTTTTTTCCCGAGACTAAGCATGCCCAAACTCCAACGCCTAAGAACCAATGCTTTCCACGCCCAGAAGGGCCGCTGCTGCTACTGCAGCCTGCCCATGTGGAACGCTTCTCCTGACGAACTGAAACCCTTCGGCCTGCGCCCGAGCACGGCCAACCCGCTTCGCTGCACCGCCGAACATCTGGTGGCCCAACAGGACGGCGGCAAGGACGTGGCCGGGAACATCGCCGCGGCCTGCTGGCTCTGCAACACGCGCCGGCACAAACGGAAGTCCCCACCCTCTCCCGAGGCTTACCGCGCCTTCGTGCAGAAACGTCTGGCGAAAGGGAAGTGGCACCCACCGGGGGTGGCCAAGCTGCGCGTTAAACCGCGTGCGTCGCCACGACCCGCCGGATGAGTTCGGCCACACTCACGCTTTGCCGCAGCGCTTCGGAACGCACCGCGTCGACGAGGTCCTGGGAAGCTCGGATGGGCGGCAAGCGGTCCTCTCTGGGGCCAGCGACGGGAGAGCGCAGCAGCTGGGGTCGCGCCAGGTGGGCGGTGAGCCATTGGCGCACGGCTTCGCTCTCACTCACCCCAGCGGCCCTGGCGTGCGCGAGCAGCGAGGCACGCAGTGCTGCCGGGAGCGGCACCTTGGGCAGGACAACCGTCAGGGGTGGCTTGGGCTGGAGAATCACAACCGGAGCCTCGAAGGGGCTGCAGGCGCCGGGCGGAACAAGCGATCCAGCCTGGCGCTCTTCACCAACGCGTCCATGGCGTGCACGTAGGCCGCCTCGCTGGCCGGCTGTCGCAAGCTCTGCGTCAGCCGTTCCCATGTCCCGTTCGGTGCGCAAGCCATGGCAAACAACCAGTGGTGCGTCCACTCGCCCTCCAGTCGATCGGACGCGACGAAGAGCACCCGGTGATCCCGCTGAAACGGCAGCGACGACAGCGCGTGGTCCACGGCGTGGCGGTGGGCTGCTTGCAACGACGCCCTCTGATCCGTGTCGGTGTCGAGCAACGCAGCGAACCCATCGGGCAGGCGCAACGAAACCCGGTAGCCCGCCGCGCAGGTGTGGTGGTCCTCGCACTCCCACAACCGCTGTTGCCCATCGAGGTGCTGGCCCATAGCCAAGCGCCGCATGGTCTCCTCGGTCACCGGCCAATCAAGCTTTAGTTGAGTCAACCACGAACCACCCCAGCGCAACGCGGTCAGGGGGGCGCCAAGCAGTAAAGCGAAAGAAAAGTGGGGCGCGATAACGTCTTGACGGGCGATGCAGTTGAGCTTGAAGTTTTCTGCTGCGGCCATCAGAGTCCTTCCTTGGCGCACTCCTCAACATAGGCGTCGGAATGCTTGCATAGGCTGGTGAGTGAGCTCGCCGACAACCGATAGGCCGTGAATGCGTAGTCGGCTTGCCACTCCAGCAACGCGATGTTCGAGCCCATCTGGGAAGCCGCCCTTTCGTAGCGGGCGAGCTCATCCTCGGCACGCATAAAATGGCCGTAGGCCTCCTTCTTCTTCTCGGCGTCAACTTTCATCCGATACAGCACCTGGAAGTTCTTGGCCGCTTCAATCCGCTCCTCATGCAGCCTGCACGTCAACTCCAATCGTTCCCCAATGCCATCGGAGCACTCAGCAGGAGCAGCCGCTTCAGCTAGCGCGATGATGACGTCAGCCTTGCGCATCGCGATCTGATTCGCCCTATCCGCTTCCACCTGAGCGACCTTCCGATCCATTTCCATACTCAAAACCGCAAGCGTCACGAATACACAGAACACCAAGATTGCGCCGCCAACGAACCTGCCTAACCCATAGACAACCTCCCAAAAGCTCATGTCACGCCCCTTATGGAATACGTTTGTATTCCTTCGATCCCATGCAAGCAAAGCTCGGCGAGTTGTCTAGGGGGCTTTGCTGGCTAAAACGAAAAACTGCTGGGGTTGCCCGACAGTTTTTCAAACCCGTGCCCCTTGCGCGTTTCCTTTGTCGCGGTAAACCAGTGGGATAGGAGGACGCATGCCCAACACCGACCTGCTCGCCGCCATCCAACAACGCAACCCCGCCCAGGTGACCGCGGCGATTGCACGCGGGGCCCAACCCGACGCGCACGATGCCCGCGGCTACACCCCGTTTCACGTTGCCTTGCTCACGGCCGACGCTGCCACGGCACGGGCTCTGCTTGACGGAGGCACCGATCCGCGGGTGGCCACGAAGCTGGCCCAGGGACGGAACATGGGCGCGAAAACCCTGGTGGCGTATCGCCATGGGCGGGCGCACGCGCACCCACCGGGCAGCCGGGAGAGGGAGGCCGAGTTCGCCACGTGCGAAGCACTGGATCGCCTGCTGGATGAGCGGGGTGTCGAGGCCACCCTGGATGACACCCATTGGTGGATGAAAGGGGTCGAGGACGCCGCGGACATTGCCGCACGGCAGGGGCGGCCGTGGAAAGCTGCGGGGTGAATGGCGCCTGGACTAACATGGGCCCATGACCGTCTCCGATCCCCTCGCCCCCGACCTGCTCCGTGCCTTCGCTCAGTTAGAGTTTCGCCTCAAGGAAATTCCAGAATATTTGCGCGCTGGTCGGCACCGTATGGCGCAGGTGAATTGGACTGCCGTTGAACGCGCCGTCTCGCAGCTGCCGCCATCTCGTTTTCTTGATCGGGTCTCTGATGAAACGAAGGCGAAGATTCTGACAGGCGCGCGTGACCGTCCCATGGTCCAAGAAGTCGAAGTCGTAGGCGGCCGGAATGTGCCAGTCTTCAAAAGGCTTCCCTTAGAGTCCCCCTCTGATGCTGGCATGCTGGTCGAGGCAGCGCGTCGCGTTCGAAACAATCTCTTCCACGGCGGCAAAGAACCAGACGATGTGGGGGACGATGACGAATGGGCACGAGCTGCGCTTGAGATCGCCGAATTGATGCTGGAGATGCTTCGGCGAAACCGACTTAGTCCGATGGCGGCCCCCTAAGCGGCGTGCTGCGCGTGGAACAGCCCCCGGGGGCCCACCTAGCGGTTTCACGCAGTCTCCCAACCTCGCAATGACAAGGGGTTGAGCCCGTTCAGCGAAATACTAATTGGCGGCTCCCGCCGGGCCGGTCTAGCCTGTCTCCCCGGTGCGTCTCACCGGGTGATTCTGACTTGTAGAGACTTCCGCCATGCTCGACACCTCGCTCCCGCCCGGTTACCTGGGCGCTGCCCACCTCCATCCCCTGCCGTTGCACCTGCCGTTGCTGCCGGTGCGGGCCACCTGCGGCTTCCCCTCACCCGCCGAGGACTTCTATGGCTCGCAGGACGTGCTGGACATCAACCAGCGGGTCGTTCGAAACCCCGTGGCCACGTTCTACGTCGAAGCCGACACGGGCACGTCGATGGTCGAGTTCGGGATCTTCCCCGGGGACACCCTGGTGGTCGATCGCTCGCTCACCGCCCGCCACGGGGACATCGTCATGGTGTGCTGGGAGGGTGGTTTCACGGTGAAACAGCTTCGCCTGCGCGCGGGCCGCTATGAGCTCCATTCTGGCAACCCTGCCCATGCGCCGATTCTCGTCCCGGAGGACGTTGAGCTGGACGTGTGGGGGGTGGTGACCTGGTCCTTCCGGAAACAACTGAGGCGCTGACATGGACGATGCAAGCCGCTGGAGCAAGCTCAAACCGATGGAAGGCCCGCGCTGGCCCATCCGGTGTGGCCATCTCTTCACTGCCGAGGATCTGGTGCGCCTGCGCGAGGGCCTCTGGCCGCGCGACATGGACGACCGGTGGGCGGTGTGGCTGGACGGTGAAACCTTGCGCTGCTGGCGCTCGTGGACTGGCACCTGCATCTACGAAAGCCAAGTCACCCTGGCGGAAGATGGCACGGGCGTGGCCGTCGTTTTGGACGTGCTCGACGACGGGGACACCTACCGGCGGGCGGCGACCGACGAAGGCGAGCTGGAACGGTTTGAGGGGGTGCTGTCCCAGGTGCGGCGGCGCGACAGCGAAGGGGATACCTTGGCTGGTGTTGTGCTCACCGAGGGTTGAAATGACGTCCGTTCCCGCAAACCTTCTGCTTCTGCATCAGGGCGAAGAGACGCTCTTTGCTCGCACGCTGAAGATGGTGGAGTTCTACCCCGACTTGGCAGACCACCTGGCGATTACCGAGCGCGCAATGGATGTCTTGGACATGTTGCGCCAGCACTACCAAGCTGACGACGACGAACGCGCCATCAGCCATCTGGGCATCCGGGTGTTCAATGGGTTCGCCACCGCCTGGAAGCTGATGGCGTCAGGCTACTACCAAGCTGCCACCCTGATCCTGCGAGACATCATTGAAACGACGAATCTCGTCAACGCCTTCCACGTGGACAGGTCACTTGTGGAGAAGTGGCGCAAGGCCGATCGAAAGATCCTGAAGCGCGACTTTGCTCCCGCCGCGGTGCGCAAGATTCTTGACGAAGCGGCGGGGCTCGGGAAGAGCCGACGGGAAGAGATCTACATCAAATTCTCTACGCTGGCCGGACATCCCACCCTGGATGGCTTTGCCATGCTGCGCCCCAAAGACATGGACGCTCACATTGGACCGTTTTCCGATCTCACGGCGCTTAGAGCTGTCGTGGAGGAAATGGGAATGCTGGCGCCGCAAGCTGGTTTTGCGTTCTCCGTCTACTTGGACACGTCCCAGGACCAGTGTAGACAGACCGCGCACTACTTCATGAGTGGTGCCATGGACTACTCCGGAAAATACTTGGGCAAACCCTATTCAAACGAAGAGCGTGCGGAAGTGGACCGATTGTTTGCAGGGCCAATTCCCGGCTCTCACATCCGGCGGGGCGGCGGATCGTCTCCCTGAGGGGTGGGAGTGATGCAACGCAGGTGAATTCGCTCAACGTAGGCGCGCTCTTCCGGAGACATGGTGGGATCTTTCATCTTTGCCGCCGCCCACGCACACGTTCCGATTTCCAGTCCCGCCCAAGGTTCTTTCTTATCACCCACGGCACTCTCCATGTTCGGCCTCGTTGACGGAAACAATTTCTACGCCAGTTGCGAACGGGTTTTCAACCCCGCGCTACGAGAGGAACCCATTGTTATATTGAGCAACAACGACGGATGTTGCATAGCGAGAGCGGATCAGGCCAAACGGCTGGGTGTGAAGATGGGCCAGCCCATCCACGAGGTGCAGCCCCACATCCGCCGGCAGTTGCGGATCTTCTCGGCCAACTTCGGGCTCTACGGTGACCTGTCAGGGCGCGTGGTGTCGGTGCTGCGGGAGTGGTTCTCGCGGGTGGAGGTCTACTCCATCGACGAGAGTTTCGTGACCTTCGACGGTGTGCCGGCGGATCAACGCGAGGCCATGGCCCGCCAGGCGCGCGCCCAGATTCTTCAGTGGGTCGGCATCCCGTGTTGCGTGGGCATCGGTCCGACGAAGACCCTGGCCAAGCTCGCCAACAAGCTGGCCAAGAAAACCGCGCACGGGGTGGTCACCGCCCTGCCCGGTTCGCCTGAACTGGAAACCTTTCCGGTTGAAGACGTGTGGGGCGTGGGGCGCAAGCTCACGGCCAAGCTGGGCGCCGAAGGCATCCTGACGGCGGCCGACCTGGCCCGCGCCGATCCCGACACGCTGCGCGCCCGCTACGGGGTGACGCTGGCCCGCACCCAGCGGGAACTCCAGGGGGTGGTGTGCAGCGACCTGGAGGAAGTGGAACCGGAGCGCCAGCAGATCGTGGTGAGCCGCTCGTTCGGCCAAGAGGTCACTTCCCTGGACGACCTTCAGCAGGCGGTGTCCACGTTCGCCCAGCGGGCGTGCGAGAAGTTGCGGGCGCGCTCGCTGCAGGCCGGAGGGGTGTGGGTGTGGCTCAACACCAACCCCTTCAAACCCGGTGCGGCGCAGTATCACCCCAGCAAGGCGTTCAATTTCATTGGTCCGACGAGCGACACGCGCGAAGTGCTGCTGGTGGCTCAAGGGTTGGCCAAGGCCATGTGGAAAACCGGCTACCGCTACAAGAAAGCCGGGGTGGGCCTGCTGGATCTGACGCACGGGGACGTCCAGCAAGGCGATCTCTTCGCCGGCATCGATCCACGCTCGCAAGCGCTCATGAAGGTCATGGACCAAGCCAACGCCAAGTTCGGACGGGGCACGATGGGCATGGCGTCCTCGGCGTGGCGAACGAAGGGGCCGGCGCTTGCCAAGCCCTTGTGGGCAATGAACCAGAAAAACTTGTCGCCGGCTTACACGACCCGGTGGGATCAGCTGGTGCGAGTCAGGTGAACTGTCGGCGCGCGATCTTGGAGCTAAGCTGCGACGGCGGGGAAGCGCTCTGCGTGTTCGGGATACAGATCAACCATAAAGAACTCTCGACGAAAGTCTTCAAAGATTCCCGGGTCGCGGATCATCGCCTCCATCTGAGCTTGTGACCACACCGCGCCGTGCGCCGCGGCGCGAGCGCGCAGGCGTTCAGCCTGTTGCTGCACAGCCTCCACCGTGAGGTAGCGTTCTGCATATGCCTCCACTATCAAGCGATAAATGGTTTGCGCGCTCAGCTGCCAGAATTCCTGCCCTGCACGGGTTGCGCGGAGGGCGTCCATCGCACGCTCTGACGATCGCGTCATGAGCAGTGTTTGATAGAACGCAGACAGAGCAGCCTCGAGATCACCTACTGATATCTGTCGCTTCGGAGCGAGAAATGCCCAGAAGGGTGCGCGATGCTCGGCGCGAACAAAGCTAGCAATTGCGCCGCCATGGCATGCGGCGATCACCGCGATGAGGTTCAAGCGGGTGGCCACATTGAGCGCGACGAAAGCCGGCTTCATCTCGTCCCACGTCAATCCGGATCCATCTGCGAACTCCAGCCCTTCTTCCCGACCGTGGCACTCGATATGCAGCAAAGGAACGTAGGCATCCCTCGCCGCCTGCCGAGCCAGCTGGCCCAACAGACCAAGGAACGCTGCACTGGAAGGGATGCGAACGTTGGCAATCTGGGGAACCTCGCCTATCGCTTGAGCCCAGTCACGAGCGTCAGCGAAAAGGCGCGCCGCGGTGTTGAGCTGACCATCCGGGAGCGAATCCACGATGAGTATCTGATTGAAATTGGCGTTCATCGACGTCTTCCCAGCCCAGGACTCCCACCCTGCAGCACGGGACTTCCGCCTCGCCGCCGTTTCCCATCGTCAGGACCTAATGCGCGTTCCAATCGCTGAAGCGCGGTCTTAGGGGCGGGCCGGGATGGCACTACAGGCGGAAGTTTCGCGATCTCAGCCCGCGACAGCTTGATAGGTTTCTTAGCCTTGGCCTTCGGAGGCTTCCATTCTGGCGCAGGGGGCGCGTCGTCGAGCCTCCCCAGCTTGGCCGCGACCAACCTCAACTTGGCCGGCGTCGTGGCCTTGCTCAGGAATGTGCGCGCTTTTCGCTCCGCATACGCCCTGGTCCAACGCATGCGCGTCATGCCTTCGAGGACGATCTGCTCCAAGAAGCATTCCTGTGCGGGCGTCAACACAATGGGGCCGACCGGGGCACCGCTCTTCTTGCGCCGTTTCTTTGCTACGCCAGCAGCACCGCCCTTCTTTACCGGGACCTTGGAAACGGCTTTCTTCCGCACCGGCTTTGCTGTCACGCATCGCTCCCCGATGGCCGTTGTTTCGATTGCATGCGATCTCGGTAGGTCTCGGTGACAAAATCAACGAACGCCACGGCAGAGGCAACTGCCAACCGGGCGTGCCGAGGCTGCAGGCCACGGTGCTTCCCGTCCTTGCCGTGTCCCGTGCCGTAGAGGCGCCGCAGGTTGGCGAGATTGCCCGCTATCTGATTGAGATTGCTCAAGATGCGCTTGATGCAATCCGCGCCCTTGGCCTCGTCGTCGATTCCCTCGGGCACCAGGTCCAAGCTTTTGGCCAGCTTCTTGGCCAGGTCGTTCATGTCGTCGCTCTTGCCGATCTCCACCCCCAACTTGCCCAGGATGGTTTTGCAGCAGGACTCGACCAACTCCTTGGCGCTGCCGATGGCCAGCTCGGGGTCCTTCTCGACTGCATACTCCATGCGCTGGATCTGCTTGGCGATGGCGCCGGCATCCAGGGCGTCGGCCACGGACTTGCCTCGCTCGAAGCTGCGGTGACCGTTGGAGCTCAACGGTTGGGGCTCATACCTGGCCCGCCCCGCTATGCGCTCGACCTCCACCAGTTCCCATCCAGCTTGGCGCAGCTGGTCGTTGAAGTGGCCGACGATAACGGCCGCTTCCTCGCGATCCGGACGCACGACGGGGTGAACCATTTCCGACAAGAAGCGCAGGAACGTATCCGCCGGTCCGTCCAACAGCGGGAACCGCTCGTCGTCGAAGATCCAGTAGTCGTCCCAGTCTTCGTTGTTGACCCGGTGCTGGTAGATGTCGCCCGCCGCATCCTTGTAGCGCGAATCGTAGGACGGCAAGCGCCTCAACTCGTAGATCCGGCTCAGGAACTCCGGATCGTTTAGCACTCCAAACAGATTGACCTTTTCAAGCCGCAACCCGTCCAGGATGTTCCGGCGAATCTTGCGCGGGAGGGCCACTGGAGCGGACGCTCTCCAGTCCTCGTCCTGCCCAACGATAGGAACCAGCTTGGCCGCGTAGTAGTCGGATCCGGTGGGTGGAATGGCCTCACCCAGTGCTTCAGTGATCTGCTTCTCCAGGTCCTTGATGCGGGAGCGCAGGCGGGCGAACTCGGGCGCCGGAACCTCCAGCATGACGTGCCAGAAGTCAGTGCCGCCGTTGATGTTGTCGTAGGTGTCGTGCTGGATGGAGGCCGAGGACGTGCGCAGGAGATCCGCGGCGTCCGAGTGGCCACTGTCTTTCAACAGGACGTAGGCCGCCCCCAAGCAACGATCCAACGCCTTGTCGTCCATGGGGGTGCTCACGTCAGCCCTGGCGCACCAGCATCGCCTGGGAAGGATCGTAGACGTAATCGGTGATCGACCCGTCCTGGATGCGCTTCACGGCTTCGTCGATGACGTGGAGCGGGACCAGGAACCACTCTCGGGGCTTCACCGGGTTGCCGAACCGATCTTCAATGGTGAGCTCCAGGCGAGCGCCCTGGAAAATCCGATGGAACAGGTTCTCCAGCCGCATGCGATTGAGGTTGGAGAGCTTGTAGGTGGCCACCACTTCCACCTTAGCCAACATGTAGGTCGGGTCCTTTTCTGCGTTGGCGATACGGGTTTCGACCTTCCCACCGGTGATGCCGATCTTGTGGATGAGCTCGCGGTGCTCGACCACGTAAGAATTGTTGGAGAGGCTACGCAGGACGTAGATCGTGCCGTTGACGATATCGTCGGGCTCCAGCGTGTCCCCGAACAGCGGACCGTGATCGTCGTCCGTGATACGCCGGCCCGTGTCGTCCTTATAGAGCGCCCGCTGAAGGGAGCGCTGCAACAGATTGCTCTCGGTTCCGTTGGAGTAGATGACACGCAGGCGCGCGTCTGACTCACCATTCGGGGCGCGGAAGCTTTCGCCCACTTCGGCGACGTATGCCATCTGGCCACCGAGGATGAAGAAGTTGCCCTGCTCCACGCTGGCGTCCCGACCGAACCGCAAGGTCTTGCGCAACCCCGTCTTGATGTCCTCTTCCACGCGCTCGAACAGCGGCTGGAAGCGATCGAAGTCTTCGCACAAGGTGCGATTGGCAATGTCTTCTGCGGCCTTACGCTCTTCAAAGGAGCGCACATGACGCAACTGGGTGATGTCGTCCCCGTTCTCACCAGCCACACCAAGATCAGCCAACAAGGCGTCATCGTCGATCACGTCCGCGTGGCCAGGTGAAACCAGGCTGGGAGCCTCCTGGAGCAACCCTTGGGTGTCCAGGGGCAGCAGAAGCGGGTGGGTCTCTGTCAGGGCGCGAAGCCGATCCAGACGCACGGCGTAGATGCGCTCGAAAATGTCGCGCTCCTCGCCATGCTGAGGTGTCCGTCCGTGCTCTTGCACGAAGCGCAGAATTTCCTCAAAGCCCGCGATGACGCGTTCTTCCTGAGCCGTCCTTGCAGCAGCCTTGACCGGTGCCAGTTCTTGGCCCAGTTCGGCCAGAAGAGCCTCGTCTTCGTCGAAATCAGCCATTGGCATCACCTCGAGCCTCTGCAGCCTTCCGCTGCTGAACGTGCTTGGCCAGAGCCACCACGCCCTCAGCCATCTTGCGCTCCCACGGATCGGGGGAGTTGATGTCCGGAGCCCTGAGCTTCTCCGCCTTGAACGCCCGCGCCCGGAGGGCCAGCGCCTTGGCCTCGTCATAGGGGATGGCCACGCGCTTGGCCGAAATGCTGGCCTGAACCTGGCGCAGGATCTTCTCGTCCATGGCCTTGGCCAGCACCGCATACGCCGCATCGAACGGATTGATTCGGTCGATGAGATCGATGTTCAGATCCTTCACGTTGACGAACTTGCGCACGCCGTCGATGAGCGAAGTGCTGCCCTGCTCACCTTTCTCGTCGTCCTCGGCCAACCGCCGCTTGGCTTGCTGCGTCACGTTGAGCGCAGCGATGGCGTGCTGACGGATGGCTTCCTGATCTTCCGCGGTCAGGTCGGGATAACGGTCGCGGACAATCTTGCCCAGTTGGACCTGCGTGAGGTCCTCCGGGAGTGTGTTCTCTTTGTCGAACAGACCCCGCTCCACCGCCGTCCGGTCCTGAATGAAGGTGGTGATGACCTCGTTCAAGTCTTCCCGGCAGATGCGCGCGGCCTCGGGAGATGCGGGCATGGCCAATCCGCCGATTTCCACATGGACCTGACCGGTCTTGGTGTTGACACCGACGTTGTTGCCACCTTCCTGGTAACCCTCGTCGCCGTAATCAAACCCTTCTTTCTTGCCGGCGTTCTTGGGAGTGAATTCGAAACGCGGAGCCAGCACCTGCTCCATGAGCAAGCTGGCCGCAATGGCCTTAAGAGTGTCGTTCACCGCATCGACGACCGCAGCCTCGTCGGCGGCAGGCTCGGCGATTAGGTTGGTGAACCGGGAGCGTTCCTTGCCCGGCGCGTCGCGGGTGGCCCGACCAATGATCTGGACGATCTCGGTCAGGCTGCTGCGGTAGCCGATGGTCAGCGCGTGTTCGCACCAGATCCAGTCGAACCCTTCCTTGGCCATCCCCAAGGCAATGATGATGTCGACGTGGTCACGGTTGTCCTTCTGCGCCGGGTCCTTCAGCGCGGAGAGAACTTTGGTCCTCTGACCAGCGTCGGTGTCATCCACCAGGTCTGCGACCTTGAGCACCCGCCCGCCCGGCACTTCGATGTGATGGAACCCGGTCACGGGATCCAGCCCCTTCCAGGCTCCCAACCGCGACATGATCTCCTCGACCTCGCGGTGCTTGTCCTTGAGGCTCTCGCGGGCGTTGACGTTGGGAATGTGGACGATCGTCTTCATAGACGGGTCCAGCACCTTCATGATCGCGTCCAGGTAACGGCCGGTGTAGAAGAAGTAGCCGATGTCCAGGGACTTGAGGTAGGTGTAGCCGTTGAGCTGCTCGTAGTAGGTATACGTCACCGTCTCGAAGCGTGCCTCGTCGGTCGGCGACAGCACCGCCACCGTGTCACCGCGGAAGTAAGACCCCGTCATGGCCACGACGTGAACCTGCCCACGGGCGATGAGCTGCCCCAACTGGCTGCCCAGCTTGTTGTCCGGGTTGCTGCTGACGTGGTGGAACTCGTCGATCGCGATGAGGCGGTTGTCGAAGGCCTCGATGCCGAATTCGTCCACGGCAAACCGGAAGGTCGCGTGGGTGCAGACCAACACCCCGTCCCCGCTGGTCAGGAACTCGCCCACGGCCTTGATCTTGGACTTGGCGACCTTGCCGTTGTCTTCGCCCGGCGCGTTGCACAGGTTCCACTGGGGGCGGACGGTCCAGTCAGACCCGAAGCCGTGCTTACTCAGCGCCTCGTCAGCGAAGCTGCCCCCGATCGAGCGCTCGGGCACCACGATGAGGGCCTGCTTCAAGCCCTGGTTCTGGAGCTTATCCAGCGCAATGAACATCAGCGCACGAGACTTGCCCGATGCCGGCGGCGACTTGATGAGCAGGAACTGCTCGCCGCGTTTGGCGTAGGCCCGCTCCTGCATGGGACGCATGCCCAGCGCGTTGACCTTGCTCGACTCCCCCGTGCGTGCGGCCGTGATGGACACGGACGGCACGGTGCGCTGATTGGTCGGATTCGATTCCATGGTCATTTCGCCCTTCCCCCTTTCTTGGGCCTGGCCGGCGTGGCCGTCATCTTGGTATAGAGGTCGAACAGCTTTTCCAAGCGCTCGGTGTCGTTTCGGAATAGTCGGCCGATGTAGATCCGCTCCAGGACTTCATCGTTGCGTTCATGAGCTGACCGCAATTCCTCAGGCATGAAGTCTGGGTTTGGCTTCTGGCTGCGCTCCGGGTCATACAGATCCGCAATCGACTTCGGGAACTGAGCTTCCCGAGCCAAAAGAATGGCTTTGGCACACTCGGTCAGATCCGCCTTGTTCTGCTCTGTCAGCACGGGGACTGGGAAGGTGTTCCACCCCAGTGTGCTTGAGTAGCGGTAGTCGGTCTTGATTCGGCCACATACCGCCGCTATCCACACGAGGTGCATCTTCGAGGAGAGAAGCGCAAAGGACCAGAGCTCAGCATCCAGCATCGCAAAAGCGCCGTCCGCCACGATTGCCCCGCGATCGAACAGACTCACTGGAAGGTAGGGGCGGGTTTCAGCGGAGTGCCTGGGGACCAGGATGACCGTTTCTTCACCCGTCTGCCTAACTTGTTGGAACGCGTAGGGTGTTTTAGCGCCTGCCTTGGTCAGCGCCTTGTCGCTCTGACTGCGCATTTCAACCACCTGGTTGGTGCGCAGCTTGATGGGCGCAAGTCCCATCGCTTCGTCGGCTTCGTCCGGCGTGATCCAGAGGCAATACCGCAGGTTGCCTTGAATCGTGTCATTTGCACCCAGGAACTGGCGAACGTAACGGGCGGCACCTGGTTCAGCCTGGACCAATGCTCGCGCTTGCTCGGGCTTGAGCAACAGGTGGCCACCATCGGCCGGCTTGCTGCCGTTGAGTATTTCGCCAATAGCGGAAAAAGGTTTGGACGAAGCGGAAATGTAGATGTCACGGAACGGGATGAGGTAGGCATTGATGTTAGCCACCTCCCGCTTGGTGATCACATCGTCGTCGTCGGACTGGAAAAGCACCGGGTTTGTGCCGTCCCGCTCCCCAAGGCCAACAATGATGACCGTCACTCCAGCATTCTTCGCGGCGAGATTGCGCCACTTAAACGGGGTGTAAGCAAAGCGAATGCGGAGACCGTCAGCTAACAGCAGTGGCCACAGCCGCGCTACTTGCTCCCCTTGGGTGATGGAGCTGGTGCTGACGAACGCGCACGAGGCTTGGGTGGCCCGCGCATATCGAGCGAACTTGTAGAACCATCCGCATACGTAGTCCAGAGACTTGAAGCTGTCGGTCACGTTCCCGAACAGCGCCTCCATGTCCGCTTTCTGCTGATCGTCTTGCTCGGTTCCGCCCTTGTAAGGAGGGTTCCCGCAAATGTAGGTTTCACCGCCCTCGTTTTCGAAATCGATTTCGGACTGGTCAGTAGGAGCCGTAAAAAGATCGTCGCCTTGGAGACTGACCTCCGTGCCCGTGGGAGGGCAAACGGACAACCAGTCGATTCGCAGAGCGTTGCCGCAAGTGATCCAGTTCTTGCTATCAAGAGGAAGCACCGTAGCCAGGGCCTGCTGCTGACCCCGATAGAGCACGTCACACTGGAACTCGGCGATGATGAGCGCCAGGCGTGCGATCTCGGCCGGGAAGTCGTTGAGCTCGATGCCGCGGAAGTTGTTGATCGGGATATCGGACTTTCGATTCTCCTCGCCCCGACGGCGGTTGATCTCCGCCTCGATCTTGCGCATTTCCTTGTAAGCAATCACCAGGAAGTTGCCAGATCCGCATGCCGGATCGAACACACGGATATGCGCCATTCGCCGCCGCAAGTTGAGCAATTTGGCTTTGTTGTCCCCGAAGCTCTCCAACTGCGCGCGCAGACTGTCGAGGAAGAGTGGGTTGAGCACCTTAAGGATATTGGGAACGCTTGTGTAATGCATACCCAACGAGCCGCGTTGCTCCTTGTCAGCCACGGCCTGAATCATCGACCCGAAAATGTCCGGGTTGATCTGACGCCAATTCAGTTCACCGATCCGCAGCAGATACGAGCGAGCTGCGCGAGTGAAGTTGGGCACATCGGTGTTGCCAGAGAACAGCCCACCATTGACGTAGGGGAATACCTGAGCCCAGACGGGGAGCTTGGCCGCAGCCCTATCGGATACCTGGAGGTTCATCGCGTCGAACAAAGTTTTCAACACGTCATGGGTGTTGGAACCGTCCGGCGCTGTCATCTTGTCCACGGTGCGTGTGAACTGACCATCCCCGTCGAAGATCCCAGTGTCCTCGGCGAAGAAGCAGAAGATAAGGCGGGCCATGAAGTGATTCATGTCCGACCGCCGCTCTTCGGTGTCCCATTCCTTGTTGTTGGCCAACAGCTCCACGTAGAGCTTGTTCAACCGACCCGTCGCCCTAACGTCGATCGGGTTTTCCTTGATCTCCTGGATCGTCGTGATGCCGGCGAACGGCAGGAAGAAGCCGAACCGCTCGGGCAGCTCCGATACAGAACATGCCAAAGGCTCCCCGGTGGCCAGATACTCAGCTTCCAGAGCGTCTCCATCGGTGGCCAGGACCAGCTTGACCTTGTTTGACGCGTTCTTCGGACTGGCTTTCAGGGCATCCAGGGTTTCGCGCACGCGGCCGGGTTCGCACACGGCCAAGTGAATGTGGTTCCGCTGAAGAACCCCGCCGGGAAGGTCCGTGAAGTTGGTGCCCCCGGACCCTACTTTCCGCAGGCGCTTGAGGGTGACTTCGTTGTTGCCGAAAGCGGCCAGGAACTGGAACGGGAACTCAGCTGGGTCAAAGTCGGCAATGGCCAGCTCGGAGATGGCCTCTTCAATCTCGACCGCATTCATGCGACACGGCCTGCACGGACAACCGTGCTGTCAGCGGCAGGTCCAATGGGGCGACGGGACTGTCCCAGTGGGAGGTAAAAACGTGGCATCCGGCGATCTCGTAAGGCAGGCGCTTAGTATCGTTCAGGCGCATGATGCGGGGCCAGTTTCGCAGGCGATGAGACGGCCCAACCCTTTGTTTTCCAAGGGTTGGCGGATCACTGGCAAGCCAGCGACACCACCGTTTGCGCAGACCCGAGGTCCGCGGGCAGTCGGGCCTTGCAGACCCCCTTCACCTCCACCATCTGCCCTGGTTCCGGGTGCTGAAGGTAGAGCGCACCGTCGAACCCCACCAGGGTGGTCTCGCGCGCGGTCTGGGCGATGGTCCCGGGTGGGATGGCGGTGCCGGTCAGGGAGTAGGCCCGGGCCGTCTCGGTGAGGACCGGGAAGGCCACGTGCATGCCGGCCAGACGCCCAGGCATCGCGGTCTTTTCGGTCTCGCCCACCTGGGTGCCCAAGGGCAGCGCCTTGTCGTCGATGCGCACGGTGGTGGGCACCAAGGCCGCCACGTCGCCGGTCACCAACCGGCCCTTCGCGTCGGTCTGGCCCACCACCCGGCCGCCCACCCGAACAGGGACGTTGGGCTGGCCCGGCACGTCCACCACGGCAAAGCCTTGGGGGGCCGGGCGCAGGAAGGTCACGCCCTTGCCGTCGATGTGGACCGCGCCGCTGTAGCCGCCGCTGACGTAGGGCGTGCCCAGCCCGCTGCCGGCGTCGAGGCGGGCCATGCCGGTGTTGGTGTTCCAGGACGCGGTCGCGCGCAGTTCCTGGCCCCGCTCGCCCGTCTCCCACTCGGCCGCCACACTGACCGGCGTGCTGCCGACCGTGGGTCGTCCGGAGTAACGAAGCGCCAGGCCATCGGCGTTGGGGGCCGAGCGCGCCCTCACGCCCACTCGGTTAGTTCCGAAGGCGTAGCTGTAGCCGGCCTCGATGCGCGTGTCCCCACGCTCGATGTCGCGCAGCACGCTGCCGCCCACCTGGTGGGGCCCTTTGCGCCAGTTCACGCCCACGTCGGCGAAGGTGACGCGGCTGCGGTCGGTGGTCAGGTCGGTGTAGCCAGCGCGCACCGACAGGTCACGACTGGGCCGCCAGAACAGGGAGGCGCGGGTGCGCTCTTGCACGTCGGTGGCCGGTTCGGGACGCAAGCGCCAGTAGCCGTCGTTGCGCTCGTGCTCCAGGCGCACGCCAAACGTGGGGCTGCGGTAGTCGTAGGCAGCGGCGATGCGCTGGCCGCCCCCACTGGAGCGCCCCATTTCCAGGTCGAGCGTCCCCAAGGTCCCCAGCGCGGTGGTGGCGCCCACGGCCAGGTTGGCATTCCCTTCCCCATCGGCTTGCGCGTGCGTGCGCAGCGTCCACCGATCGGACGCACCCCAGGCCAGCGACGCGTTGGCGCCTGTCTTGCCGTAGCGGTTCTCGTCCTCGCGCACTTGGCCTACCGCCACGTCCCACGTGCTGAGGCCTGGGCGAAGCAAGATGGGCGCCACGTAGTAACGCTGATCGGTGATCACGGTGGTGCGCCCGAACCGGTCGCGCACGACGACCTGGGCCTGGTTCGCCCCGGCCGACAACGGGCTGCCTTCGACGACGAACGGCCCGCGCTCCACGTCCCTCTGGAGCACCCGGGCCTGGTTGGCCATGACCTCCACGGTGCCCGGATCCAACGCCAAGCCACCAAGGGTGGGAATGGGATACGTAGGGGTCATCGGGTCGAGCGTCTTCGGGTCCTTGGCGATGCGGACACCGCCCAGGTTCACCACCGCCGAGGGCGGGCCAGCGAACACGTCGCCGGCTTCGTAGGTCACTTGGCGCGTCAGGTCGTCTTTCTGCCAGCGCGTCATGCCGCGGCGATACTCGCCGCCGCGCGACGTGTCTGCGTTGAGTTGCCCGGTGGTGGAGAGCACGCCCCAGCGGCCGGCGGTGCGCACCTCGTGGGACAGGGACGCACCCTGGGCTTGTTCGGTAGCCCGGCCGGACAGCGAGTAATTGATCAGCACACCCGGCGCCGCGGGCGAGAGTGAACCGGTGGTTTCGTGGCGCTTGACCGATTGAACCGGTGCGCGATCGGGGGGGATGGTGATGGCCACGGTGGCGTCTTCGTCGTTGACCTTCAGCGCCACGCCCAACGATTGAGCCGACAACGCGCCCGTCTCGCCCGCCTGCAGCACCACCCCCAGGTTGGCCCAAGTTTCAGCATCGGCGAACCATTGGCCGTTGTGCTGCCAGAAGATGGCCGGTTCCTTCGCAGGTTTGCCGCCAACGGTGGGGAGCAGCACGCTGGGCTCCACGCCTTCGGGCACGGCCGCACTGGCCGATTGCGCGGCAATCATCAACGCGAGAAGAATCCCCCAGCGGCGCACGGTGTGCTCAAGGGGCAACGGTGAGCGTCACCGGCTGACCGTTGACCGTCAGGTTCAACGCCGAGGCGCGGTGCTCCGGCTTGAGGGGGATGTCCTTGCTCAAGCCAGGCAGCACCCACCCCAAGGCCCCTTCGCGCCAGGAGGCGCCGGAGGCCGGTCCAATGGTGGTCACGCGTGCGGCGGTGGTGCCGGTGTTGGTCAGGCGGTAGCCAGAACCGTCCGGCGACAGCGACACGCTCAGGCGCACGTCGGGTTGCGCCGCCTCGAAGCCGAGTGGGATGGAGTGGTTCACCAGCAGCGACACGTTCGCACCCGTGCCGGTTTCCGAGCGGGGTTTGGGGAGCTGCTGGAAGATGACGCGGTAGTAGCCCACCGCCCCATGGCCGCTCACCCGCATCACGCGCACAACACGCCGCCCTTTCGGAGGAAGTTCAACGATGGAGGGCGCGGCCAGGACGTCACTGGTTTCCACCAGCTGATCTTTCCCGTCCTGCTGCGTCCACCGATAGGCCTTGACCTGGTAGCTGACAGGCAGATCGTCAGGGTTGAACAGCGTGACGGCGTGAGCCTTGGTGGTGGGCTCGCCCAGCAAGATGGTGGGCGTCAGTGAGACGCGAGTGGCGAACGCCGGAGAGGCAGCGATCATGGCTGCAACGAGCAGCACGGCGAGCAAACGAACATTGAAACGCATGGAGGCATCTCCTGTCGGGGGATACCTTTCAAGCTAGACACGATCCGCATTTCGTCAACCCACACCTACTCATCATAAGAAAGCCCCCGCATCGAGCGGGGGCTTGCCTGCCGTCGGGGTGGAAGGCGATCAGTAAGTCAGGGTGACCTGGATGTCGTCGCTGTAGAAGCCGTTGTTGGCCTTGTTGGCCCCCAGGAAGACCACGGAGTAAGGCATGAATTGCCAGTCGCCGTTGCCCACGCCCGAGATCTGATCAGCGCCTGGGCCCCACGCCTCACCGCCCACCGCGTCCTTGTGGAGCGTGTAGGCCAGGTAGAAGCCAGGACCGGCCAAGGCGCGGTGGTTGGGGTAGTCGGGGTTGAGGCCGTAATTCAGGCCGTCACCGGGCGAAATGTCGTAGGCAGTGCCGGTGTTGCAGCGGGCACCGATGCCCGTGGGCGAGGCAGCGGTCTGGGACAACGCCAACGAGTGGATCTCGAGATCCGACAGCGGGGTGATCTGCAGTTCGCAGCCCGGCATGACCTGACCAGTAATCTGGAGGTTGTCGGTCACGTCATCGGCAAAGGCCGGGGCTGCCATAGCGACCAAGGCGATGGGGAGGATGGACTTGCGATTCATGGGTATCGGCTCCTTGTTAGGAATGTGAGTAGGGGTGAGTGGCCCGTTGTGGACCATCCCTCTACCGATACCTGGAATCGGCGAGTTGGCAAGGGGTGGTCACACCCACCCCCGAGCAGCCATCGACACGTGCGAGGTTCCCGCCACCACCAGGTGGTCAAGCACTCGAACGTCCAGCAGTGCCAGCGACTGCTTCAGACGGGCCGTCAGGGCGCGGTCGGCCGCGCTGGGCTCCGGGTTTCCACTCGGGTGGTTGTGGAAGAGGATGAGCGCCGCGGCGTTGTGGTCCAAGGCCTGCTTGGCCACGATGCGGGGGTGAACTTCGCAGCCATCGATGGTGCCCTGAAAGAGGTGCTCGGTCGCGATGATCCGATGGCGGGTATCCAGGAAGACCACGCCGAACACTTCGTGCGGCAAGCCGGCGCAGCGGGCCTTGAGGAAGTCGGCGGCGTCGCTGGGGTCGGTGATGGCGCCTTGGCGCTGCAGGCGGCGCTCCAGGATTTGCGAGGCGGCCAGGAGGATGCCCTCCTCGTCCATCGTCAGTTGGTATTGGGCCCGGATGTCGTTCGCTCGCTTCATCTGCTTTCTCCACCGGCGCGGGATGCGCCTCTGGGAACCGATGGGCGACGCGATCAGCCCTTCCCGCACCCGGGAGCGAGCACCGCCAGGCGCGCAGCGTAGGGCCAGAACACCGTGGAGGAGGCCTGCCCTTGCGGGAGGGGCAAGCGGAGCCAGGATCCCAATGAAGAGGCCACTGCCCGGTTGAGGATCGAGGCGAGCGAGTGACTTGAGGGATGAGCTTGGAGCGGCGAGGATGAGCAAACTTGCCTACTCACGGATGAAAGCCGCCATGCCCGGCATGACCGATCCCACCGACGCTCTCGTGTCCTTTCAAGAAGCCTTTTCCGCTGGGGGGCTTCGCCTGGAGCGCGGTCGTGTCGATCCCAACGTCTACCTTCACGTGGACCGGGCCCAAGGAAAGACACGATTCACCTACGTCCATTTGGACGGCAAGACGGTGACGGCGTTCGTGAGCTTCGTCATCAACGGGATGTTCGAAGGCCATCCCAACTTTGCTGCGGGATACGCCGTTCCAGAGCCCTATCGCAACCAGGGGAAGGCCAAGGCCATCCTTGCGGCAGGCATTGCAGAGATGCAGAACGGCTTTCGCGGCCACCCACCGTTCTACGTTGAAGCGGTGGTGAGCGAGAGAAACACTCCGTCTATTAAGGTGGCCGAAGCGGTGCTGGGTGGGGAACCTGAGTCAATCAGAGACAGCATTTCGGGAGAACCCGCCCTCCGATACGCAAAACAGTTCACACCCGTCGCATAGCAGACGCAAACCCTGCCACCAACACCACTGACGAAGCGCCAACAACATGGCCATTTTTTCAGAACGACACAATTACAGCGCACCAGATGCGGAGATCACTGTCCGAGAAGACGCCCCTGAGGTATTGCGGGGCGCGATCGTCATCTTGGCCAGCAAAGCTGGAATGGGATACGAAACCCTTCGAAAAGAGGTCTGCGGACTGCTTGGCGTTGCTCCCGACACCCGGGGCAATTGGAGCGAGCCCAATGTCCTTTCAGAAGTTCAGAATCATCTGGAGGAGTGCGATTGGTTCGAGGTGTATGACGTCATCGAGGGGATCGCAACATCTCTTCAGGGTCGCCCTCAAATCTATGGACAATCAAAATCGCCTGCAGATGTTTTCGTGGACGGAATCAACAAGATCTTTCGCAAGAACGGGATTGGATGGCAGTTGCTTGGCAACCGAATTGAATTCCGTGGATCCGAGGCATTTGAGGTAGCTGTCAGGGAGGGCACAAAGGAACTGCGGAGCGCTGGGAAGAACACGACGGCCAACGAACTTCATGAGGCGCTTCGCGACTTGTCGCGTCGCCCCAGTCCTGAGCTCACCGGCGCCGTCCAGCATGGCATGGCGGCATTGGAATGCTTGGCTAAGGACCTGACAGGGGAGCGCAAGCTAACGCTGGGGGATCTTATGAAGAAGCGTCCCGAACTATTCCCGCCACCCTTGGGCCATGCGGTATCCCAGGTCTATGGATTTGCGTCCAACAACGGGCGGCACCTCTTGGAGGGTGGTGAACCATCGCTGGAGGAGGCGGAGCTGATCGTGGGATTGTCTGGGGTGCTATGCCGATACCTCGGCCGAAAGATCCCTAAGGCGTGAACCCGGTCAACCTTACAGCGCTTTTCAGCGCTTCATAAGCCATCTGTTCTTCGGCACTCAAGCGAGACGCATAACGTTCCATTTCGGCTAAGAGACGGAGGACTCGACCCCGCGCGAGCATATCGGCGGGGAGATCGCCGGCTTCAACCAACACACGACAGTCGGACTTGATGGTGTGGACCGGAGCCTTCAACCGCTCAGCCAGTGACTGGACCGATTCCCCCGCGAGCACGCCGTTCTTCACCTCCAGTCGGCGAGCCTTGGTCATCGTCCTCACCCTTTCGGTGCCTGAAACTGGGGTAAGCCCAAGCGCCTTCAGATCGGAATGAATGGTGGTGTCCGTGCAGCTGTAGCCCAGTTCCATGGCGAGCGCGTGAGATGCCTCAATGGCAGTCATCCCGGGACGGAATACCTTGGCCAACGTCTGGCGTCGCAGTGCTCGCATGTCATTCATAGCCACACGGTAGGCAGACAGGCTCATGCGCCCACTCCGTCGTTCTGTGAGCAAAGCTCGCGCTCCCGCTTGGTGACCGGGTTCCAGGCGTGGTGTTCCTCCAAGTAGCGCCGCAGGCTGAGGTCGCGTTCCTGCACGTCGCACGCCAACAGTGGCAACGACCGATCGTGTCTGTCGTCTGGCAGGAGGGCGTAGGCCACCTGCTCCGGCTCGCCGAAAGCGGCCCGATGGGCGTCCAGCAAGCGGTCGATGGCATCCACGTCCCGCCGGTGAACCAGTGAGGTGGCGTAGAGGGCCTGGAGCAACGGGTCGCGCTGCCCGTCGGCCTTGAACAGGAAATCGAATGGATCGCGAAGGTCGACCGGGTCGGGGCGGAGATGGCCGTGGGAGGTGGTGCTCACGACGCAAATCCTCTGAAGGAGGAGAAGCCGCTCACAAAGAAAATACTGCAAACCGATAGGACGATTGCAACCGAGGTGACGACAACAGCATCTCCGAGAACAAGAGCGCAGTAGAATATTCGCCATCCACCATAGATCAACGCCGAAATGCCAACCGCGGTAACCAGGATCGAGGTGGCGAACAATATCCACGTCCAGCTCGATGCCTTGAAATGCGTCGGAACATGCTTTGAAAAAGCAAGTCGACCAAACGCAAGCGTTATAGCCAAACCTTGACCCGCCTGTTTGGATGCCCAGAAGAATGCGACACTCATCAGGATGAAAAGAGCTGGGCCTAGAAGTTCAACAGGCATCAGTTCGCCTCACTGCCACTGGTGAAACCGGTTGGCGTAGTGCCACAAGCGGTGAGGCACTCGGTGTCCGGCAATGACTGCCGTGCTAACGGCTGGCAATCGTCAGCACAGGCAGGAGCGTCTACATCCTGACCAATAGCCATGCCGTAGCAGCCCGTGGCGTCGCAGGCGGAGTTCCGGTCAGCGGAAACAGGCACCACCCGAGTCTTGCTGCCCTTCCCTACCAAGAACACCAAACTACCCTCTCGCACGTCAACGTCGGCGTTCTGGACGATCGCGATGACACGCTGCCGCTTGTCGCTCAGGTCGCGCACGTAGATCTCGATGGCGCGCCGGCCTGACAGGCCGTTCTGGGTGGCCGTGCCGGCCACCCCACCGATGACGCCACCGGCCACTCGGGCGGCGCTGCGGTAGTCGCCGTCGACTTTGCGCGCGGCACCGTAGCCCACGGCTGCGCCGATGGCCGAACCGGCGTTGACCATCTTGTCACTCTTGAGCTGGACGGGGCGAACCATTAGGACTTCGCCCATTCGGGCGTCCTGGACGGAAAGTGCCTCGGAGGTGCCGTAGCGGCGAGCGGAGGTGTTGTCGGCAGCAAAGGCCGTGGGGACAACCAGGGCCAGAGCAAGGGCAAGAACGATGGGCTTCAAGAGACACCTCCATTTCGTGAGTAGGTATCCCTATGCATAACTCGAAATGGAGAACCCGCAAGGGGATCAGGCCACCATCACATGCTCTCGCTGCTTGGTCTTCGCACGCCCTTTGGCGCGAACCTTTTCGTCGTTAGGTTTCTCAAGCTCCTGACGGTTGGCCGCCACCGAGGTCTGTTCCCGCTCCACCTTCGCCAGGGGCTCATGTTCGAACTCGGGGACCTTCAGGAACTCCACCACCCGTTCGGCCGCGGCAGCGGCTCGGAAGATTTCGCGTGGGTCGTCGCGAAGGATCTTGATCCACGACTTTACGTAAGCCGCGTGCTGGGCGGGGTCGTGGCCAATGCCCAGGCGCTCTCCCATCAGCATGCTGCTGACCTCAGCCACCAGTTCTTCTTTCGCATAGTCCTCGCTGCCAAAGCCGCCCTTCATCGGACGATTCAACCGTGAGGGAAAGCCACTCCAGTGGGCCAGTTCGTGGAGCACGGTAACGTAGAATCCGCTGGCGGAGTCGAAGGCGTGTCGCTCGGGCAGGTGGATGCTGTCGGTCATCGGACGGTAGAACGCTTGGTTGCCACCGTCGTAGTGGATCACCGCTCCGCTGTCCCGGATGACCTTCTCGCAGGCCTGGTGGATCTCCGGTTCGGGCCTCGGCGTCGCCAACACCAGATCCGGCAAACCGTCGATCTGGGAAGCGTTGAACACCCTGGGGAAGAACACCTTGGGGTGGGCCTTGGCGATGAGCTCGGGATCGCCGCTCTTCTTCGCCTCCTCCACGGGCGTCCAGTCCCAATACTCGATGACGCAGGCCTTCTCGCCCTTGCGGACCTGGGCGCCCACGGCCGCGGCTTGCTTGTAGGTCATCCACCGGTTGTCCTTCACATCCCACGCGGTCTGCAGGGCCCAGAGGTGAAGCAAGTTACCGCCCCGGTAGCTTTTGCCGGTGGTGGGATTCATCGGCAGCCCCAGGTCCATGCGCGCGTCCCAGGGTTGGACGAAGGGACCGGTGCCCTCTTCCATCTGACGGATCAGGCGTTCGGCGACGTCGCGGGAGTGGCGCTGGAGGAAGCTTTCAGAGGTGGAATCGGACACGACAGGGATCTCCTGGGAAGGAAATGCACCCTGTCGGCGGTGCGGGATGGTGGTGGGTCGGTTACGGGTGGAGGGTGACGGCTCGGCCTTGCTCCAGCGCGCTCTCCAGCAGCGCCATCACCTGATCGATGACCAGCCGGGTGTCGGGGTCCCCGTCGTCGTCCTGGAGCTGGAAACGTAAGCCGGCGGGGGTCTTCAGGACCACGAAACGGGGGGACGCCGCCAGGGCGTCCCGGTGGTCGAGGGCGGTTTCGTGGGGGGCGTCGGAATGGTCCATGACTTCAGCATGCGACGGCGTCGGGATTTGGCAAGCCCCGGTCACAAACGCATCCTTGAGCCAGGCGATGCTTGGCGCAGCTGCCTTTCCAAGCGCTTGTGTCGCTCACCCGCGCGCATTTCGTAGGCTCGATGAATCAGCATGCCAGGTGGAATGCCTAACCATTTCATCACGGCGCACGCGCCTTCGGTCAGTTCATACCCCTCCTTGAACAGAAAGGCCGCGATGTCTAACCCTCGACTACCCTCCAGCATGCGCACCGCACTGACAATGGGTGAATCGCTTGTGCTCCTGGGGGATCGATGGGCAACAAGCAACTTGGCCATCTCTAACGTGCCCGCATAATTCAGTGGGACAAAGCTGCTGACCAGATGAGGCTCGTCACATCTGACTCCTGCGATGATCCGAGTCTCCTTAGTCAATTCTTCCGCACCAACATCACTTCCAGACGCTAACAGCAGTTGTGCGCATCCAAGGTGGTCGGGAGCGTTTGGCGTTGCATATCGCCTTCCCGCTTCCGCGGCCAGGTGCAGCGCAGTCGTTCCGGCGACTTGCCTCAGCAGCCCCGTTTGCTGCCTCTGCGCACCTACAAATGTGGAATGTTCGATGCGAGCATTCACATCGGCGCCAGCGCCGATCAAGGCCCTCAAGGCCTCTTTGGCCCCATGGAGCGCGGCGAGGCACAGCGGGGTTCGGCCTTCATCATCCGGCCTTTCAATATCGGCGCCAGCCTCCAACAGGGCAAGCACCAAGTCCGCGCTGTTCAAGCGTGAGGCCTCATGAAGAGACATCTCAGACCTGTCACGTGATCTCATAGACGCATCCGTTGGCGGGGGGCTTCTTGGACTGCGACTGGCTGCGTCTTGACGTCATTGCGGGCGCTCCATAACGCCCCGTCGATGACCATGCATGGAGAGCTTGGGCTGCTGTCTTGGGAAACCGCAGGCGGCGCCAGCTTCAACGTTTCTTCCAGGCGCTTGCGCCGTTCCTCCGAGCGCATCTCATGAGCCCGGTGGTCGAGTGCACCTTGCTCCATCCCCACCACCTCCATGACTTTCAGATCGTGATCGTTGGGCAGGTAGCCCTGATTCAACAGGAACGCCGCAATGTCCAAGCCCTGCTGCCCCTTCACAACGCCCACGGCACTGGCAAACGGGGATGGGTTGCCTTCCAGGGGTGACCCGTGGGCCACGAGGAGCTTGGCCATGTCCAGGGTGGTGGCCGCGTTGAGCGGCAGCAGTGAAAAGGAAGATTCAACCTCATCCCCAGTTGGCAGCACGTTCTTCAACGTCGCCCTCACCCGTTCTTTCGCCCCGATGTCCGCCCCAGCGGCCAGCAATGATTCTGCGCACCCCAAGTGGTCGGGCCGATTGGGCGATGAGCAGTTAGCGCCGGCTTGAGCGGCTGCGTGCAGAGCCGTGCCGTTGGTGAAAGTCGTTTCCCGCACAACCTGGGCATCGTAGATGAGCTTCCGGGTCACGGTATCCCACTTCGTATGGCAGATGCGGGCGTGGACGTCCGCCCCCTCGGCAATGAGCGCTTCCAACGCATCCTTGGACCCGTAGAGCGCGGCTTGATACAGCGGTGTTCGTCCTTCGTATCCGAGCTGTTCGAGACCCGCTCTGGCCTTTAGCAGGGACTTCACCACCAGAGGTTGGTTGAACCTAGCGGCTTCGTGAAGCGGGGTGTTGTTCGTCTTGTCGACGGCGTCCACCTGAGCCCCCTGCCCTATGAGCCACTCGCACACCTCTGGATGCCCGCCCTGGGCGGCTTCGTGCAGAGGGGTGAACCGGTCCTTGTCGGCATGGTTCACATCGGCCCCTTGGGCATGGAGCCGCTGGCATTCGGCAAGGTTGCCGGCCAGGGTAGCTTCGGCAAAGCGAGATTGGAGATCGTCGGATGAGGTGCTCATACAGGCATTTCCAGATCGGCCAAGTCCCTCAACGGCTTGATCCCAGCAATCCGAATCTGAGCAACGCGAGGTTTCTTTCCGCCGTGGGAGATCTGGTAGATGCTGGCTTCAGGGAACTTCTCACGGACGCGCTTCCAGAAGTCTTCTGCGTTGACAGGCTTCTTACCCAGTTCCTCCAACACGTATTGCCGGTAATCGGCATAGATAGCGGTCTTGTCGGTGCAAACACCGCTGTCGTAGGCGGCATCGCGGTCCGCCATATAGGCCATGGTCGTGTCCGATTCCATTCGGTTCTGCTCGGCCAGTGCGACCACGGCGTCGGGAAGCTTCTCGGAGAACCCGCCCCGCTCCATGAGGCGCAGCGCTCCTTCCAGCACCCAGTCCAACACCTGGGCCATCTCCTCCTCGCTTTCGGTGATCTGCAGGTGGAAATCAGGCTCGCGCTTCTTTCCACTTCCACCGTTCGCACTCTCGTGGGTCTTCTCCCCCATTCGAACGTTGAATGGAATGGCCAAGACCTTTCTCCAGAACCCGTGCTCGTGCCCTGACACCGTGAACCAGGAGTTGACGCTGGCAAACAGGGTGCCGATCGGCAGCGTGGTGTAAGCATCCTTGCGCTTGGCCTCGACTTGAATGGGGTCACGAGAAATGAGCGCTTTCAGCACTTCCTGGATGGATGCGGCAAGGACCTTGGGCGTCTCTGTGACGATGTAGGCGCTCTTGCCCACCAAGGGGGCCATGGCGAAGGTTCCGTCCAGCTTCTCCAGACGCAGCGACACGTTGCGAGGATGAAGGGCGCGCAGGATGTGGAGGAACGTTGACTTGCCATTGCTGCCCGACCCGACCAGGAAGAAAGCCTTCTCAAAGCAGATGGACATGAGGGAGCTTGCCACCGCCTCCTGAAGAAGTGCGCGCACCTCAAGATCGGGCTGGAAAAGATCCAGGTATTGACCGAACTTCGAATGGGGGTCCAACGGCTTGGGAATGTAGTAGCCATCACCATCCACCTGGTCCATCCGCAGCTTGGCTGGGACCTGGTAAGTGATGCCATGTTCCTTGCACGGCGCCAACACCCGGATGCGCGTCCTAGACGGAGCCACGTCTTCCGGAAACAGGTTGGCCTGCCGCAGCCCCAAGCTCTGTCCGTAGGTGGGGGAGAAGACGTCTTGATCGACCACCTCTTCTCCACCAGCCGCCACCGGAGCACGGCTCGGTTCGTCCGGCTTGACGATCTCAAGGTAGCCACCCTTGAGGGGAACGATGGCCCGGCGATCGGACTTCTTGGGCAGCCAGCATTGCCGA
>JAIUOM010000240.1 GCA_020161215.1 Pseudomonadota bacterium
GGCGCTGCTCAATGCCCACGCGCTGGGGCAGCAGGCCTGCACCAGAACTGGGCCTTGGGCGCCGAGGGCGGGCGCAGCGCAACACCGGCGGGGCAACACCTGGGCGTCGCAGGTACTGGTAGATGCAGCTGTGGCTCACGCGCAGGCGCTGCTCCAGCGCCAGGCGCTTGGACACCTGTTGGGGCGACAGGTCCAGTTGCAAGTAGGCCATTACCAGGGCCCAGTCTGGCGACAACAACCGCAGGGCATTGCGTCGGCAGCTTTGGCGCTCGCGCGCTTGGGCCTGGGCTGCGCCAGCGCGGTAGGCATCGGCGCTGCGATTGCGCTCAATCTCGCGTGCGATGGTGCTGCGGTGGCGTCCAAGGCGCTGGGCAATGTCTGCGACCGACAGGCGCAGTTCAAGCCAGCTTTGAATTTGGTAACGTTCGTCTCGGCTCAGATGGGTGTAGCTCATGGGTGCACTTGATCGACTGGCAGGTCAAACAGGTGATCTTCGCTCGCCTCGTCTGAGCCTTCCGCTTCTACGTGCACTTCATTGTGGAAACCGCCAATCAAAAAAACACGGAGACGACAAGCATGCACCCCGCCACCCGCCGCCAGGCCCTGGGCGACATCCTGCGCCGCACCGCCATCCGCCTGCCCAACAAGCTGGCCGTGCACTGCGGCGACACGCGCTGGACCTACGCCGAGCTGGACGCCCTGGTCACCCGCCTGGCCGCTGGCCTGGCCCGGCTGGGCATTGGCCACGGCGACCGCGTGGCCGTGCTGGCGCGCAACTCGCACGGCTTTGCCGCGCTGCGCTTTGCGCTGGCGCGCCTGGGCGCGGTGCTGGTGCCGATCAACTTCATGCTCAAGGCCGACGAGGTGGCCTACATCCTGCGCCACGCTGGCACCAAGACCCTGGCCACCGACAGCGGCCTGGCCGAGCTGGCACGTGCCGCCGCCACGTTGGACACCCAGGTGGCGCAGTTCATCTGGCTGCCGTCTGAAGACCCGAGCCAGCCCGTGGCCGGCATGGCCAGCTTTGACAAACTGGCCGCCTGCCCCGACGCCCTGCCCGAGCCGCCCCTGCAAAGCACCGACCTGGCGCAGATCGTCTACACCAGCGGCACCGAATCCAGCCCCAAGGGCGCCATGCTCACCCACGACGCCGTGCTGTGGCAGTACGTCAGCTGCTGCATCAACGCCGAGGTGGCCGAGCGCGACGTCGCCCTGCACGCCTTGCCCCTGTACCACTGCGCCCAGCTCGATGTGTTCTTTGGCCCCGCCATCTACATCGGCTCCGAGAACCACATCACCAGCAAGCCCACGCCCGACAACCTGCTGCCCATGATGGCCGCGCACGGCATCACCAGCTTTTTTGCCCCGCCCACGGTGTGGATCGCCCTGCTGCGCTCACCCCTGCTCGACCAGACCGACTTGAGCAAGCTGGCCAAGGGCTACTACGGCGCGTCCATCATGCCGGTGGAGGTGCTGAAAGAGCTGGCCCGCCGCCTGCCCCAGGTGCGCCTGTGGAACCTGTACGGCCAGACCGAAATCGCCCCCCTGGCCACCCTACTCGGCCCCGACGACCAGTTGCGCAAACCCGGCTCCGCCGGCCGCGCCGTGCTGAACGTCGAAACCCGCGTGGTCGATGACCAGATGCGCGACGTCGCCGTGGGCGAGGTCGGTGAGATCGTGCACCGCTCGCCCCACCTGATGCTGGGCTACTTCCACGACGACGAGCGCACACGCGCGGCATTTGAAGGCGACTGGTTCCACTCAGGCGACCTGGGCACCATCGACGACGAGGGCTACGTCAGCGTCGTCGACCGCAAGAAGGACATGATCAAGTCCGGCGGCGAAAACGTCGCCAGCCGCGAGGTCGAGGAGATGATCTACCGCCTGCCCCAGGTCAGCGAAGTCGCCGTCATCGGCCTGCCCGACCCCAAATGGGTCGAAGCCGTCACCGCTGTGGTTGTCGTCAAGGCCGGGCAGGAGCTGGCCGAGATTGACGTCATCACCCACTGCGAGGCCCACATGGCCAAGTTCAAGGCGCCCAAGCGGGTGATCTTTGCCGATCAGCTGCCGAAGAATCCGAGTGGGAAGTTGTTGAAGCGGGAGTTGCGCCAGTTGCATGTGAGCGCCTGACGCTACTTTTTTGGTAGCTTGTGGCGCTGGTGGTTCTAGCGCTTGAGCCTAAAAACGCTCGTTAATTCAATCAGGCGCCCCAAAGCTCAAACGACACATAAGGCGCCGCGTTTGCAAAGTCCTTGTCCGTCGACAACAAGGTGAGTTCGTAGCGCCGACACAGCTGGATGAGCAAGGCGTCGATGGTGCCAACCTGAACGCCATTCCGGCGGCACAGGTTACGCACCTCAGCCGCAGCGATGTGATCCTGCCGATCGGGCTGAATCAACGGCAAAGCCCCGAACCGCTCAACAATGGCGTCCTTGGCCTTGGGACCGCTGAAGCCCTGCAGCAGCTCCTGCAGGATCAAACCGGTGGTCACGACAGTGTCCGCGCCATCCAGCGCGGCGCGCAGCGCCATGACTTCCCTGGACTCGCCCGACCCGTCGCGCCGCAGCGCCAGCGACCAGACGCTGGTATCAACCAGGAGGCTCACGGCCTGGAGCGCTCAGCCTTGTAGTCGTACGAGGCATCCCATTCGAGCTTGCCGAACAGTTCGGAAACCCGCTTTTGCTCCCGCCGGGCAATGAACTCCTTCAGCGCCAGGGTCACCGCAGCCTTCTTCGTGGGCTCGCCGCTGACAGCGACTGCGCGGTCAAGCAAAGTGGGGTCTAGAGCAAGATTGGTGGCCATGTGCGGGACTCCTTGTGTGGAAGTTTACACATCGACGAGAGCGTGCGCAAATGGCTGAGTTAGGCGTCAGCGCGCGTGAGTGAGAAGACATGAGCAGCTACTGGTTTGCCATGAATTTGGAGGGGCGGTCTCAACTCTGAAGTGCAACACCCTCACCGAGGGTAAGTTGCCGAGATGGGATCACGATACACACACTTGCAGCCTGAAGAGCGCATCACGCTGGCCTCGCTGCACCAGCAGGGTTTGAGTCAGAGGGCCATTGGCGCGTTACTGGGGCGCAGCCCCAGCACCATCAGCCGCGAACTTCGTCGCAACCGCTGTGCACTCGGCTACGCCAGCCGGCCTGCGCAGACCGCTTGTGAGCAGCGGCGTCTGGCCGCGCGGCCGCTGCCCAAGCTGCACC
>JAIUOM010000044.1 GCA_020161215.1 Pseudomonadota bacterium
TCGGGGTAAATGCCTTCAAGATAGCTGCAAATGGCGCGTGTTTCGCTCAACAAACGGCCATCGTCCAGCTCCAGCACCGGCACGCGCGAGACCGGGTTCTTGGCCCGGAAAGCGGGGTCGCGGTGCTCGCCGGCGTTGATGTCCACCGGCACCAGCTCCATCGGGGGCAGGTTTTTCTCGTGCATGAACATCTGCACGCGACGGGGGTTGGGGGCGCGCGGGGCGATGTAGAGCTTCATGGGGGGTCTCTCCAGGGGGTTCAGCGGTCGGCGCCCGGGCCGCGGGTGTCGGTGGGCGCCGCCGCGTCGGGGCTGGCGCCCACCACCATGGTGCGCGCCTGGTGCGAGAAGCGCTCGGCGCCCGGGTCGCCGTCGCGCGCCAGATCGACCTGCGACGGCGGGCTGTCGATGCCGCGCTGCACCGCCGGGCGGGCGCGGATGGCGTCGCGCCAGCGGCGCAGGTGCTCGAGCCCGTCCAGCGACACGCCCGACCAGCGGTGGGTGCGCACCCAGGCCCAGTTGGCGATGTCGGCGATGGAATAGTCGCCGGCCAGCCATTCGTGCCGCGCCAGGTGCCCGTCCAGCACCTCGAACAGGCGCCGGCTCTCGCGCTGGTAGCGGTCGATGGCGGCCGGGATTTTCTCGGGGAAATAGCGGTAAAACACATTCGCCTGGCCCATCATGGGGCCGACGCCGCCCATTTGGAACATCAGCCACTGCAGCACGCGGGAGCGGCCTTTCGGGTCGGTTGGCATCAGTTGGCCGGTTTTTTCGGCCAGATAGATCAGGATGGCGCCCGATTCGAACACCGCGAAGTCGCCCGCGTCGTGGTCGACGATGGCCGGAATGCGGCCGTTCGGGTTCAGGGCCAGGAACTCGGGGTGCTTTTGCTGGCCCGCCGACAGGTCCAGCACCTGAAGCCGGTAGGGCAGGCCCAGCTCTTCCAGCGCGATCGAGGCTTTGTGGCCATTCGGCGTGGCGGCGGTGTACAGATCGATCATGGCGGGCTCCTGGTCAGTGTCTGCCACACATGCTAACGTGTCCCGGCGGGGCGCGCCGAGCGTCGCCCGTGCCACCGATTTTTGAGATCAAAAGTGGCTCAGGCCGGCATGGGAAAATCCTGAGCAGCTATTTAAACAGGAGCAGCCGAATGGCCGATCGAATCCTGATTCTGGGCGGTTCCGGCTTTGTTGGGCGACAGCTGGTGGAGCTGCTGCAGCGCCAGGGCGCGCGCATCACCGTGCCCACGCGCCGCCTGGCGGCCACGCGGGCGCTGTGGAGCCAGCCGCGCGTGCGCGTGGAGGTGGCCGACGTCGCCGATCCGCCGACGCTGGCGCGCCTGGTGGCCGAGCACGACGCGGTGGTGAACCTGATCGCCATCCTGCACGGCACGCGGCGCCAGTTCGAGCACGCCCATGTCGAGCTGCCGCGCCAACTGGCCGAAGCCTGCGCGCGGGCCGGCGGGCGGCATGTGGTGCACGTCAGCGCGCTGGGCGCGGCGGCCGACGGGCCGTCGATGTACCAGCGCAGCAAGGCGCGCGGCGAGGCCGTGCTGGGGCAGGCCGCGCAGGTCGATTCGCTGCGCCTGACGGTGCTGCGCCCGAGCGTGATCTTTGGCGCCGAGGACCGTTTTCTGAACCTGTTCGCCGGGCTGCAGAAGCTGTTTCCGGTCATGCCGCTGGCCGGCGCCGAGGCGCGTTTTCAGCCGGTGTGGGTGCGCGACGTGGCCGAGGCCATCGTCACCTGCCTGGGCGGCGGCGCGGCCGTGGGCCAGACCTACGAGGCCTGCGGCCCCGAGGTCTGGACGCTCCGCGAGCTGGTGCAGGCGGCCGGCCGCTGGGCTGGGGTGCGCGGCGGCCGCGGCCGGCCCATCGTCGGCTTGCCGATGGCCCTGGGCCGCCTGCAGGCGCTGGCGCTGGAATGGCTGCCCGGCCGCACCCTGATGAGCCGCGACAACCTGGATTCGATGCGCGTCGACAACGTGGCCAGCGGCCGGGTGCCGGGGCTGCAGGCGCTGGGCGTGGTGCCGGCGCCGCTGTCGGCGCTGGGGCCCAGCCTGCTGGGCGCGGACGGGTTGCAGGCGCGGCTGGACGGGTACCGGCGCCGGCGGTGAGGGCGCGCGCCGCGGCCCTGGGCTGGCCGTGCGCATCAAAACCCGGCCCAATGGGCATCAATGGTCGTGCGCCGGGGCGTTAGCATGGGCAGCTTCAGTGCGGAGGACACCCCATGCTCAAGCTCTACATCGGCAACAAGAACTATTCGTCCTGGTCCATGCGGCCCTGGGTGCTGCTCAAGCAGGCCGGCATCGCGTTCGAGGAGGTGATGGTGTCCTTCGACTCGTTCGAGCCGGGCTCGCGGTTCAAGCAGCAAATGAACCAGGTCAGCCCGGTCGGCAAGGTGCCGGTGTTGGTGGAGGGCGAGGTGACGGTGTGGGACACGCTGGCCATCGTCGAATACGCCGCCGAGCGCTTCCCCGAGGCGCACCTGTGGCCGCGCGAGGCCCCGGCGCGGGCCCGCGCCCGCAGCGTGTGCGCCGAGATGCACGCGGGTTTCATGGCGCTGCGCAGCGCCTGCGGCATGAACATCGAGGCCAGCCTGCCCGAGGTCGGCCAGATCATCTGGCGCGACCGGCCGGGTGTGCGCGCCGACGTGGCGCGCATCGTGGCCATGTGGCAGCAGTTGCTGGCCGAGCACGGTGGGCCCATGCTGTTCGGCCGTTTCACCGCCGCCGACGCCTTCTACGCGCCGGTGGTGATGCGCTTGAAGACCTACGCCCTGCCGGTGCCGCAGGACGTGGCCGCCTACATGGAGCGGGTGTGCGCGCTGCCCGGCGTCAAGGCGTGGATCGATGAGGCGCTGGCGGAAAAGAGCTTCGTGCCCTTCGACGATCCCTACCGCGCGGGGCGCTGAGCCCCGGCGGGGGTTTACTTGACCTGCACGCCCATCAGCTTGAGCGCCTCGCGCTCGCCCAGGAAGGTGTCGCGGGCGTACTGGGTGTAGGCGGCGGCGTCCATGTAGATGGGCGACATGCCGATTTTCTTCAGGCCGGCCTGGAAGGCCGGGTCGTTGTACGACTCGCGGAAGGCGGTGTCCAGCTTCTTGACCACCGCCGGGTCCATGCCCTTCGGCCCGGCAATGCCCACCGGCGAGGTGTGCACGATGGGGTAGCCCAGCTCCTTCAGCGTGGGCACCTCGGGCAGGTCGGGCGAGCGGGTGTCGCCAAACGAGGCCAGCACGCGCAGTTGGCCCGAAGCCACGAAGGGCAGCACCGAGCTGGAACCCACCACGGCCTGGATGTGTTCGCCCATCAGCGACGAGATGGCGTCGGCGTCGCCCTTGAACGGCACGTGCACCCAGGGCGCTCCCACCTTGGCGCCCAACTGGGTCATGCCGATGTGCTGGCTGCTGTTGGCGCCCGGCGTGCCGTAGGACACCTTGCTGGGGTTGGCCTTGGTGTAGGCGGCCAGCTCGGCCACGCTCTTCCAGGGTGCGGTGGCCTTCACCGCGATGTAGTAGTTGAAGCCGGCCACCACCGAGATGTAGGTCAGGTCCTTGAGCGGGTCGTAGGAGGTGCCGGCGATGTGCGGCATGCGGAAGGTGCCGATCGGCAGCATGGTCAAGGTGTAGCCGGCCGGGTCGGTGGACAGCATCTGCACCGCGCCCAGGGTGCCGTTGGCGCCGGCCTTGTTGTCGATGACCACCGACTGGCCCAGGCGCTTGCCGGCTTGCTCGGCGAACATGCGGCCCATCTGGTCGGTGACGCCGCCGGCGGTGTAGGGCACGATCAGCTTGATCGAACGGGCCGGGAAGTCGGCGGGGTTGCCGCTGCCCTGGGCGGCAGCCGGCAGGGCGGCGCACAGCAAGGGGGCGGCGGCGAGAAAGAGGGCCAGGCGTTTTTTCATGGTGAGGGTCTCCGTTGTATCAGGGGGGTCAGGCGGCGGTGGTCGCGCCGTCCATGGTCCAGGCCGCGCCGCGCACTTCCTGCGCGTCGTCGGAGCACAGGAACGAGGCCAGGGCCGCGATCTGCTGGGGGGTGACGAAGCGGCCCGAGGGCTGGCGCAGGCCCAGCAACTGGCGGGTGGCGGCCTCGTTGTCGAGCGATTCGCGCTCGGCCAGGGCGTCCACCTGCTTTTGCACCAGGGCCGTCAGCGCCCAGCCGGGGCAGATGGCGTTGCAGGTGATGTCGGTGGGGGCGGTTTCCAGCGCCACCGCCTTGGTCAGGCCGATCAGGCCGTGCTTGGTGGCGTTGTAGGCCGATTTGCCGGCGCGCCCGCGCAGCCCGCTGATCGAGGCCATGTTGATGATGCGGCCCCAGCCGCGCTGGCGCATGCCCGGCAGCGCCAGGCGGATGGTGTGAAAGCTCGCCGAGAGGTTCAGCGCCAGCATGTCGTTCCAGGCCGTGACGGGGAAATCCTCGATTGGACTCACATGCTGCATGCCGGCGTTGTTGACCAGGATGTCCAGCGCGCCCAACTGCTGCTCGACGGCGCGGATCACGCCTTCGATCTGATCCGGCTGGCGCAGGTCGGCGCGCAGGTACTGCGCCGGCACGCCGTGCGCGCGGGCGATGTCCGCGGCCACGGCGGCGCCTTCCGCATCCGGCACGATGCCGACCATGGCCAGCCGCGCGCCATCGCGCGCCAGGCGCTCGGCCACGGCCAGGCCGATGCCGGAGTTGCCGCCCGTCACCAGGGCCACGCGGTTCTTGAGATCAGCCAATGTCGTCGCTCCAAAGGGGGGTGAAAAAGGGGGAGGCCGGTCGGGCCAGCCTTCAGGGCATCGTAAAAACCCCCGACTCATATGTCCAATATCAAATTTCCGACTGATTTATATTCATTGCGACTCAATACCGGAGTGCCCTGATGGAACTGCGACATCTGCGCGGCTTTCTGGCCGTGGCCCAGGAGCAGAGCTTCACGCGCGCCGCCGAGCGCCTGCACATGACCCAGCCGCCGCTGAGCCAGCGCATCCGCGAGCTGGAGGCCGAGCTGGGCCTGCGCCTGTTCGAGCGCTGCACCCGCAGCGTGCACCTGACGCGGGCCGGTCAGGTCTTCCTGGACGGCGTGCAGGCCATGTTTTCGCAGCTGGACAAGGCGGTGGCGGCCAGCCGCCAGGCCGACCAGGGCGAAATCGGCGAACTGCGGGTGGGCTACACCGGTCGCGCCAGCCATCACCTGCTGCCGAGCCTGGTGCTGGCCTTTCACCAGCGCTACCCGGATGTGCTGCTCGACATCCAGGGCCCGCACCCCACCGGCGCGCTGAGCGAGCAGCTGATCGCCGGCCAGCTCGACGTGGCGCTGTGCTTTTTGCCCCTGCACGACGACCGCATCGCCACGCGCGGCTTCATGCGCTGCGAATTCGTGCTGGCCCTGCCCGTGAACCACCGGCTGGCGCGGCAGGCGCAGGTGCCGCTGGCGGCGCTGGCCAGGGAGCCCTTCGTCGGCTACCCCGCCAACCAGGGCTTTCATCTGCGCGAGGTGATGGACGCGGCCTGCCGCGCCGCCGGCTTCACGCCCCGCGTGGTGCGCGAGGCCGACACCTCGCAAGCCTTGATCTGCCACATCCTGGCCGGCATGGGCGTGTCCATCATTCCGCGCGAGCTGGAACGGATCGAGCACCTGGACGGCGTGGTGTTCAAGGCGCTGGAGCCGGACACCCTGTTTCTGGAGCACGGCCTGGCCTGGTTGCACGGCAACCCCAACCCGGCGCTGCGCAATCTGCTGACGCTGGAGTTGGGGGAGGCCGGGGCCTGAAGGCGAGCGGTGTGGGGTTCAGCCGGCCGGCTGCCGCCGGCCCGCATTGCCGCCCGCTGCGCGGTCAGTCTGGAGGGCCCGAGGTGACGCCACCGGCCCTTGGCGCCAGCAGCTGCGCCACCACCGCCCACCCCGCCAGGCACCACACGATCAGAGCCCCCGAGGGCAGGTCGTACAGCAGCGACAGCGCCAGCCCCACCGCATACCCGCCCACGCCAACGGCATAGGCCAGCGGCAGACGCCAGTGGGCAGGGGACAGGCGCACGCCCAGGGCGGGCACGATCAGGCTGGCGAAGACGAGGAACACGCCGACCAATTGCACCGACGCGGTGACGGCCAGCGCAAACAGCAGGTAAAAGCCCAGCCGCCCCAGGCGCGGGCCCAGGCCGCGCAGCAGGACCAGGATCAGCACTGTGCCCACGGCGGGCACCGCCAGTTGGGCGTAGTTGACCCACAGAATCTGCCCGGCCAGCAGATCGCGCAGGTGTTCGCCGCCGTGCGGGTGGTGGGCCAGTACCAGCAGGCCGCCGGTGGCGGCCAGCACGAAGACAACGCCGATCAGCGCCTCCTGCACCTCGGGCCAGCGGCGCTCGGTCCAGGTCAACAGCAAGGCGCCCAGCACGGCGGCGCTGGCGGCGGCCGCCTGCACGCCCAGGCCGTGCTCTTCGACACCCAGGCTGCCGGCGACGATGACGCCCAGCGCCGCAATCTGCGCAATGGCCAGGTCGATGAATACGATGCCGCGCTGCAGCACCTGAGCGCCCAGCGGTACGTGGGTGGCCAGCACCAGCAGGCCGGCCACAAAGGCCGGGGCAATCAGCCCGAAGTCCAGCGCTTCCGTGCTCATTTGCCACCGCCCGCGGCAGCCAGCAGGCGCGCCAGCGTGTCGTCAAACAGGCTGAACAAGTCCTTGGCCTGGGCGTTGCCGCCCACGGTGAAGGGCAGCTCCACCGCCGGAATGCGCGCGTGCTCGGCCAGCCAGCGCGAAGGTGCTGCGTCCTGGTAGCCGGCGTACAGCACCATGCGCGCGGGCTGCTGCTGCAGGCGCGCCAGCAACTGGTTCAGGTGCGCGGCGCTGGGTTCCACGCCGGGCTTGGGCTCCAGCGTGCCCAGGCTGCGCATGCCCAGCCAGTTCAGCAGGTAGGCCATGTTCTTGTGGTGCTCCACCACCGCCACGTTCTTCAGCGGCGCGCCCTGCTGGCCCCAGCGCTGCAGGGCGGCGGACCAGCGGGCGGCAAAGTCCTGCGCGCGGGCCTGGTACTGGGCGGCGTTGGCCGGGTCCAGCGTGGCCAGCCGGGCGGCCAGCGGTTGCACCAGACGGGCGATGTTCCGGGGGTCCAACTGGATGTGCGGGTTGCCGGCGGCGTGCACGTCGCCGTCGGCGCGGTCCACGCGGGCGGGCACGTCCAGGCGCTCGACCAGCAGGCCCAGCTCCATGAAGCCGGGCTGGCCGGGCGCCACCTTGGCGTTGCCCGACTGGCGCAGCAGCACGGGCAGCCAGCCGGCTTCAAGCTCCAGGCCGGTGCACAGCACCAGGTCGGCGTTGCGGGCGCGGGCGATCAGGCTGGGCCGCGCCTCGATGCGGTGCGGGTCCTGCTGGGCGGTGGTGGCGCTGCTGGCCTTGACCAGGTCGCCCCCCAGCTCGGTGGCCAGCGCGGCCCATTCGGGCTCGCAGGCCAGCACGTTGAGGGCGGCGTGGGCCGGCCCCGCGGCCAGGCTCAGCAGGGCGGCGTACAGGGGGGTGAGAAGGGTGGTGAGGATGCGTTTCATCGGCGGGCTCCTAAAACGAATGCGCGCCGTGCGCGCCCAGACTCATGATGTATTGCAAAAACCACTGCCGGTCGTTGCCGCCGGGGCGCGAGCGGTCCAGCGCGACTTGCAGGCGCAGGCGGCTGAACTCGGTGGGCGCGTAGTCCAGCATCACGGTGCTGCGGCTGGGGTTGTAGCGGCCGAGGGCGGCAAAGCTGGCGGGGCCGACGCCGGCGTTGCTGCCGATGCGGGGTGTGCCGCTGTTCAGGCGGTCGTAGCGCAGGCCCACGCGCCATGCGGGCAGGAACTGATACACGCCTTGCACGTACCAGCCGGACTGCGCGCTGCGGTAGGCCAGGGGCAGGGCGGCGCTGGCGCTGTCGTAGGTGAGCTCGCCGCTTTCCAGGCGGTGAAAGTACTCGCCCTGCAGCTTGAAGCTGGTGCGCGTGGCGTTGCCGCCGGGTGCCCACTTCAGCACCCCGTCCACCGCCCACAGGCGCGAGCGGCCGCTGAAGCTGTTTTGCACACCGTCCAGCTCGGTATAGGCCCGGTCACGGGCGCGGGTGTGCAGGTAGCTGGCGCCCAGGCGCCAGCTGGCGCTGTCGCCCAGGTCGTCGCCCACGTGGGCGGTCAGCGCCCAGGCGCCCAGGCCGTTGCCCGAGGGGCCAGTGCCGGGAAAGCTGTTGCCGCGCCCCGCCTCCAGCGCAATCTCGGTGTAGCGATCGGTGGGCGCGAGCCAGCGCAGTTGCGCACCGTCCTGCTTGAACTGGCCGCCCAGAAAAGCCTGGTAGGCCAGCGGCGCGTCGGCAAAGTCCCAGGTGTGCTTGTGCTGGCTGTTCAGGTAGCCCAACGCGCTGTAAAAGCGCCCGCCTTGCAGCGTCAGCCCGGCCGGCAGGGCGCTGGTGCGGGCGTAGGCCTCTTCGACGTTGACGTGGTTGTCGGCGTCAAAGGCCAGCGTGGCGCGGCCCGAGAAATACGGGTCTACGCTGGCGGCCAGGCCCAGCTCGGATTCGCCCAGGTTGAAGCTGCGCGAGCCTGGGCCGACCTCGCCATCGCCCGGCATGAAGCCCTGCAAGCGGTATTGATCGGGGTTGCGCGACAGCCGCTGGTAGCTGCCACCCAGGATCAGCGACACCTCGGGGTTGAAGCCGCGCGTGGCCGGGGCGGCGGCCACGACGCTGCTGGGGGCGGCCGTGCTGGCAGGCGCCGAGCCGCCTGGGGCGGCGGCGGCGTTCCAGCCGCTGGCGTCGCCTACCGCCGGGCTGGCCGCTGCAGCGGTGGTGGCTGACGCGGTCGGGGCGCGTGGCTCGGCCTCGCGCAGGCGCTGCTCCAGCGCCTGGATGCGGGTTTCATAGTCTTGCCGCATCTGGCGCACTTCGGCGCGCAGTTGCTGCAGGGCGGCTTCGTCGGCCGCCAGGGCGGGGGGGCTGGCGCACAGCGTGGCCAGCGGCGCGGCCACCCAGGCCGCGGCAAAAAGCGCAGGAGATTTCATGTCATCACCGTTCAAACAAACACCAAGGCGCGCCAGCGGGCGGTGCCGCGGCGCGGGAGAGAGCTGGCCGTCAGGCCAGGGGTGTCAGCTCAGAAACGGCGGGGCGCGCGAGTCAAACGCCGTGCGCGTGGGCGGCGCAAAGTGGCGGCGCGCCGGTTCGGCCGCACGCGCGGCCCCGGTCGGCTGGGCCTGCCAGGCGAGCGGCGCTGGCGGCAGGGCCGACGCGAAGGCCGCACCGCCCAGGCACAGGTCGCAGACGTGCAAGGTGGCGGGCTGGGGCGTGGTGCCACCCGCGCCATGCTGGGCGTGCGCGGCGGGCCCGTGCCCGGCCTGACCCAGGTGCGACAGGGCGTGCGTGACGGTACCCAGCTGCACCAACACCAAGGCCCACGCCAACAGCAGGCGGGGAAGCAGCTGTCGCAAGGTGCGGTGGGCGTTCAGGGGTGGCATCACGGTGCGGCGATGTTACGCCGAACCGGTGCGTTGGAAGCTTCAGGTGAACCCGGTGTCAGGGCTCATGCCGGCTGGCGTCCCATCTGTAAAAACCGTTCAGGCTGAGCTTGTCGAAGCCCGGCGCAGCGTTTCGACAAGCTCCACGCGAACGGTGGGATATTTTTGAACGCCTTTGGGGCTCAATCCGCCGGCCAGGCCTGAGCCGCCCTGGCCGGCACCGGCGCCGCCTCCGGCAATTCAGCCGGCGCCACGCCCGCATTGCCGCCAGCGGCACTTTCAATCCCGCGCCACCAGGGCTTCACGTCTTCGGCCAAGCCGGGCTCCACGGCCTCGCCCAGGCGGGGCATGATGAGGTGGGCGCCGGTTTGCGGGGCCAGCTCCAGCAGGCGTTCGGCGGGTTGGTCCCAGTCGTGCATGGCCAGGGCGAAGGTGCCCCAGTGCACCGGCAAGAGCGGCGGGTTGCCCAGCAGGCGCAGCGCTTGCAGCGCGTGGTCGGGGCCCAGGTGGATATCACCCCAGGCGGGGTGAAAGGCGCCGACTTCCAGTATCACCAGGTCAAACGGGCCCAGGCGGGCGGCGATGTCGGCGTATTCGGGCGTCAGGCCGGTGTCGCCGCTGAAGAACACCGCATGGCGCGGGCCGCGCACCACCATCGACGCCCACAGCGTGTCGTTGCGCTGGCCCAGCCGCCGGCCGCTGAAGTGTTGCGAGGGCGCGGCGGTGATCTCCAGGCCCGTGCCGGGCACGCGGTGCGTCTCCCACCAGTCCAGCTCGGTGATGCGCTCGGGCGCGATGCCCCAGGCCTGGAGGTGCGCGCCCACACCCAGGGTGGTGACAAAGGGCACGCGCGACTTGGCCAGGGCCTTGATGGTGGGGTAGTCGAGGTGGTCGTAGTGGTCGTGCGAGATGACGACCACGTCCACCTCGGGCACATCGCGCAGCGCCACCACGGGCGGCTGAAAGCGCTTGGGGCCGACCACGGCAAAGGGCGAGGCGCGCGGGCCCCACACCGGGTCGGTCAGCACGCGGTGGCCGTCGATCTCGATCAGCACCGACGAATGGCCAAGCCAGGTGGTGCGCAGGCCGCTTTGCGGGCCGCGCAGCCAGGTCGGGCGCGGGTCGCGCGTGGGCAGGCCGGTCTTGGGCACGCGGCGCTCGCCACCGCAGATCAGCTCGCGCACGCCGGGCATGGGCGTGGCCGGGTCGCGCAGGCCGGGGGTGATGGGGTGCAGGTTGCGAAACGACTGGCCGTCCCAGCGCGGCGAAGCCTGCATGCGCTCCAGCCGCAGGCCGGCGGCGCGTTGTCCAAAGGATTTCATGGTGCCATGCATCTGAGGGCCGCCCTGGCCGCTGCAAGGCCGGGCCGCCCGGAGGAGAGGGGGAAAGAGCCGGTCAGCCCGGCGCCTTGGCACTGGCCTTGAGGGCCTGGCGCCGCTGCATTTCGCGGAACATGGCGGAAAAGTTCTCGGCCGTGCGGTCGCGCATGGCGGCGGGGCCCAGCAGCGGCGGGATCCAGCCCGGGTCGACCTCGGCGTGGTAGCGCAGCACCGTGCCGCCGGGCTCGGGCGCCAGCTTCATGGTGCTGACCATGTGCTTGACGGTGCCGCCGACGTTGGTGGAGAGGATCTCGGTCTTGGGCTTCAGGCGGATTTCGCGCTCGGACTCGAAGCCGCTGGAAAACGGCCCGAACTTGGCGATGCCCTGCTGGCGCACCAGCAGCCGGTCGCCCTGGCGCTCCGTCACCTTGCTGACCTGCAAATCCGACTGGTAGCTGGGCATGTGCTCGAAATCGACCAGCACTTCCCAGGCGGTATCCAGCGGCACCGCCACGTGCATCACGGCGTCCAGGGCGAACAGGCCGTTCTTGCGCTGGACTTCGATGTTGTTGGCCGACAGAGGGGGCGGGTAGGTTTCGGCCAGGCCCGCCAAGGGGGTGCTCAGCAAAGCCGACGCCAGAAACCAGGAGGTGAGCGCGCGCATGGTGTGAAAAGATTAAAACGCTGGGAAGAAAGTGTGCCACGCCGTGGCGTTTTGGGTGTGGCCTGACACGCGTTGGCCCCACCGATACACTGGCCCGCATGCAAGTGTTCATGGTGGGTGGGGCGGTGCGCGACCGGTTGCTGGGGCTGCCGGTGCAGGACCACGACTGGGTGGTGGTGGGCGCCACGCCCGAGCAGATGGTGGCCGCCGGCTATGTGCCCGTGGGCAAGGACTTTCCGGTGTTTCTGCACCCCGACACCCACGAGGAATACGCCCTGGCCCGCACCGAGCGCAAAAGCGGGCGCGGCTACCGCGGCTTTACGGTGTTGGCCAGCCCCGACGTGACGCTGGACGAAGACCTGGCGCGGCGTGATTTAACTATCAATTCAATAGCGGCACCCGCAAACTGGACGCCGACATCTGCCTATTTTGATGCCCAATCCACCGCCTGGGCACCCGACCCCGCCCTGACCGACCCCTTTGGCGGCCAGCGCGACTTGCAGGCCCGCGTGCTGCGCCACGTGACCGACGCCTTCCGCGAAGACCCGGTGCGCATCCTGCGCGTGGCGCGCTTTGCCGCCCGCTTTCACGACTTTTCCATCGCGCCCGAAACCATGGCCTTGATGCGCCGGATGGTGGCCGATGGCGAGGCCGACCACCTGGTGCCCGAGCGCGTGTGGCAAGAGCTGGCCCGCGGCCTGATGGAGTCGCACCCCGAGCGCATGCTCACCGTGCTGCGCGACTGCGGCGCCCTGGCCGTCATCCTGCCCGAGGTCGCCCGCCTGTGGGGCGTGCCCCAGCGCGCCGAATACCACCCCGAGGTCGACACCGGCGTGCACCTGCTCATGGTGCTGCAGCAGGCCGCGCGCCTGGGCGGCTCGCTCGCCGTGCGCTACGCCTGCCTCACGCACGACCTGGGCAAAGGCACCACCCCGGCCGACGTGCTGCCCCGCCACATCGGCCACGAAGGCCGCAGCGCCCGATTGGAGGCCAAGCTGGCCGCCCGCCTGCGCGTGCCGAACGACTGCCACGAGCTGGCCGACGTCGTGGCGCGCGAGCACGGCAACATCCACCGCAGCGCTGATTTGAACGCCGCTGCCCTGGTGCGCCTGCTGGAGCGCTGCGACGCCTTCCGAAAACCCGCCCGTTTTGCCGAGGCCCTGCTGGCCTGCGAATGCGACGCCCGCGGCCGTGGGGGCCTGGAGGACGTGCCCTATCCCCAGCGCCCGCGCCTGCTCGCCGCCCTGGCCGCCGCCCAGAGCGTGCGCACCGCCGACATTGCCGAAGCCGCCATGGCCCAAGGCGCCCGCGGCCCCGCCGTGGGCCAACGCATCCAGGCCGCGCGCGAGGCCGCCGTGGCCCAGGCGCTGGCCGCCTCAGCCTGACCGGCTGCGCATAATCCCAACGCTATGGCCCGGCCCATCTCCGCCTCTCACGACCTGCGGCGTGACGAAATCCTGAACGTCGCCGCCGACTGCTTTGCGCGCCAGAGCTACCCGGCCACCAGCATGAACGACATCGCCGCTGCCTGCGGCACGTCCAAGGCGCGGCTGTACCACTATTACGAGAGCAAAGAGGCGATCCTGTTTGACCTGCTCGACCGCTACACGCAAAAGCTGCTCGTCATCATCGGCCAGGTGCAGGCCACCGCCCACCGCCAGGCGCTGGACGAGCGCGCCACCCTGCACGAGCTGATCCGCGCCTTTCTGCGCGAGTACGAAACCTCCGCCACCCGCCACGCCGCCCTGCTGGGCAGCACCCAGTTTCTGGGCGAAGAGCAGCGCGAAGTCATCCTCAACCGCCAGCGCGACGTCGTCTCGGCCGTCACCCGCTTTCTGCGCCGCGCCTACCCCGACCGCGTCGGCAAAACCAACCAGACCGCCGTGACCATGACCTTGTTCGGCATGATCAACTGGACCTTCACCTGGCTGCGGCCGGGTGGGGCGATGAGTTATCCGGCGTTTGCGGATGAGGTGATTGCGTTGTTGGATAGGGGGTTGAATTGAACGCGGTCGGAAGCGCCTGAACGCGCGGGGACGGTGTCTAATTGACGCTAGACGGTCTACTTGCGGAGTTCCAAACAATCTGGAACCCTACGCGCTCTGAATTGATGTCTTGTGCCGGCGCTTGCTTTGCTACCGGCCTACGGTATGTGAGGAAGCCGTTCACGTGGCGCGAGGACGGCTGTTTAGCGACCTCCAGCCTCCCAAACTCAATCCGGATGAAAGGCGGTAGAACTCCTTGATGCTTCACAGTTAGGCCTCACAGAGCGTTGCTTGGGATTCAGAGGCGTACGGTTGACAAATCGCATGTCTGCGAGCATAAGTTGCTGTATATTTATACATACTTAAATCTCAACGCTGTGTTCCAAATGAAGCCACTAAGCTGCAACTCTGAAGATCGGGCCAGCCGCTGGGCCACCTGCAAATGACTCACGGGGGTTGAGTGACGAAATTTAGGTTTATCGACTTGTTCGCTGGTCTCGGCGGGTTTCATATCGCCCTGGATAAGCTCGGCGGCACATGTGTGTTCGCTGCGGAGTGGCAACCTCATCTGCGGAATCTGTATTTTGAAAATTTTGGTCTTCTACCGGAGGGGGACATCCGCGAAGTGGATCCAGAGTCTGTGCCGAATCACGACGTGCTCTGTGCTGGGTTCCCTTGTCAGCCTTTTTCAAAGGCGGGCGAGCAGTTGGGCTTCGAGTGCACACGACAAGGAGACCTCTTTTTCAATGTCTCAGCCATCATCGAAGCAAAGGAGCCGCGCTATTTCATTCTTGAGAATGTTCCGAATTTGCTTCAGCATGACGGCGGGACGACGTTTGAGCGTATCAAGGAGATACTCGTCGGCCATGGTTACCAGGTTGATGCGCGGCGCCTTTCTCCTCATCAGTTCGGGATTCCACAGATTCGTGAGCGCGTCTACATCGTTGGCTCGCGAACGGGTCTAGCCGGGTTCGCATGGCCCGAGCCGACCAACATGCCAACTAGCATTAAGTCGGTGCTTGAGCGACAGCCCGCCGACGCGAAGCAGCTCTCGCCGCAGGTCGAGAAGTGCCTTGAGGTCTGGGACGACTTTCTGCGGCGAAGCCCGTCCGCCATCGCGTTGCCGTCGTTTCCTATCTGGTCGATGGAGTTCGGCGCAGACTACCCGTACGCGGATGGAACGCCATACTCAGTGCTTTCCGAGAAGGGCGCGCGCGGCCTGACGAAATTTCGTGGTTCGCATGGCGTGCCTCTGAGGAAACTCAAGCCCGATGAGCGCTGGAAGGCGCTGCCCAGTCATGCGCGTACCGAGGAGTTGGAGTTCCCGAAATGGAAAAAAGACTTCATTCGCCAGAACCGTGAGTTCTACGCGAACAATCGAAAGTGGATTGACCCTTGGCTGTCCAAGGTACTTCCATTCCCGTCTAGCCTGCAGAAGCTCGAATGGAATATCAAAGGCGGGGAACGCGACATTTGGCGCTACGTGATTCAGTTTCGGGCCTCAGGGGTACGCGTTAAACGGCCGACAACTGCCCCCAGCCTCATCGCGATGACCGACACGCAGGTGCCCATCATTGGATGGGAAAAGCGATACATGACGCCGAGGGAGTGTGCGGGGCTGCAAAGCCTTGGTGACCTAACTTTGCCTGAGAGCCGTACGCGCGCGTTCGAGGCGCTTGGCAATGCGGTCAATGCAAACGTCGTGAGCGGCATCGCATCCAATCTCATCGCGACCTTCAACGAGTTTCGCCCCCGTAGGGCGCATTCCGCTCACAGGCAAGCTGTAAACGCATGACCGGCATCATAAACAGAGTCAATATTCGGCCAGAGGTCAACATTCTTTCTGTGCTTCGGCACTTGAACTATCGTCCGTGGTTTGCGTTAGCGGAGTTCGTCGATAACTCTATTCAAAGCTACGTTGCCAATCGAGATTTGCTGCGAGAGGCTGACGGTGTCGACGTCCCGTGTCACGTGACGGTGAGCATCGACTCTGATGGGGCGGGGCGAATCACCATCACCGACAATGCAGCCGGTATCGCGCTTGCCGACTTTCCCCGCGCCTTTAGACCGGCGCAAATACCGCCAGACCGCACGGGTCTATCCGAGTTTGGCATGGGGATGAAGAGCGCCGCTTGTTGGTTCGCGAAGAAGTGGAGTGTTCGCACGAAGGCCCTCGGTGAAAGCGTCGAGCGTGTCGTTAACTTCGACATTGACGATATCGTCGAGGACGGCACCGAGGAACTGACGGTTGTAGAGGTTCCGTCGCAGCCGCGGAGGCACTATACCGTCCTGGAGCTCACCGATCTCTGCCATGTGCCAAAGAGGAGGACGATTGGCAAGATAAAGGAGCACTTGGCCAGCATATATAGGACCTTCCTGCGCGACAGAACATTGAGATTGGTTTTTGGGCGTGATGAGCTTACCTTCGATGAGACTCCCGTCCTCAAGGCAGCTCCATATCGTGACCCCGCTGCCGCGCCGATGGAGTGGTGCAAGGCAATCAAGATGGATCTCGGAGGACTCCACAACGTAACTGGTTTTGCTGCGCTGCGCGAGGTTGGGTCTACGACGCATGCTGGGTTTGCGCTCTTTCGTCGAGGGCGACTCATCGAAGGCAGTGGCGACGAGTCATACCGGCCAGAGCAAATTTTTGGCAAGAGCAACAGCTACACCTTCCAGCGGTTATTTGGCGAGCTTCACCTCGAGGGGTTTGACGTCAGCCATACGAAAGATGGATTCCGCTGGGAGGAGCATGAGGAGCTCTTCCTAGAGTTACTAGAAGGAGAGCTCAAGGCGGCGCCTATGAACCTCCTTGATCAGGCAGAGGGTTACCGGGCCAAGCAGCACAGGCGTCCGCGTGACCTTGACAAAGTCGCCGAGACGGCGGCCAACAGCGTAGCCGACGTTGTCGAGCGTGAGCTTGCGCCGGTGCTTGAGGAAGAGACGCAACATCCGGCAAATCCACCTGCTGTTCCACCGATGATTCCGGCGCCTTCCGTATCGGGCTTCGAGCGCATTGTCGAAGTTCGTGTCTCGACGACCGTCTGGGTCTTAGCCATCAAGGCCGGCACAGATCCGGCCGTGAGCGATTGGCTGAGGGTCGGTGACGCCACAAAGCCGAGCAGCGATGGCTTGCGACGGCGCAGCGTGCAGGTCGAAGTCTCACTGCTGCATCCGTTCGTGGAGCGATTCGCAGGTGCTGACAACGAGAACATGGAGGTGTTTGTGCGTTTCGCCAGTGCAACTGGCCTTGCCGCAGCCCTTAGTTCGGAGGCCGGCGGAAAGCCGCAGTTCTTCCTTCATCATCTCAACAAACTTCTCCGCGAGACCTTCGCGGCCCCTTAGCCATGAACATTGTCGTCGAACGCCTTGGTGGCGGTACTTTGGACACCCGCTGGACTCCGAAAGTGGGCCCCTTTACTAAAGAGTTCATCGAACGCAAACTGAAGCAGCGTAGCGCCCCCGACGCCGATGCGATGACCCGTGTCGTGACTGAGGCGGCAACCATTCTTGGGCGGAGCGTACCGCCTACCGAGCCAGCAGGCCAGGACACAGGACTTGTCGTTGGCTACGTGCAATCCGGCAAGACCTTGTCTTTCACCACCGTCACTGCGCTAGCGAGGGACAACGGCTACGGCGTGGTCATCCTATTGGCAGGCACGGCTGTGGCCCTCAAGGGTCAATCCGAGGACCGGCTCACGATTGACCTGGGTATGAGCGAAATCCAACACGACTGGCGAAAGTTCGAGAATCCTGACGTCAAGGCCGGGCACGTAGCCGACATCGCGAAGGTGCTCCGCGCTTGGAGCGGTAGTCGTGACGGCGCACCAGGCACCGCAAAGCGCTCTGTCCTGATCACAGTGCTCAAACACCACAAGCGCCTTGAGAATCTGCGTGAGGTTCTTGAACGCGTGGACCTCACCGGGATCCCTATTCTGATTATCGACGATGAGAGCGACCAAGCCGGCCTCAACGCTAAAGCGGCGAAGAACCTGAGCAGTGGGTCAAACGAGTTGAGTTCGACGTACCAGAGGATTCTTGAACTCAAAGCAGCCATCCCTCACCACACGTATCTCCAGTACACGGCAACGCCGCAAGCAAACCTGTTGATTGCCGTCGCCGACGTCTTAAGCCCGTCGTTTGCCGAATTGGTTTCGCCAGGCGATGGCTACGTCGGTGGCAGCGACTTTTTTAGTGAAGATAAGCCGCTTTGCTTCGAAATTCCCCTCCAGCAGATACCGACGGTGCAGAATCCACTGACGGTGGCACCACAGACCCTCCAGCAGGCGCTACAGCTGTTTATCTTGGGGGCGGCTCATCACAGTGTCGCGCGCGGCAAGGGTAATCGTTCGATGATGGTTCACCCGTCTCAGCGTACTGCGCCGCACACCGACTATAAGGAGTGGCTGGATGGGTTGCTTGAGCACTGGCGGGACTTTCTGGAACAGCCCAGGGGCAGTGCTGTGCGCAAAGAACTCGAACTCGGCCTCCGTGGGAACTATGACGAGTTGCTGAGGACGTTTCCCGCGCTTGAGCCCTTCGATACGCTTGTGGATGCGCTGCCCGAGGTTTTCAGCGAACTCAAAGTTGTGAAGGTGAATTCAAACGCCGATGGTCAGAAAGCGGTTAAGTGGAACGACTGGCCGTACTGGATTCTGGTCGGTGGTCAGAAGCTTGACCGGGGCTTCACGGTTGAAGGTCTGACCATCAGCTATATGCCACGCACAGCCTCAACGAACGCCGACACCCTGCAACAGCGCGCCCGGTTTTTTGGGTACAAGAGGTCCTACGAGGGCCTGTGTCGTGTGTTCCTTCTACGCGATGTCATTGATGCGTTCGAGGGCTACGTCGAGTCTGAAGAGTTTGTGCGAAGAGCTCTCGCCGAGCACCGAGGCAAGCCGCTCCAAGAATGGAAGCGCGACTTCATCTTGAACCGTGCGCTGAGCCCGACGCGAAGGGCTGTCATTGGCCGAAGCGTCGTCCCTGTGAAGATGGATGAAGGTTGGGTTGTGCCTGGCTCGCTGTATTTCGATGCTGAGGCAGTCCTTCACAACCGTCAACTGTTTGAGCGCAAGGCTGCCGCCTGGAAACAGGCGTATGGCGCCGTCGATGCGGCGCAGCGGCCTGAGTTTAAGGACGTGCGTCGTGACTCGCCTCGCAATGTCCTGATTGAAGGTGTGCCCATCGATGAGGTTCTCGACTTTTTGCTGGACGCGCGCATCCGCGGCCTTGACGATTCGACGGACCTTGCTGCCGCCGCGATTTCGCTGGTTAAGCATCGCGCGGACGCCAAGGTGTCGCCACTCGTTGACGTCATCTTGGTTGGTAGTCTCAGTACGGTTGGCCTTACCGGCCGGGGCCTGAACGCGGATGGGAAAATCAACAACCTCTTTGTCGGCGAGAGCCCACAGGGCGCCACGTCGATCGATCAGCTCAACTACGTAGGCGACCGCGCTTTGTTTACCCCAGACCGCGTAACACTGCATCTACGCTATCTGGTGTTCAAGCCGGACGTAAGAATTGACTCGAGCGTCGCGAATTGCGTACCGTGGTTCTCCATCCGCCTCCCTGAGTCTGTCGCGAAAGATTGTGTAATCGAAGAACTCTGAGATGCGCAGCAGGCTCTATGACGCCTATCATGAGGCGGCGTCGGCTAAACGTGGGGAGGACGGGACTCTGCCGGCATCCGCAGTGCCTGGCCGCGTGCGGGATTACATCGCCTTAGGGCAGCAGCAGCAACCGATCCTACTGCTTTCCTGCGTTTCAGCTGCTAACCTCAAGCGCCCGCCAGTAAGCTTACAGCATCTGACCGTCGAATTCGGAGTTCGCTTCCGCGTGCGCACATCCGGCGGAATTGTTGAAGGCGACTTCGTCGTGGTCTCGCTGCGCGGTGACGACGTTGGGCTTGACGAAGCCTTCTGCTTGGCAGCGGACGCACTTCTTGCCGCGCTGCCTGACGCACCTTCGACGTCGGACGTTGAGAAGGTTATCAGGGAATTTGTTGAGCTTCTGAGCGCGCTGACGACTCCATCGAAGCGTGCCGTTGCAGGCCTATGGGCGGAACTTTGGCTGATGTCAGTCGCGGCTGACCCTCAGGCTGCGGTCGCGGCTTGGCATAGAGATCCTTCGGATCGATTTGATTTCTCGTTCGAAGGGTACTTCGTTGAGGTGAAGGCCACAGAGCAGGAGGAGCGCAATCATGCCTTTTCCCACGAGCAACTCCGCCGGAGTGAGTCTCCGATCCAGGTTGTCTCATTAAGGCTTCGGCAGGCTCAGGGTGGTAAGTCCATTGCAGACCTCGTCTCTACGCTTCAAGGTGTTCTAGGTCCCGATTTGCGGACGAAGCTTGTCAGGAATGTGTTTGGGGCGATTGGTGGTTCTGTTTCTGAAGCAGCTGAAATCCGTTTTGACGAGACATTTGCTGCCGCCCATCTTCGGGTGATCGCGGCTGATCGCATCCCGGTTGTGGTGATACCGGAAGGAAGCCCCATCTCGTCAGTCCGGTTTCGGGTAAATCTCGACGACTCGTCTTTGACTCCCAATATGCTGAGGCGGGTGATTCAACAGGCGCTATCTCTATATGTTGGCACTTCGGGGTAAGACACCATGAATGCACCAACCGTGACTTGTTGACTCATTGATGGAGCGCACTTGTAGAAACGCGGAGTCCTCGGCGCGCAACGAGCGCGGGATAAAACCGACGTTCGTGAGAGCATCCTTGTGGTCGAATCGAAACGGTATCAGGTCTTCAACAAGACACCTTGAGGCCCGACTGACAGCTCATCAGCCCGAGATCGCGAGCGGTGATTTCCCCATCTCATGGGCTGCATCCATGTAGTTCAGGGGAACCGTCTTGCAGATGGACTCCAACGCATTTCACGTTCAGCGCCGCATACTTTCGCACCTGAAGCCGTTTTCATCTGACTGGCGTCCGCCAGCCGGTGGCCAAAGCTTGGCGCCCATAACTGGACGATAGACCAATAACGCGCCATACTGGGCCTCACCATGGCCCGCCCGTCCCGCAACCTCGACCTTCCGCTGCTCCAAGCCGGCCTGCAGCTCTACCCGCAGCTGGGCAGCGCCGGGTTGTCGGTGCGCGGGGTGGCCGAGCATGCGGGGGTGGCTTCCGGCATGTTTCACTACCATTTCAAGAGCAAGAACGCCTTTCTGGAGCAGGTGCTTCAGCAGTTTTATGAGGACGTTTTTGCCCAGCTGAGCGCCCGCGCGCACGAGCCGGGCACGCCGCTGGCGCGCCTGGGCAGCGCTTTAGGCTTGATCGCGCGGCTGCTGCGCGAGCACGCGGCCATGCTGCGCCGGCTGCTGGCCGACCTGGACGCAGGGCAGCCGGTGGTGGTGGACTTTGTGCGCCGCAACCTGCCGCGCCACGTGGGCCTGCTGCTGGGTTTGCTGGACGAGGCCGAGCGCGCCGGCCAGATCGCGCCGCGGCCGCCGCTCACGCGCCTGTCGTTTGTGATGGGCGCGGTGGTGGCGCCGGTGCTGGTGCTGCCGCGCATCGAGTCGATGGGCGTGGGGCCGGCCGATATGGCGCCGCTGATCGGGCCGCAGGTGCTGTCCGACGCGGCCATCGACATGCGCATCGCCATGGCCCTGCAAGCCCTGCAGCAGCCCGATGCGGGCGCACCGACCCCGGAGAACCTGCCATGAGCCGCACGCAACTTGGTCTTGCCGCCGCGCTGGCGCTGCTGGCGGGGCTGCTCGCCGCCTGCCAGAAGGCGCCGGATGCGGGCTGGTCGGGCTATGCCGAGGGTGATTACGTTTACGTCGCCTCGCCCGTGGCGGGGCGGCTGGCCACGCTGGCGGTGCGCGGCGGCGACCAGGTGGCGGGCGGCGCGCCGCTGTTTGTGCTGGATGCCACGCCCGAGGCGCTGGTGCAGCAGCAGGCCCAGGCGCAGTTGCAGGCCGCCAGCGCGCAGGCGGCCAACCTGCAGACCGGCCGCCGCCCGGACGAAATTGCCCAGACCCAGGCCCAGCTGGCCCAGGCGCGCGAGCAGGCCGCGCTGGCCGAGCGCGAATGGGTGCGCAAGCGCGCGCTGGTGGGCCAGGGCGCCGTGTCGCGCCAGGACGCCGACGCCACCCGCAGCGCGCACGAGCAAAGCCAGCGCCGCGTGCTGGAGCTGCAGGCCGCGCTGCGCCTGGCGCGCGAGCCGGCGCGGGTGCAGGAGCGCGCCGCCGCCAGCGCCCAGGCCCAGGCGGCCAGCCACGCACTGGCGCAGCAGCGCTGGCGTGTGGAGCAGACGGCCCAGGCCGCGCCCGAGGCGGCGCTGGTGCACGACACCTACTTCAGGCCCGGCGAATGGGTGCCGGCCGGCCAGCCGGTGGTGGCGCTGCTGCCGCCCACGCGCATCAAGGCGCGCTTTTTTGTGCCCGAAACGGCGCTGGCCAGCCTGCGGCCGGGTGGCACGGTGCAGATCCGCTGCGACGGCTGCGGCGAGCCGCTGGCGGCGCGCATCACGCAAATATCGGACCGGGCGGAGTACACGCCGCCGGTGATCTACTCCGACACCCAGCGCGCCAAGCTGGTGTTCCGCGTCGACGCCTGGCCGGCGCCCGAGCAGGCCACGCGGCTCAAGCCCGGCCAGCCGCTGGATGTGCGGCCCGTGGCAGCAGGTTCGGAGTAAAAAGTGGCAGATGTCGGCGTGGATAAAGCGCCACCAGCTACAACAAACATAGCGAACGACGGGCGCTGGGCGATTGACGTGCGCGGCCTCACCAAGCGCTACGGCGGCCGCGCCGTGGTCGACCACGTCGACCTGCAGCTGGCGCCGGGGCGCATCTGCGGCTTTCTGGGCCCCAACGGCAGCGGCAAGACCACCACCATCCGAATGCTGTGCGGCCTGCTGACGCCCGACGAGGGCGAGGGCACCTGCCTGGGGCTGGATGTGCGCCGCGACGCGCCGCTGATCAAGCGCCAGGTGGGCTACATGACGCAGCGCTTCGGGCTGTACGAGGACTTGTCCATCCGCCAGAACCTGGACTTTGTGGGCCGGCTGTTCCAGCTGCCGCAGCGCAAGCAGGCCGTGGACGAGGCTCTGGCGCGCCTGGGGCTGGAGGGGCGCCAGCACCAGCTGGCCGGCGCGCTGTCGGGCGGCTGGAAGCAGCGCCTGGCCCTGGCCGCCTGCCTGATCCACCAGCCGCGCCTGCTGCTGCTGGACGAGCCCACGGCCGGCGTTGACCCCAAGGCGCGGCGCGACTTTTGGGACCAGATCCACCAGTTGGCGGGGCAGGGCATCACGGTGCTGGTGTCAACCCACTACATGGATGAGGCCGAGCGCTGCCACGAGCTGGTCTACATCGCCTACGGCCGGGTGCTGGCGCGCGGGGCCGAAAGCGACATCGTGGCCGCCGCCGGCCTGCACGTGGTGGAGGTGGCCGGCGCCCTGAGCCCGGCCCAGGTCGACGCGCTGCGGGCCGCCCCCGGCGTGCAGAGCGTGGCCGCCTTTGGCGCCAGCGTGCACGTGGCCGGCACCGACCCGGCGGCGCTGCAGCAGGCGCTGGCGCCGCTGGCGGGCCAGCTGGGCTTGATTTTGAAGCCGGCCGAGCCGAACCTGGAAGATGTCTTCATCAGCCTGATTGGTCAGGCGCAGGACAACTTTGCCCCGGGAGCCGCCGCATGAGTGGCGCGGGCGCGCCGTCCGTGGGCGGCTTTTCGCTGGCGCGCACCGTGGCGGTGTTCGTCAAAGAGTTTCAGCAAATGATGCGCGACCGCCTGACGTTTGCCATGGCGGTGCTGATCCCGGTCTTGCAACTGGTGCTGTTTGGCTACGCCATCAACACCGACCCCAAGAATTTGCCGCTGGTGGTGGCCGCGGCCGAGCAGGGCCCGATCACCCGCAGCCTGGTGGTGGCGCTGCAAAACACGGGCTACTTCCGCGTGGTGGCCAGCGGCATTGCCGAGCGCGACGGCGACGAGATGCTGGCGCGCGGCCAGGCGTTGTTCATGCTGGTGCTGCCGCCCGACTTTGAGCGCGAGCTGCGGCGCGGCCACCGTCCGGTGCTTTACATGGCGGTGGACGCGACCGACCCCACGGCCGCCGCCAACGCCCTGTCTTCGCTGGACCAGGTGGGCACCCAGGTGCTGACACGCGAGCTGCGCGGGCCCTGGCAAGGCGCGGCGCCGTCCGCCAGCCCGTTTGAGCTGCGGGTGCACAAACGCTACAACCCCGAGGGGCTGTCGCGCCTGAACATCGTTCCGGGCCTGATCGGCACCATCCTGACCATGACCATGGTGATGCTGACGGGCCTGGCCATGACGCGCGAGCGCGAGCGCGGCACCATGGAGAACCTGCTGGCCACCCCGGTGCGCCCGCTGGAGGTGATGGCCGGCAAGATCGCGCCCTACGTGGTGATGGGCTACATCCAGCTGGTGGTGATCTTGCTGGCCGCGCGCCTGATGTTTGCCGTGCCCCTGGTGGGCAGCTTTGCGCTGCTGATGGCGATGATCGGCGTCTTCATCGTGGCCAATCTGGCGGTGGGCTTTACCTTCAGCACGCTGGCGCGCAACCAGTTGCAGGCCATGCAGATGACGTTTTTCTTCTTTCTGCCGTCCATGCTGCTGTCGGGCTTCATGTTTCCGTTTCGCGGCATGCCCGATTGGGCGCAGTGGGTGGGTGAGGTGCTTCCGCTGACGCATTTTTTGCGCATCGTGCGCGGCATCATGCTCAAGGGCACCGGCTTGGCCGATCTTTGGCCCGAGCTGTGGCCGCTGCTGGCGTTCACGGCGGTGGTCAGCGTCGTGGCGCTGCGGCGTTACCGGCAGACGCTGGACTGAGTCGGGATAATCGGGCTCTTCGCCTTCCCTTTTCCACACACACCATCGGAACACGCATGAGCGCTGTCGACGTCGTCATCATGGCCGCGGGCAAGGGCACCCGCATGAAGAGCAAGCTGCCCAAGGTGCTGCACAAACTGGCCGCCAAATCCCTGCTTGGGCATGTGCTGGACAGCGTGTCGGACCTGAAGGCGCGCTCGGCCATCGTGGTGACGGGCCACGGCGCGGCCGAGGTCGAGGCGTTCTGCGAGGGCTGGTCGGAGCAGGCCAGGGCACGGCAGGCCGACACCGCGCTGCGCTACGTGCGCCAGGAGCCGCAACTGGGCACCGGCCATGCCGTGCAACAGGCGGCGCCGTGCTTGCCCGACGATGGCGTGACCCTGATCCTGAACGGCGACGTGCCGTTGGTGCGCCGCGACACCATGTTCTGGCTGATCGAGCAGTGCGCCGGCGGCCGCATCGCGCTGCTGACGGTGGACACCGGCGAGGACGCCGACGCCTACGGCCGCGTCATCCGCGGCACGGCCGCCCACGACCAGGACGTGCCGGTGCTGGGCATCGTGGAGGCCAAGGACGCCAACGCCGAGCAGCGCGCCATCACCGAGTGGTATTCGGGCGTGATGGCGGTGCCGACCCGGTTGCTGAAGAAATACCTGGGTCAGCTGACCGACGACAACGCCCAGCGCGAGTACTACCTGACCGACGTGGTCAAGCACGCCGTGGCCGATGGCACGCCGGTGGTGGGCCAGCGCATCGACGACGCCCTGGAGGTGGCCGGCGTCAACAGCCCGGTGCAACTGGCCGAGCTGGAGCGCGAACTGCAGCGGCTGCGCGCCCGGCGCCTGATGGAGGCCGGCGTGCGCATCGCCGACCCGGCCCGCTTCGACCAGCGAGGGCTTCTGGACTGCGGGCAGGACGTGGAGATCGACGTCGGCTGCACTTTCGAGGGAACGGTGACGCTGGGCGACGACGTGCGCATTGGCGCGCACTGCGTCATCGCCAACGTGCGCATCGAGGCCGGGGCGGTAATCCACCCCTTCACCCACATCGACGGTGGCAAGGACGGCGTGGTGGTCGGCCCCGGCGCGCTGGTGGGGCCGTTCGCGCGCTTGCGCCCGGGGGCCCACCTGGGGCCGCAGGTGCACATCGGCAATTTCGTCGAGGTCAAGAACAGCCAGTTGGCCGCCGGCGCCAAGGCCAATCACCTGGCCTACCTGGGCGACGCCACGGTGGGCGAGCGCGTCAACTACGGCGCCGGCAGCATCACCGCCAACTACGACGGCGTCAACAAGCACCGCACGGTGATCGAGGCCGATGTGCACGTGGGCAGCAACTGCGTGCTGGTGGCGCCGGTGACGCTGGGCGCTGGCGGCACCATCGGCGGCGGCTCCATCGTCACCAAGAGCACCCCGCCCGGCGCGCTGACGGTGGCGCGCGGGCGCGAGGTCACCGTCCCGAACTGGCGGCGGCCGACCAAGAAGACCTGAATCGGCGGGCGCTCAGTCCGACAGCGCCTCCCAGCGCTCCAGCGCCTCGGTGAGTTCCTCGTCGATGGCGCCGTCGCGCGCCTGCAGCGCGATGGCCCGCTGCAGGTCGGTCTGGTAGAGCGCGCCGTCGGCCAGCGTGGCGCGGATGCCGGCCTGCTCGGCCTCCAGCGCCTCGATGCGCCCGGGCAGGGCGTCCAGCTCGCGCTGCTCTTTGTACGAAAGCTTCTTTTTTTGTAGCTGACCAGGATTATCTGACGCCGACTTCGGTGGGTTTTCATTGGGAATCGGGGTGGCGGGGGCGGGTTCGGCCGCCGCCGCCCTGACTTCGCGCAGGGCCTGCCAGCGCGCGCTCTGGGTCAGCCAGTCTTGCACGCCGCCTTCGTACTCGCGCCACTCGCCCGGGCCGTCCCACACCAGGGTGCTGGTCACCACGTGGTCGAGAAACGCGCGGTCGTGGCTGACCAGGAACACCGTGCCGTCGTAGGTCTGCAGCAGTTCTTCCAGCAGCTCCAGCGTGTCGATGTCCAGGTCGTTGGTGGGTTCGTCCAGCACCAGCACGTTGGCCGGGCGGGCGAACAGGCGCGCCAGCAACAGCCGGTTGCGTTCGCCGCCGGACAGGCTGCGCACCGGCGAGGCGGCGCGCGCCGGGCTGAACAGGAAGTCGCCCAGGTAGCTCTTGACGTGCTGGCGGCGCTCGCCAATCTCTATCCATTCGCTGCCGGGGCTGATGAAGTCCTCCAGCGTGGCGTCCAGGTCCAGTGCGGCCCGCATTTGGTCGAAATAGGCCACCTGCAGGTTGGCGCCGCGCCGCACCTGGCCCTCGTCCGGTGCCAGTTCACCCAGGATCAGCTTGAGCAGGGTGGACTTGCCCGCGCCATTGGGGCCGATCAGGCCCAGCTTGTCGCCGCGCAGAATGGTGGCGGACAGGCCGCGCACGATGCATTGCTCGCCAAACGACAGGCCCACGTCCTGCAGCTCGGCCACCAGCTTGCCCTGGTAGCCGCTCACGCCAGCGTCCACGTCCAGGCGCACGCGGCCCTGCGCCTCGCGCCGCGCGGCGCGGGACGCACGCAGATCGTGCAGGCGGTTGATGCGGCCCTGCGCCCGGGTGCGGCGCGCCTCCACCCCTTTGCGAATCCACACCTCTTCCTGGGCCAGCAGCTTGTCGGCGCGGGCATTGAGGGTGGCCTCTTGCGCCGCTTGCTCGGCCTTTTGCGCCTGGTACTGGGCGAAATTGCCTGGGTAGGACAGCAGGCGCCCCCGGTCCAGCTCGACGATGCGCGTGGCCACGCTGTCCAGGAAGGCGCGGTCGTGCGTGATCACCACGGTGCTGCCCTTGAAATCACTCAGCAGACCTTCCAGCCAGCCGATGGCGTCCAGATCCAGGTGGTTGGTCGGCTCGTCCAGCAGCAGCACGTCGGGGCGCGTCACCAGGGCCTGGGCCAGCGCCACGCGCTTGCGCACGCCACCGGACAAGGTGCCGATCAGCGCCTCGGCCGGTAGGCGCAGGCGCTGCAAGGTGTCTTGCACGCGCTGGCGCCAGGTCCAGCCCTCGGCCAGGTCGATCTGATCTTGCAGGGCGCCCAAATCGCCCTGACCGCTGCCGTAGGCGTCCATCAGCGCGCGCACCGGTGCCAGCCCGGCCGCCACCGCGTCGAATACCGACTGCGCCTCGGGCAAGGCCGGCTCCTGCGCCACGTAGGCCACGCGCAGGCCTTGTTGCGCCACCAGCTCGCCGTCGTCGGGGTGTTCCAGCCCGCCCAGAATGCGCAGCAGGGAACTTTTCCCCGTGCCGTTGCGGCCGATCAGGCCCACCCGCTCGCGCGCCTCCAGGGCAAATTCGGTGTGATCCAGCAGGGCCACATGGCCAAAGGCCAGTTGTGCGTTGGAAAGCGTGAGCAGAGCCATAGGTGACGGGGTGGAGATCGACAAGAAGCTTGGCCTGAAAATTTCTCTCAGGGCAATCTTGCGAAGGTCAAAAAAACAGTGCTATAGTCTAGGGCTTCGCTGATCACTGCCTTCAACGGCAAGCGAGCAACGAAGCGGGAAGGGCGAAAGCTTCTTTCCGGGGCGACGTCAGGGGTTCTCACTATGAGCAAACTTGATAGAAACCCTAAGGTTTGACAGGTTATTAAATAGCATGTCATAATCAGGGGCTTCGCTGATCGATGAAACGAAAGTTAAAACGAACAGCAAGGCGAAGGTCGAAAGACTTCTCGATGGGTCGGTTAGGCTGTCGCAAGGCAAACGAAATCGGTAAAAACCCTAAAGTTTGACAGGTTATTAAATAACATGTCATAATCGAGGGCTTCGCTGATCGATGAAACGAAAGTTGAAACGAGCAGCAAGGCGAAGGTCGAAAGACTTCTCGATGGGTCGGTTAAGTTGTCGCAAGGCAAGCGAAATCGGTAAAAACCCTAAAGATTGACAGGTTACTAAATAACGTGTCATAATTCAAGGCTCAGTTGATCGCAACTGACCAGTAGCGAAAACAAACCGCTGCGGTTCTTTAAAAATATACAGCCGATAAGCGTGGGCGTTTGATGGCAATTGCCAAGTTCATTCAGAACTATCAAACGCTCATGAAAATAGAAGTGAAGTTCACTTCAATTCCGTTTAAGTGAGTGAAACTCGAAAGAGTATAAATTTCAAGATCGAACTGTAGAGTTTGATCCTGGCTCAGATTGAACGCTGGCGGAATGCTTTACACATGCAAGTCGAGCGGCAGCGCGGGGCAACCTGGCGGCGAGCGGCG
>JAIUOM010000045.1 GCA_020161215.1 Pseudomonadota bacterium
TGTTCTGCGCCTGGTGCAGGACGAGCCGGCGGCGTCCACCACGCCCGCCGGACCGGCCCAGGCGTGCGCCGATAATCCGCCACCCGAATCGTCCGCCGTCCCCGAGCCGCCCGGCGACATGACCCCCGTCCGCCATGCCCAAGACCCTGATCTGCGATTGCAACCAGACGATGCCGCTCGATCCGAAACGGATCGGCCAGGCGCTGCGTGAAGAGCTGACGCTGCATTCCACGCTGTGTCGGCGCGAGGCGCCGGCGTTTCAGCGCGCGCTGAGCGGGGATGAACCGGTGCTCGTGGCCTGCACCCAGGAGCAGCGCCTGTTCACCGAACTGGCCGAGGCCACCCAGGGCGCCACCGCCCCGCTGCGCTTCGTCAACATCCGCGAAACCGGCGGCTGGAGCCGCGACGCCCGGCAAGCCGGCCCCAAGATCGCCGCCCTGTTGGCCGCCGCCCACCGGCCCGAACCGGCGCCGGTGGCCACGGTGAGCTACCGCAGCGGCGGGCGCCTGCTGATCATCGGCGCATTGGACGCCGCCGAGCACGCGGCTGCCTTGGTGGAGGACGTGCTGGACGTGACCTTGTTCACCACCGGCCCCGGCAACGCCGGCGGCGCGCAGGCGCGGCGTTGGCCGGTGCTGGGCGGGCGGCTGCGTGCGTTGCGTGGCTGGCTGGGCGCGTTCGAGGTGGAATGGTCGGCCGACAATCCGATCGATCTGGACCTGTGCACGCGCTGCAACGCTTGCGTGGCCGTCTGCCCCGAGAACGCCATCGGGCTGGACTACCAGATCGACATGGACCTGTGCCTGGCCCACCGCAGCTGCGTGCGGGCTTGCGGCGCGGCCGGGGCCATTGATTTCGAGCGCGCGGCCACCGCGCGCCAGGAGCGCTTTGACCTGATTTTGGACCTGCGCGCGGCCGACGCCACGCCCACCTTCCCGCAGCACGCCCCGCCCCAGGGCTACCTGCGCTGGGACGGTCGGGATCCGGGCGCCTTGCTGCGCTTGCGCGAGCTGGTGGGCGAGTTCGAGAAACCGCGCTTCCTCCAGTACCAGGCGAAGATTTGCGCCCACACCCGCAACGCGCAGATCGGCTGCAGCGCCTGCATCGACATCTGCTCGGCCGAGGCCATCGGCAGCGAGAAGGCGCGCGGTCAGGTGCAGGTCAACCCCAACCTGTGCGTGGGTTGCGGCGCCTGCGCCACGGTGTGCCCGAGCGGCGCGCTCAGCTACACCTACCCACGCGCCACCGACCAGGGCGCGCACATCAAGACCCTGCTGGGCAGCTACGCCGCCGCGGGCGGGCAGGGCGCCACATTGCTCGTGCACAGCCAGGGGCGCGGCGGGGCGTTGATCGAAGAGTTGGGCCGGGCGGCACGGTTGCAGCTGATGCACGGCGTGCCGCACGCCGTGCTGCCGCTGGCCGTGTGGCACACCGCCAGCCTGGGGCTGGAGCTGTGGCTGTCGGCCATCGCCTGGGGCGCGCACCAGGTCGTGGTGCTGAGCACCGACGAGGAGGCGCCGCAGTACCTGGACGGCCTGCAGGCGCAGATGGACGTGGCCCAGGCGCTGCTGCACGGGCTCGGCTACACCGGCACGCACCTGAAGCTGCTGCGCGCCGGCCATCCGCAAGAGCTGGACCAGGCGCTGGGCCAGCTGGCCGACACCCGCCAGCGCGTACCGGCGCAGCCGGCGCGCTTTGCCGTCGCGGCCGGCAAGCGCGACACGCTGGAGCTGGCGCTGGAGCACCTGATCGCGCAGGCGCCGCTGGCCGCCGAGCAGCGCCCGGCGGCGATCGATTTGCCGGTGGGCGCGCCGCTGGGCAGCATCCAGGTGGACCAGGGCCGCTGCACGCTGTGCCTGTCCTGCGTCAACGCCTGCCCGGCCGGCGCGCTGCAGGACAACGCCGAACGGCCCGAGCTGCGCTTCATCGAGCGCAACTGCGTGCAGTGCGGTCTGTGCGCGCGCACCTGCCCGGAGCAGGCCATCGAGCTGCGGCCACGCCTGTCGCTGGCGCCCGAGCGCAAGGCGGCGCGCGTGCTGCACGCCGCCCAACCCTGGGCCTGCATCCGCTGCGGCAAACCCTTTGGCACGGTGCAGGCCATCGAGGCCATGCTGGGGCGGCTGGCGGGGCACGCCATGTTCCAGGGCCAGGCCCTGGAGCGCCTGAAGATGTGCGCCGACTGCCGCGTGATCGACATCTATTCGGCCGACAACGAGGTGCGCATCGACGCCGTGCCCGACGGTCGCCATCCGCGCGGAGGCGGGGGCCATGAGTGAACTGAGTCTGACGGACACCGGGTTGGACGAGGAAGTCGCCCGGGCCGAGATCTATGGTCTGCTGGCGCAGCTGTACTTGGCGCCGCCGTCGCCCGAGCTGCTGGCCAGCTTGCGCCTGGCCGTGACCGAGGCGCCCACCTCCGGGGCGTTTCTCGAGGAGCCCTGGCGCCAGGTGGTGGGCGCCGCGCGCGCGCGCGGCGACGCCGAGATCGCCGATGAATACGACACCTTGTTTGGTGGCGTGGGCAAACCGGCCGTGATGCTGTTCGGCTCCTACCACCTGAGCGGCTTCTTGAACGACAAGCCGCTGGCCCAGCTGCGCGGTGATCTGGCGCGCCTGGGTCTGGCGCGGCACGAAGGCGCCGCCGAGACCGAGGACCACATCGCCTACCTGTGCGAGGTGATGCGCTACCTGATCGCCGGCGACGACGTGGTGGTGGCCAACTTGACGCAGCAGCAACGCTTTTTCGCCAGCCACCTGCAGCCTTGGGTGGAGCGCCTGTGCGATGACCTGGCGGCGCACCCGGCGGCGATTTTCTATGGCGCGCTGAGCGGGTTCACGCGCGCCTTCATGAGCGTGGAAGCCCAGGGTTTCGACATGGCCGGTTGAGGGTCGTCGGCACCGGCGCGCCAGCGCTTTTTTGACCGGGGCGGGGCGCTGACCGGCGTGCGCGCATCGGGGTTTGTGCTGGGTTTTTCCCCTCCTGAAGGGGTGGGCGGTCGTTTATCATCGGGGCACGCTTATGTAATGGCGTTCCTATCGTCCCTGCCACCACGTATTCGCCCTGAGTGCCCGTGATGAAAAACACTTCTCCCACCCTTTCGCGCCGCGTGTTGTTCGCGGGCGCCGGCACCGCGGGCGCGGCGGCGGCGCTGTCCAGTGTCATGCCCCTGGTGCAGCCGAGGGCGCCGGTAGCCGAACCCGCCCGGCCCGCGCCCGAGCGGGGCGGTGGCTATGTGCTGAGCGAGCACGTCAAGCGCTACTACAAGACCGCACGCACCTGAAGGGGCGTGTTCCCGTTTTCCCCGTCTGCTCCGCCGTTCCGAGAGTAAGCCCATGCTGCTGACCAAGAAAGCCCACACCGCCGCCGGAGCGCCGGTGCCGTCGTCGTTCGTTCACCGTCTGCGCCAGGGTTTGGCGCAGGCGGTGCCGACCATGGATCGCCGTGCGTTCCTGCGCCGTTCTGGCCTCGGCGTCGGGGCGGGTCTGGCGGTGTCGCAACTCACGCTGGTCAAGAAGGCCGAGGCCGCGCAAGGCGGCGGCAGCCTGGACGGCAGCGGCAAGGTGGTGGTTCGGCGCACGGTGTGCACGCACTGCTCGGTGGGCTGCGCGTCCGACGCGGTGGTTGAGAACGGCGTCTGGGTGCGGCAGGAGCCGGTGTTCGACTCGCCCATCAACCTGGGCTCCCACTGCGCCAAGGGCGCCGCCCTGCGCGAGCACGGCCATGGCGAGTACCGCCTGCGCTACCCGATGAAGCTGGTCAACGGCAAGTACCAGCGCATCGGCTGGGACCAAGCCCTGAACGAGATTTCCGCCCGCATGCTGGAGCTGCGCAAGCAAAGCGGCCCGGACAGCGTGTACGTGGTGGGCTCGTCCAAGCACAGCAACGAACAGTCGTACCTGCTGCGCAAGTGGATGAGCTTTTGGGGCAGCAACAACTGCGACCATCAGGCGCGCATTTGTCACTCGACCACCGTCGCCGGCGTGGCCAACACCTGGGGCTACGGGGCCATGACCAACTCGTACAACGATATGCAGAACGCCAAGTGCGCGCTGTACATCGGCTCCAATGCCGCCGAGGCCCATCCGGTGAGCATGCTGCACATGCTGCACGCCAAGGAGACCGGCACCAAGATGATCGTCGCCGACCCGCGTTTCACGCGCACGGCGGCCAAGGCCGACCACTACATCCGCTTCCGCTCCGGCACCGACATTCCGGTGCTGTTCGGCATCCTGTACCACATCTTCAAGAACGGTTGGGAAGACAAGCAGTACCTCCACGACCGGGTCTACGGCATGGAGAAGGTGCGCGAGGAAGTGCTGGCCAAATGGACGCCCGACAAGGTCGAGGAGGCCTCGGGCGTGCCCGAGGCGGCGCTGTACCAGGCCGCCGAGATGATGGCCAAGAACCGCCCCAGCACCATCGTCTGGTGCATGGGCCAGACCCAGCACACCATCGGCAACGCCATGGTGCGTGCCTCGTGCATTTTGCAGTTGGCGCTGGGCAACATCGGCGTGGCCGGCGGCGGCGCCAACATCTTCCGGGGGCACGACAACGTGCAGGGCGCCACCGACGTCGGCCCGAACCCCGATTCGCTGCCGGGCTACTATGGTCTGGCCGAAGGTTCCTGGAAGCATTTCGCCGCCACCTGGGGCGTCGATTTCGACTGGATCAAGAGCCGCTACGCGCCCGGCATGATGGGCAAGTCCGGCATCACCGTGAGTCGCTGGATCGACGGCATCCTGGAAAAGAACGAGCTCATCGACCAGCCGAGCAATCTGCGCGGCGTGGTGTTCTGGGGCCATGCGCCCAACTCGCAGACCCGTGGCCTGGAGATGAAGAAGGCCATGGACAAGCTGGATCTGCTGGTGGTGATCGACCCGTACCCCTCGGCCACCGCGGCCATGGCGGCCATGCCCGGCGCCAAGGGCGAGCTCAACCCCGACCGCGCGGTGTACCTGCTGCCGGCCTGCACGCAGTTCGAGACCAGCGGTTCCTGCACCGCTTCCAACCGCTCGGTGCAGTGGCGCGAGAAGGTCATCGAGCCGCTGTGGGAAAGCCGCAGCGACCACATGATCATGTACCAGCTGGCGCAGAAGCTGGGCTTCGACAAGGAGCTGGTCAAGAACTACAAGATGCAAAAGGTCGGCGGCATGGACGAGCCGGTGCCCGACGACATCCTGCGCGAGATCAACAAGTGCGTCTGGACCATCGGCTACACCGGCATCAGCCCGGAGCGCATCCAGGCCCACATGCGGCACATGGCCGCCTTCGACGTGCGCACCCTGCGTTGCAAGAGCACCGTCAAGGACAGCGTCAGCGGCTACGACATGACGGGCGACTACTTTGGCCTGCCCTGGCCGTGCTGGGGCACGCCGGAGCTCAAGCACCCCGGCTCGCCCAACCTGTACAGCACGCAGCAGCACGTGATGGATGGCGGCGGCAACTTCCGCGCCAACTTCGGCGTCGAAAAAGACGGCGTGAACCTGCTGGCCGAGGACGGCTCGCATTCGCTGGGTGCCGACATCACCACCGGTTACCCCGAGTTTGACCACATCCTGATGAAAAAGCTCGGCTGGTGGGACGAGCTGACGGAAGCCGAGAAAAAGGCCGCGGAAGGCAAGAACTGGAAGACCGACTCCTCCGGCGGCATCATCCGCGTGGTGATGAAGAGCCACGGCTGCTACCCGTTCGGCAATGCCAAGGCGCGGGCCGTGGTGTGGAACTTTCCGGACGCCATTCCACAGCATCGTGAGCCGCTCTATGGCACGCGGCCCGACATGGTGGCCAAGTACCCGACGCACGACGACAAGAACGCCTTCTGGCGCCTGCCTACCCTCTACAAGAGCGTGCAGCAGAAGAACGTGGCCGACAAGCTGTACGAGAAGTTCCCGCTCATCATGACCTCCGGCCGCTTGGTCGAGTACGAGGGCGGGGGCGAGGAGACGCGCTCCAACCCCTGGCTGGCCGAGTTGCAGCAGGAAATGTTCGTCGAGCTCAACCCCAAGGCGGCGGCGGCGCGTGGCATTCAGAACGGCGACCGGGTGTGGGTCAACTCACCCACCGGCGGCCATCTGAACGTGCAGGCCCTGGTCACCGAGCGCGTGGCGCCCGACACCGTGTTCCTGCCGTTCCATTTCTCGGGCCGCTGGCAGGGCGCCGACATGCTGGCCTACTACCCGGCCGGGGCGCACCCGGTGGTGCGCGGCGAGGCCGTGAACACCGCCACCACCTACGGCTACGACGCGGTGACCATGATGCAGGAAACCAAGACCACGATCTGCCAGATCGAGAAGGCGTGAGGAAGCAACAGCCATGGCCCGAATGAAATTCATCTGTGACGCCGAGCGCTGCATCGAGTGCAACGGCTGCGTCACCGCCTGCAAGAACGAGAACGAGGTGCCCTGGGGCGTGAACCGGCGCCGCGTGGTCACGCTCAACGACGGCGTGCCGGGCGAAAAGTCGATCTCGGTGGCCTGCATGCACTGCTCGGACGCGCCCTGCATGGCGGTGTGCCCGGTCAACTGCTTCTACCGCACCGATGAGGGCGTGGTGTTGCACGACAAGGACGTGTGCATCGGCTGCGGCTACTGCAGCTACGCCTGTCCGTTCGGGGCGCCGCAGTTTCCCGCCAAGGGGCAGTTTGGCGCGCGCGGCAAGATGGACAAGTGCACGTTCTGCGCGGGCGGCCCCGAGAAGCACGGCAGTCAGGCCGAGTTCGAGAAATACGGCCGCAACCGCCTGGCCGAGGGCAAGCTGCCGGCCTGCGCCGAAATGTGCTCCACCAAGGCCTTGCTGGCCGGCGACGGCGACATGGTGGCCGACATCTTCCGCCAGCGCGTCATCACGCGCGGCAAGGGCGCCGAGGTCTGGGGCTGGGGCACGGCCTACGGCACCAATGCCAAGCCGGAAGGAGCCAAATCATGATCCGGCCGCAACTGCTGCTCGGTGTGCTGGCGCTGGGCGCCCTGGTGGCCTGCGGCGAACGGCCGCAGGACTTGGCCGAAAACGGCAACGCGCGCAGTGCGCCCGCGTACCAGGGCACGGGCGTGGCGTCGTTCACCGCGCCGAGCTGGAAGGCCGGGGACGAGAAGTCCTGGGCGCAGGAGTTGCGCACGCGCGGCGAGCGGGGGCAAAACGACTACGCGCGCATCGGCGCGCGTTGAGATTCCTGGAGGTACAAGGGATGCTGCACAAGTTCCTCCTGCTGCTGGCCCTGGCGGTCGGCGGCCATGCCGCTGCCTGGGCGCAGGGCACGGCGTTGGCGCCCACCGGCGCGGCAGCCAGCGCGCCGCGGTCCGTCGCGCCGGCACCTGCCATGGGAGGCATCCAAAGCGCGAACATCTTCCAGATCGCGCCCGATGCCACCACCGACCCGAAGTACGCCGAGCAGACCAATGCCGAACGCGCCAAGGTGCAGCCCGGCAACAACGCGCCGATGTGGCGTGCGGTGGGCAGCGGCGTCACCGGCTACAGCAGCCTGCCCAAGTCGGAAGCACCCGAGGCCGGCAATCTGATCCAGCCCATGGTCCAGTACCCCGGCTCGCGCCTGACCACGGCCGGGGAGGCCTGGCGCCAGGTGCGCAACCAGTGGTTGATTCCCTACGGCGGCGCGCTGCTGTTGATCGCGCTGGTGGCGCTGGTGCTGTTGTACCTGGCCAAGGGGCCGTTGGGTGAATCCGGCAACACCGGCCCCAAGGTGATCGAGCGTTTCACCCCCTTCGAGCGCGCGGCGCACTGGATCAACGCCATCGCCTTCTGCCTGTTGGGGGTTTCCGGCGTCGTCATGGCTTTCGGCAAGTTCTTCCTGCAACCGGTGCTGGGTCTGCACCTGTTCGGCTGGCTGAGCTTCTTGCTGAAGAACATCCACAACTTCGCCGGCCCGGTGTTCGCGGTGTCGCTGGTGGTGGTGCTGATCACCTTCCTGAAGGACAACATCGCCAGCATCTGGGATCTGCGCTGGCTGACCACGGCCGGCGGCATGCTGGGCGGCAAGCAGGTGCCCTCGCACCGCTTCAACCCGGCCGAGAAGGGCATGTACTGGTGGGGCATGTTCGTTCCGGGTCTGTTGGCCGTGGGCACCGGCCTGGTGCTCGACCGGCTGATTCCCGGCTGGGGCGAGACGCGCGGGCAGATGCAGGTGGCGCACATGATTCACCTGGTCGCCACGGTGATCATGATGTCCATGCTGCTGGGCCATATCTACATGGGCACGGTGGGGGTGCGCGGCGCCTATTCCGCCATGCGCACCGGCTGGGTCGACGAGGCCTGGGCGCGGGAGCACCACCAACTGTGGTGCGACGATGTCGCCACCGGCAAGATTGCGGCGCAGCGCTCCGGCGTGGGACCGAATGGCGAGCGCGCGGCCAACGCCTCGGACGCGCGTCCGGCCTCGGCTTGAAGGAGATCGATGCGATGAAAAAAGTGTTCATGGGAGTGATCGGCGCCGTGTTGGCAAGCTCGGCCCTGGCCAAGCTGCCCCCGCCCAGCCCTGAGGCCAAGGCCAAGGCGGAGGTCGCCGCCGCCAAGTCGGCCTGGCAAGGCAAGGTCGATGCCTACCAGCTGTGCCTGGCACAGGACCGGGTGGCCAGCAAGTACCGCGGCAGCGCGGCCGCCGCAGGCAAGACGCCGCCGCCTGCCGTGGCCACGCCGGCCTGCACCGACCCCGGCCCGTTGGCGAGCGCTGGCGCGGCCGCCGCCGCTCAGCCAGCCGTGCCCGCCCCAGCCGCCGCCAGCGCCGTGGTGGCTGCCCCAGCGGCTTCCCCAGCCTCGGCCGCCAGGCCCTGATCCGTCTGCGGCCCTACACTCTGACAGGCCACTCGGCGCCCAGCCGGTGGCCTGTTTGATTTTTCCTGCTATCGCCTGCATGCCGGCCATTCATCTGACCCAAGCCCGCGCACCGCTGACCGAGCGGGTCCGCGCGATCGACGAGCACGGCCAGCCGCAGGACATTTCCATACCCGCCGAGCGCGCCCTCACGGTGTTCGTGGACAAACACGAGCTGGTGACCCTGATGACCCTCGGCGCGCACCCCGAATGGCTGGTGCTGGGCTACCTGCGGAACCAGCGGCTGCTGGCTTCGCCGCATGACGTGGCGTCCATCACCGTCGATTGGGACGTGGGGGTGGCCGCGGTGCGCACGCGGCAGGGCATCGACGACCTGCCGCAGCGCACCGCCAAGCGGGTGGTGACCACCGGTTGCGGGCAGGGCAGCGTGTTCGGCGACCTGATGGCCGATCTGGACGACATTCGGCTCGGCGATGCCGTGCTGGCGCAGGCCGAGTTGCTGGGGCTGTTGAACGCCATCCGCCTGCAGGAAAGCACGTACAAATCGGCCGGCTCGGTGCACGGTTGCGCCTTGTTTCAAGGCGAACGCATGCTGCTGTTCGTCGAGGACGTGGGCCGCCACAACGCCATCGACACCATCGCCGGCTGGATGTGGTTGCAGGACGCGGCGACGCAGCGCGGCAGCGACAAGATCTTCTACACCACCGGTCGTCTGACCAGCGAAATGGTGATCAAGTCGGCGCAAATGGGCGTGCCCATCGTAGTCTCACGCAGCGGCATCACCCAGATGGGCTGGCAACTGGCCGAGCGGCTGGGGCTGTGCGCGATCGGTCGGGCGATGAACCGACGTTTCCTGTGCTACAGCGCCCCGCGGCGCTTGCGCTGGCAGACCGAACTGGCGCGGCTGGCGGACCCAGACGCGCCAGTTTGAGGCGCAAACCCCCCACGGCGGCTGTGGCGCAGCCTTCGCGCTAAGCTGTTGGGATGATCATTTCTGCCTGGACCCTGGGCGGGCGAAGCTTGTGGCGCGACCTGCGCTCGGGTGAGTTGCGCCTGCTCCTGATTGCCGTGACCCTGGCCGTGGCCGCGCTCACGGCGGTCGGTTTTTTCTCTGATCGCCTGCAAGGCGGCTTGCAGCGCGACGCACGCCAGTTGCTGGGAGGCGACGCGGTGGTGGTCAGCGACAACCCGCCAGAGCCCGTCTGGGCCGATCAGGCGCGCACGCAGGGACTGCAGAGCGTGCTGACCCTGAGTTTCCCGACCATGGGCCGCGCGCCCGATGCCCAAGGCGGGGCGACGCGCCTGGTGTCGCTGAAGGCGGTGGACGCGGGTTACCCGTTGCGCGGCCGACTGCGCCTGGCGCGCGACGCCAGCGATACCGTGGGCGAACCGGCCGAGGCCATTCCGGGCCCGGGCGAAGTTTGGGTCGATCCGGCCTTGCTCGAAGCGCTGGCCCTCAAGCTCGGGGATTCGCTGTGGCTGGGCGATCGTGCCTTCCGTCTGGCGCGCCTCATCGCATTGGAGCCGGATCGAGGTGCCGGCTTCATCAATTTCGCGCCGCGCGTGCTGATGAACACGGCCGATCTGGCCAGCACCGGGCTGGTGCAGCCGGCCAGCCGCATCACTTACCGTCTGGCCGTGGCCGGGCCAGACCCGGCGGTTCGGCGCTTCGTGGTGTGGGCCGACACCCAGCTCAAGCAGCCCGGCGTGCGGGGCGTGCGGCTGGAATCGCTGGACAGTGGGCGCCCGGAAATGCGCAGCACCCTGGATCGGGCGGAGAAATTCCTGAATTTGGTGGCCCTGCTGGCCGCCTTGCTGTCGGCCGTGGCGGTGGCGCTGGCGGCGCGTGGCTTCGCGGCCCGGCATCTGGACGACTGCGCCATGCTGCGTGTGCTGGGTTTGCCGCAACGGCGCATCGCTGGCGCCTACACGGTCGAATTCGTGCTGGTCGGGCTGGCCGCCAGCCTGGCCGGCGTGCTGATCGGGTTTGCCGTGCACCACGTGTTCGTGCTGCTGCTGTCCGGGCTGGTCGAGACGGCCTTGCCGGCCCCCAGCGGTTGGCCGGTGCTGCTGGGCCTGGGCATCGGCATGACCTTGTTGGTGGCTTTTGGTTTGCCGCCGGTGCTGCAACTGGCCCAGGTGCCGCCGCTGCGCGTGATCCGGCGCGACGTTGGCGCCCTGCGTTCCACCTCGCTGGCGGTGTTGGCGCTGGGCGTGGCCGGGTTTGCGGCGCTGTTGCTGGCGGTCAGCTCGGACCTGACGCTGGGCTTGATTGCCGTGGGCGGCTTTGCCGTGGCGGTGGCGGTGTTCGCGCTGCTGGCCTGGGGCGCGGTGCGGGTGTTGCGGCGCCTGGTCAACGAGGCCACGGCGCCACGCTGGATGGTGCTGGCCACGCGGCAGATCTCGGCGCGGCCGGCCTACGCCGTGGTGCAGGTCAGCAGCCTGGCCGTGGGCTTGCTGGCGTTGGTGCTGCTGGTGCTGCTGCGTACCGACCTGATCGCCAGCTGGCGTGCCGCCACCCCGGCCGACGCGCCGAACCGCTTCGTCATCAACGTCATGCCGGATCAGGATCAGGCTTTCCGTGCCGCGCTGCGCCAGGCCGGCGTGACCGGTCTGGACTGGTACCCGATGTTCCGCGGGCGCCTGGTGGCGGTCAACGGCAAGGCGGTGTCCCCAACCGACTACACCGACGACCGCGCCCAGCGGTTGGTGGACCGCGAGTTCAATCTTTCCCACGCCGCCGCCCAACCCGAGCACAACGAGATCGTCTCCGGCCGCTGGACGGCCGGCGAGCCGGGCACGGTCAGCGTGGAGGAGGGGTTGGCCAAGACGCTGAACCTGAAACTGGGCGACAGCCTGCACTTTGACATTGCCGGCATGCCGGCCGAGGCACGCATCACCTCGCTGCGCAAGGTCGATTGGGCGTCGCTGCGCGTCAATTTCTTCGTCATGTTTCCGTTGGCCGAGATGCCGGAGCTGCCCATCACCTACATCGCCGCCTACCGGGCGCCCGACACGCCGGGCTTCGACAACGCCCTGGTGCGCCAGTTTCCGAACATCACCAACGTCGACATGAGCAGCACCATCACCCAGGTGCAGCGCGTGCTGGATCAGGTGATTCGGGCGGTCGAATTCCTGTTCGGCTTCACGCTGGTGGCGGGTCTGATCGTGTTGTTCGCCGCCGTCAGCGCGACGCGCGAGGAGCGGGCGCGGGAATTCGCCATCATGCGCGCCGTGGGCGCCAGCAGCCGCCTGCTGGGGCAAGTGCAGCGCGCCGAGCTTCTGGGCGTCGGGCTGCTGGCCGGGGTGCTGGCCAGCGTGGTGGCGATCGGCGTGGGGTGGGCCCTGGCCCGCTACGCGTTTGAATTCAACTGGAGCGCGTCGCCCTGGGTGCCCCTGGTGGGCGGCCTGGCCGGGGCCCTGCTGGCCTGGATGGCCGGTTGGCGGGGTCTGCGCGAGGTGCTCCGGCGCCCGGTGGTGGAAACCCTGCGCCAGGCCGCGCAATAGCTTGACAAACGCGCGACCGGCCTTCACGTATGATGCGCCTGCCGGTCGCGGGACCGGCTTTTTTATCGGTACTTCAGTAACTTGGCTGCCTTGGCGGACTCCTTGGTTGAACTGCGCGACGTCACCTTTGGGTACGGCGGGCGCATCGTGCTGGACGGCTTGTCGTTCGCGGTGGCGCGCGGCAAGGTGACGGCGCTCATGGGCGCGTCCGGCGGTGGCAAGACCACGGCACTGCGGCTCATCGGCGGACAGCAGCGCGCGCTGCGCGGTCAGGTGCTGTTCGATGGCGCCGACGTCGGCGTGATGAGCGACACCCAGCTGTACGCCGCCCGGCGCCGCATGGGCATGTTGTTTCAGTTCGGGGCCTTGTTCACCGACTTGTCGGTGTTCGAGAACGTGGCTTTTCCCTTGCGCGAGCACACCCGCTTGTCCGAGCCTTTGATCCGCGACATCGTGCTGATGAAACTGGGTGCGGTGGGGCTGCGCGGCGCGCGCGATCTGATGCCGGCGCAAATCTCGGGCGGCATGGCCCGGCGCGTGGCCTTGGCGCGGGCCATCGCGCTGGATCCCGAGCTGGTGATGTACGACGAACCGTTTGCCGGGCTCGATCCGATCTCGCTCGGCACCGCGGCGCGGCTGATCCGCCGGCTCAACGATGCGCTGGGCATCACCAGCATCGTCGTGTCGCACGACGTCGCCGAGACGTTCCAGATTGCCGACCATGTCGTCATCCTGGCCGACGGCCGGGTGGCCGCGCAAGGCACGCCCGACGAGGTGCGCGTCAGCCCGGATCCGCTGGTACGGCAGTTCGTCGGCGTCGACGCCGACGGGCCGGTGCGATTTCACTATCCGGGACCCAGTGTGGCGCAGGATTTCGGCGTCGAGGGGCAGCGATGAGCTGGTGGCGTCCTTCCGACGTCGGTCTGGCCGTGCGCGGCCAACTGGCCGACATGGGCTACGCGGCGCGTTTCTTGTGGCGCATCGTGTCGTTGCTGGGGCCTTGCTCGCGCCGTTTCGGGCTGGTGCGCGACCAGATCCATTTCCTGGGCAATTATTCACTGGCCATCATTGCCGTGTCCGGGTTGTTCGTGGGGTTCGTGCTGGCCTTGCAGGGCTACAACATCCTGCAGCGCTATGGTTCGTCCGAGGCGGTGGGGATGATGGTCGCCTTGTCGCTGCTGCGCGAACTGGGGCCGGTGGTCACGGCCTTGTTGTTTGCCGGGCGCGCCGGTACCTCGCTCACGGCCGAGATCGGCCTGATGAAGGCCGGCGAGCAGTTCAGTGCCATGGAAATGATGGCGGTGGACCCGGTCCAGCGCATCATCGCGCCGCGCTTTTGGGCCGGCGTGATCGTGGTGCCGCTGCTCACCGCCGTGTTCAACGCGGTGGGGGTGATGGGCGGTTGGATTGTCAGCGTGCCGATGATCGGCGTCGATCCGGGCGCCTTCTGGAGCCAGATGCAGGGCGGGGTCGACTGGTGGAGCGATCTGGGCAACGGCGTGGCCAAGAGCGTGGTGTTCGGCGTCGCGGTGACCTTCATCGCCCTGCTGCAGGGTTACGTGGCCAAGCCGACCGCCGATGGCGTGGCGCACGCCACCACGCGCACCGTGGTGATGGCGTCGCTGATGGTGCTGGGGCTGGATTTCCTGCTCACGGCCATGATGTTCACCTATTGAAATGATGCAACAAGGACGAGGGCGATGACATGGAACGCTCGAAAAACGATATCTGGGTAGGACTGTTTGTGCTGGCGGGCCTGGCCGCGCTGGTGTTTCTGGCCTTGCAGTCGGCCAATCTGTTGTCGCTGAGCTTTCAGCGGACCTACCAGGTCACGGCCAATTTCGACAATATCGGCGGGCTGAAGCCGAAATCCGCGGTCCGAAGCGCCGGGGTGGTGGTGGGGCGCGTGGCCGATATCGGCTTTGATGACCAGCGGTTTCAGGCGCGGATCGCCCTGGAAATGGACACACGCTTCAAATTTCCCAAGGACAGTTCGCTGAAAATTCTTACAAGCGGCCTGCTGGGCGAGCAGTACATTGGCATTGAGGCCGGGGCGGACGAAAAAAATCTGGCCGACGGCGATAATGTGACGTTGACCCAGTCGGCCGTGGTGCTGGAGAACCTGATCAGTCAGTTTCTCTACAACAGCGCCGCCAGCAACGCCTCTTCCCCCGCCGAGGTAGGGAAAGGGCGCTCTGGTGGGGCCAAATGAGGCAGACTCGGGACGGCGGACGGGCTCAAGGCCTTGGCCGTCATCCAGGAACACAACAAGGTACCGACGCAGGGAAGCAAGGTAGTGAGATGAACATTCAATTCGTGACCAGATCCTCTGGAGCCCGCTGGTGCGCGGCGCTGGCGGTGTTGGTGCTGGCGAGCGGGTGCGCCACCGCGCCCAACGCCAACCCGGTCGACCCCTTCGAGCCCTACAACCGCTCCATGACCGACTTCAACACGGCGGTCGATGACGCGGTGCTCAAGCCCGTGGCCAAGACCTACCGTGCGGTGCTGCCCCAGCCGGTACGGACCGGGGTGGGCAATTTCTTCGGCAACCTGAACGATGCCTGGTCGTTCGTGAACAACGTGCTGCAGGCCAAGCCCGAGGGGGCGCTGCACTCGTTCTGGCGTGTGGTGGTGAACAGCTCCGTGGGCTTGGGTGGCGTGCTGGATCCGGCCTCCGAGATGAGCCTGGAGCGCCACCACGAGGACTTCGGTCAGACCCTGGGGCGCTGGGGCGTGCCGCCTGGGCCGTACTTCGTGCTGCCCGTTCTAGGGCCCTCGACGGTGCGCGACACGGTCGCCATGCCGGTGAACGTGCTGGGCCAGCCGATTGGCCACCTGCAGAATATTCCGCTGCGCAACTCGCTCTGGGTCACCGAGATCATCGACCGCCGCGCCCGCGTGCTGGATGCGGCCGAACTGCTTGAATCGGCGGCGCTGGATCCGTACAGTTTTACCCGCGATGCGTACCTGCAAAAGCGCCGCAACGACATCTTCGACGGCAATCCGCCGTCCACGCAGGAGCGGTACGATCTGGACGACGGCGCTGCGCCGCCGCCCAAGGCCGCGCCGGGCCCATCGCCCACGCGGTGAACGTCGCCCGACTGGGCACGGCCGCTCCGGCCCTCTCCATCCCCGGGAACCCCGGCGCCTGTGTCGGGTCCGACGGGGTCAGGGCGCCGCGGCGCCGAACCAGAAAATGAATCTTGTCATGCACACCACCCAGCGCCGAATCCTTCTCAAGCTGAGCACCGCCCTGGTGGCGGGGCTCACGTGGGGCGCCTTCGCTTCCCTTGCCCATGCCGCCGACGAGACGCCCGACGCTCTGATCAAGCGCCTGTCCGACGAGGTACTGGCCGTCATCCGCACCGACAAGGCGATCCAGGCCGGTGACGTCGATCGGGTGGTGGCGGTGGTCGACGGCAAGATCATGCCGCACGTCAACTTCACGCGCATGACCGCCTCGGCCACCGGGCCGGCGTGGCGCGGCGCCAGCGCCGAGCAGCGGCAGAAGTTGCAACAGGAATTCAAAATCCTGCTGGTGCGCACCTACGCCGGGGCACTGCGCCAGGTCAGCGACCAGACCGTCGAGGTGCGGCCTTTGCGCGCCAGCCCGGGAGACAAGGACGTCATCGTGCGCACCCTGGTCAAGGGCCAGGGCGAGCCGGTGCAGCTGGATTACCGGATGGAGAAAACCCCCGGCGTGGGCAGCGGCTGGAAGATCTACGACCTGAATGTGCTGGGCGTCTGGCTGGTCGACAACTACCGCCCGCAGTTCTCGCAGCAGATCAACAGCGGCGGCCTGGACACGCTGATCAACGCGCTGGCGGCGCGCAACAAGTCCAACGCCGGCAAGGGCTGAGCCCGGGCGCCCGAGCCACGGACGGCACGCATGCTGGTTCTGCCCGCCGAATTGACCCATGCGCAGGCCCTGACCTGTCTGGACATGCTGTGCCAGTCCTTGAAGGGGCTCGCCGGCGACACCGTGGTGGTCGATGCCGAGCCGCTCAAGCGTTTCGATTCGTCGGCGCTGGCGGTGTTGCTGGAGTGCCGGCGCGACTGCCTGTACAGCGGGCGCGTGTTCCGGGTGCGCGGGCTTGGGCAACGGCTGCGTGAGCTGGCCGAGCTGTACGGCATCGCCGAGCTGCTGGAGAGCGAGACGCCCGCCGCCGCCTGAGTCGGTCAGCACGGCCTGGGCGGTAAAAAAGTACAATGCCGGGCTTCATGCCCGCGATTTCGTTCCAATCGGTGTCCAAGGTCTTTCCGGCCAGCGGCAAGCCCGGTTCCACCCCCCTTCAAGCCCTCGACCAAGTCAACTTCAATATTGAGGCGGGCGAGTTTTTCGGCCTGCTCGGCCCCAACGGTGCCGGCAAGACGACCTTGATTTCCATCCTGGCCGGGTTGGCGCGGGCCAGCTCCGGTCACGTCAAGGTGCATGGTTTTGACGTGCAGGCCGACTACGTGCAGGCTCGGCGCCACCTGGGCATCGTGCCGCAAGAGCTGGTGTTCGACCCGTTCTTCAACGTGCGCGATGCGCTGCGCTTTCAGTCCGGCTATTTTGGCCTGTACCACAATGACGACTGGATCGACCAGCTCCTGCACGGCCTGGGTCTGGCCGACAAGGCCAAGGCCAACATGCGCCAGCTGTCCGGCGGCATGAAGCGGCGCGTGCTGGTGGCCCAGGCCCTGGTGCACAAGCCCCCGGTCATCGTGCTGGACGAACCCACCGCCGGGGTGGACGTGGAGTTGCGCCAGACGCTGTGGCATTTCGTGGCCGACTTGAATAAAAAAGGCCACACCGTGCTGCTCACCACCCACTACCTGGAGGAGGCCGAGGCGCTGTGTCACCGCATCGCCATGCTCAAGCGGGGCCGGGTGATCGCGCTGGAGCGCACCAGCACACTGCTGAACAACGCCACCGCCAACGTGCTGCACTTCAAGACCGACAGCGCGCTCCCGCCGCCACTGGCCGCGCTGGCGCGCGTCACCGGCCGCATCGTGGAGCTGCCGGCGCACGACCCTGCCGAGATCGAACGCCACCTGTCCATCCTGCGCGAGGCGGGGGTGCGGGTGGAAGACATCGAGATCCGCAAGGCCGACCTGGAAGACGTGTTCATCGAACTGATGAGCGGGCGCGGCGCGGCGCCCGCGCCCACCGGAGCCGACGCATGAGCGCGCCCGTCGAGCGCCACCGCCTGGCCGCCCTTGAGGCGCCCAACGACGGCTGGAAGATGCTGCTCACCAAGGAGGTGCTGCGCTTTTGGAACGTGGCCTTCCAGACCATCGCCGCGCCCGTGCTCACGGCCGTGCTGTACCTGATGATCTTTGGCCACGTGCTGTCCGATCGGGTGCAGGTCTACCCCGGCGTGAGCTACGTCGCCTTCCTGGTGCCGGGCCTGGTGATGATGAGCATCCTGCAGAACGCGTTTGCCAACAGCGCCTCCAGCCTGGTGCAGAGCAAGATCATGGGCAACCTGGTGTTCACCCTGCTCACGCCACTGTCGGCCTGGCACTGGTTCGTGGCCTACGTGGGCGCGGCCGTGGCGCGCGGCCTGCTGGTCGGCCTGGGGGTGTACCTGATCACCCTGTTCTACGCGCCGCCGCGCGCCGCCGCCCCGCTGTGGGTGCTGGCCTTCGCCCTGCTGGGTGCTGGCATCATGGGCGTGCTGGGCCTGCTGGCCGGGCTGTGGGCCGACAAGTTCGACCAGATGGCCGTGTTCCAGAACTTCGTCGTCATGCCCATGACCTTTCTGGCCGGCGTGTTCTACTCGATCCATTCCTTGCCGGGCGTGTGGCAGACACTCAGCCACCTGAACCCTTTCTTCTACATGATCGACGGCTTTCGCCACGGTTTTTTCGGTGTCAGCGACGTGTCGCCGTGGCTCAGTCTGGCGATTGCCGGTGGCTGCTTCGTGGCGTTGTCGGTGTTGACGCTGCACCTGCTGAAGATCGGCTACAAGCTCCGGGGCTGAAAAACGGGCGGCGGCCTGCCGCGCCCGTCGTCGCTCCGCCACAAAAATGACCGCTGAAGACCTCAAGACACTGATCGCCGCCGGCCTGGCGTGCGAACACCTGGAAGTGCAGGGCGATGGCCGCCACTGGTTCGCCACCATCGTCTCGCCCGAATTCGAGGGCAAGCGCCCGATTGCCCGACACCAGCGCGTGTACGCCACGCTGGGCCAGCGCATGAAGACCGACGAGGTGCACGCGCTGTCGATGAAGACCTTCACACCGGCCGAGTGGACTCGGCAGGGTTGACGCGGGTCTGGCCCGGTTTGCTTCTTTTTTAGTAGCTGATCAGGCTTTGTTGATGCCGACCAAAGCCTTTTTTTGCACCAATATCATGTTGCCATGGACAAACTGCTGATTCGCGGAGGGCGCCCGCTGCGTGGCGAGGTCATGATCTCCGGCGCCAAGAACGCCGCCTTGCCGGAAATGTGCGCCACCTTGCTCACCGAGGAGCCGGTCACGCTCCTCAACGTCCCGCGTCTGCACGATGTGCGCACCATGCGCCAGCTGCTCGACAACATGGGCGTGACCACGGAAACCCTGGGCGAGCGTGGCGGCATGCGTTTTCACGCCAGCGAACCGATCAAGCCCGAGGCCCCGTACGAGCTGGTCAAGACCATGCGCGCCTCGGTGCTGGCCCTGGGGCCGTTGTTGGCGCGCTTTGGCCACGCCAAGGTGTCGCTGCCGGGCGGCTGCGCCATCGGCTCGCGCCCGGTCGATCAGCACATCCGCGGCCTGCAGGCCATGGGCGCCGAGATCCACGTCGAGCACGGCTACATGCTGGCACGCCTGTCACAGGGCCAGAGCCGGCTGCGTGGCGGGCGCATCAGCACCGACATGGTGACGGTGACCGGCACCGAGAACTTCCTCATGGCCGCCTGCCTGGCCGAGGGCGAGACGGTGCTGGAAAACGCCGCCCAGGAGCCCGAGATCATCGACCTGGCCGAAATGCTGATCCGCATGGGCGCGCGCATCGAGGGCCATGGCGGCAGCCAGATCCGCATCCAGGGCGTGGAGCGCCTGCACGGCTGCACGCACGAGGTGGTGGCCGACCGCATCGAGGCCGGCACCTTTCTGTGCGCGGTGGCGGCCACCGGCGGCGAGGTGCTGCTGCGCCACGCCCGGGCCGAGCACCTGGACGCTGTGATCGACAAATTGCGCGATGCCGGTGTCGAACTGGAGTGCGCCAGCGCGGACGGGCAGGGCGGTATCCGCATCCGCAGCCCGGGCGGCAAGGCGCTCAAGGCCCAGACCTTCCGCACCACCGAATACCCCGGGTTCCCGACCGACATGCAGGCCCAGTTCATGGCTCTGAACTGCGTTGCCGAGGGGGCCAGCGTGGTCACCGAGACCATTTTTGAAAACCGCTTCATGCATGTCAACGAGCTGGCGCGCCTGGGCGCCTGCATTCACGTCGAGGGCCGCAGCGCCATGATCGACGGCGCGCCGCAGCTGTCGGGCGCCACCGTCATGGCCACCGACTTGCGCGCCTCGGCCAGCCTGGTCATCGCCGCCCTGGTGGCCGAGGGCGAGACCTTGGTAGATCGCATCTACCACCTGGACCGCGGCTACGATCAAATGGAGCGCAAGCTGCGCGGCATTGGCGCCGACATCGAGAGAATCCAGTAAATGATCACCCTTGCCCTGTCCAAAGGCCGCATCTTCGACGAGACCCTGCCCCTGCTGGCCGCCGCCGGCATCGAGGTGCTGGAAGACCCGGAGAAGTCGCGCAAACTGATCCTGCCCACCAACCGACCCGAGGTGCGGGTGGTGCTGGTGCGCGCCACCGACGTGCCGACCTATGTCGAGTACGGCGGCGCCGACCTGGGCGTGACCGGCAAGGACGTGCTGCTGGAGCACGGGGGCGCCGGCCTGTTCCAGCCGCTCGATCTGCGCATCGCCAAATGCCACATGGCGGTGGCCGTGCCGGAGGGCTTCGACTACCCGCGCGCCGTGCGCCAGGGCAGCCGCATCACGGTGGCCACCAAATACACCAGCATTGCGCGCGACTTTTTCGCCGACAAGGGCGTGCACGTGGATCTGATCAAGCTCTACGGCAGCATGGAGCTGGCTCCGCTCACTGGCCTGTCGGCCGCCATCGTCGACCTGGTGTCCACTGGCAAGACCCTCAAGGCCAATCACCTGCTGGAGGTCGAGCACATCATGGACATCAGCTCGCACCTGGTCGTCAACCAGGCCGCGCTCAAGCTCAAGACGGCCCCGATCCGCAACATCATCGACGCCTTCGCCGCCGTCGTCGCCCAGGCCCCCGAGACCGCATGACCATGCCCACCGCCTCTCCTGCCCGCCTGTCCACCGCGGACGACGATTTCGAGCGCCAGTTCCAGGCCCGTCTGCACTGGAGCGCCGAGCAGGACGAGGCCATCGAGCAGCGCGTGAAGTCCATCCTGGCCGACGTGCGCACGCGCGGCGACGCCGCCGTGCTGGAGTACACCGCCCGCTTCGACGGCCTGCGCGCCGGCGGCATGGCCGACCTGCAGCTGCACCCGGCCGATTTCAAGGCCGCCTTCGACAGCCTGCCGGCCGACCAGCAGCAGGCGCTGCAGCAGGCCACCGCCCGCGTGCGCCGCTACCACGAGTGGCAAAAAACCCAGGGCGGAGAAACCGCCACCTTCCGCGACCAGGACGGCACCCTGCTGGGCCAGAAAGTCACCCCGCTCGACCGGGTCGGCATCTACGTGCCCGGCGGCAAGGCGGCCTACCCCAGCAGCCTGATCATGAACGCCGTGCCGGCCCATGTCGCCGGCGTCGGTGAGATCGTCATGGTGGTGCCGACGCCGGTTGCCGGCAGCATCGCCACCGGAGGGTCAAATTCGGCCTTGGTCGGCGCCCAGCAATCCGGTGTTGCTACACAAAACGAAGCGTTCGGAGAGCGCAACCCGCTGGTGCTGGCCGCCGCCCACGTGGCCGGCGTGACGCGCGCCTTCACCATTGGGGGCGCCCAGGCCGTGGCCGCGCTGGCCTACGGCACCGCCACCATCCCGCGCGTGGACAAGATCACCGGCCCCGGCAATGCCTACGTGGCCAGCGCCAAGAAGCACGTGTTTGGCCAGGTCGGCATCGACATGATCGCCGGCCCGAGCGAAATCCTGGTGCTGGCCGACGGCAGCACGCCGCCCGAATGGGTGGCCATGGACCTGTTCTCGCAGGCCGAGCACGACGAGCTGGCCCAGGCCATCCTGCTGTGCCCCGACGCCGACTACCTCGAGCGCGTGCAGGCCGAAATCGACCGCCTGCTGCCGACCATGCCGCGCGCCGAGATCATCGCCAAGAGCCTGAGTGGGCGCGGCGCGCTGATCCACACGCGCAGCATGGAAGAAGCCTGCGCCATCTCCAACCGCATCGCGCCCGAGCACCTGGAGGTCTCCAGCCGCGAGCCGCACCAGTGGGAGCCGCTGCTCAAGCACGCCGGCGCCATCTTCCTGGGCGCCTACACCAGCGAAAGCCTGGGCGACTACTGCGCCGGCCCCAACCACGTGCTGCCGACCAGCGGCACGGCGCGTTTCTCGTCCCCGCTGTCGGTGTACGACTTCCAAAAGCGCAGCAGCCTGATCGAAGTCAGCGCCCAAGGCGCCCAGCACCTGGGCCGCATCGCCAGCGTGCTGGCGCATGGCGAGGGCCTGCAGGCGCACGCCGCCGCGGCCGAATTCCGGTTGCGGGACTGACGGGCCCCGGGGCAGGGCGGCCCTGGCCGCGCCGGGTTTGGGTTGACAATGGTGCGACCTTGGCGCCGCCGCACGGCCCGCCTTCCATTCTTCCCGCACAGGTGTTTTTCTCATGCTGCTCGATGCCGACGACTGTCAACTGGTCCTGATCGACTACCAGGCCCGCCTGATGCCTGCCATCCACGAGGGTCCGTCCGTGCTGGCCAACGCACGGCGACTGGCGCAGCTGGCGCGCCTGTTTGGCGTGCCCGTGTGGGCCACCGAACAAAACCCCAGCAAGCTGGGCGGCACCGACGAGGCGGTGGCCGCGCTGTGCGACCGCATCGTGCCCAAGATGGCCTTCAGTGGCGCGGCCGAACTCCAGCCGCTGCTGGCCCCGCCCGCCCCGGCGCCGCGTGGCAACGCGCGCAGCCTGCCCAGGCACCTGCAAAAAGCCGCGCCGGTCGAGCCGTCGCGCGGCGCCCTCGTCATCGCCGGCTGCGAGGCCCATGTGTGCTTGCTGCAGACCACGCTGACCCTGCTGGAGTCGGAGGACTGGGACGTCTGGGTGGTCACCGACGCCTGTGGCTCGCGCACCGAACGCAACCGCGACGCCGCCTACGACCGGCTGGCCAGCGCCGGCTGCGAGCTGGTGACCACCGAGATGGTGGCCTTTGAGTGGCTGCACAGCTGCGAACACCCGCAGTTCAGGGCCGTGCAGGCCTTGGTGAAATAAGCCGCGGGCCCGGTGCGCCGGGGCACCCCCGGTGCCGCGCCCTGGGCCACCGCCAGGCCGAGACACGCTCGACTTGATCAACGTCAGCTCTGCGCAAGCCCTGGATTCTCATAATTATGAATTCAAAATTTGCTCACGGACTGGCGACACGGCGCCGTCGGCGCTCGGCAGGGCTCGCCCGTCTTCACACCGGGAACCGAGGAGACACTCATGACGCACTACGCCGATTTTTTTCGCCGCTCCATCGACGAGCGTGACGCCTTCTGGGCCGAACAAGCCCAGCTGATCGACTGGCAGACGCCGCCGCAGACCATCTGCGACTACAGCAAGCCCCCGTTCGCCAAGTGGTTCGTCGGCGGCACCACCAACCTGTGCCACAACGCCGTCGATCGCCACCTGAAGGACCGTGCCGACCAGCCGGCGCTGATCTTCGTTTCCACCGAAACCGACCAGGAGAAGGTCTACAGCTTCCGTGAACTGCACGCCGAGGTGCAGCGCATGGCCGCGGCGCTGCAGGAGCTGGGCGTGAAGAAGGGCGACCGCGTGCTGATCTACATGCCCATGATCGCCGAGGCCGCCTTCGCCATGCTGGCCTGCACGCGCATCGGCGCGCTGCACTCGGTGGTGTTCGGTGGCTTTGCCTCGGGTTCGCTGGCCACACGCATCGACGACGCCGAGCCGGTGGTCGTCATCAGCGCCGACGCCGGCTCGCGCGCCGGCAAGCCGGTGCCCTACAAGCACCTGCTGGACGAGGCCATCCACCTGGCCAAGCACAAGCCCCAGGCCGTGCTGCTGGTGGACCGGGGCCTGGCGCCCATGAAGTGGGTGGACGGCCGCGACCACCTGTGGGGGACGCTGCGCGAGAAGCACCTGAACACCGTGGTGCCCTGCGAATGGGTGGACGCCACCCACCCCAGCTACACGCTCTACACCAGCGGCACCACCGGCAAGCCCAAGGGCGTGCAGCGCGACACCGGCGGCTACGCCGTGGCCCTGGCCGCGTCCATGAAGCACATCTACGGTGGCAACGCCGGAGAAACCTACTTTTCCACCAGCGACATCGGCTGGGTGGTGGGCCACAGCTACATCATCTATGGCCCGCTGATCGCCGGCATGGTCACCCTCATGTACGAGGGCACGCCGGTGCGCCCCGACGGCGGCATCTGGTGGCAGCTGGTCGAAAAATACAAGGTCACGGTCATGTTCAGCGCGCCGACCGCGATTCGGGTGCTGAAGAAACAGGATCCGGCCTATTTGACCAAGTACGACCTGTCGTCCTTGCGCACCTTGTTTTTGGCCGGCGAGCCGCTCGATGAGCCCACCGCGCAGTGGATCAGCGAAGGCCTGCAGGGCAAGCCCATCATCGACAACTACTGGCAGACCGAAACCGGCTGGCCGATTCTGGCCATCTGCAACGGCGTGGAGAAGCAGGCCACCAAGTTCGGCTCGCCGGGCAAGGCGGTGTACGGCTACAACGTCAAGCTGCTGGACGACCAGACCGGCGCCGAATTGACCGGCGCCAACCAGAAGGGCGTGGTCGCCGTCGAGGGGCCGCTGCCTCCGGGCTGCATGCAGACCGTGTGGCGCGACGACGCTCGCTTTGTCAATACCTACTGGTCCAGCGTGCCGAACAAGCTGGTCTACAGCACCTTCGACTGGGGCATCCGCGACGAGGACGGCTACTACTTCATCCTGGGCCGCACCGACGACGTGATCAACGTCGCCGGCCACCGCCTGGGCACGCGCGAGATTGAGGAAGCCATCTCCAGCCACGCCAACATCGCCGAGGTGGCCGTGGTCGGCGTGGCCGACCAACTGAAAGGCCAGGTCGCCATGGCCTTTGCCGTGCTGAAGGACGCCAGCGCCCTGGACGACCCGACCGCCATGCTGAAGCTGGAAGGCGAGGTGATGAAGGTGGTGGATGCCTCCCTGGGCGCCGTGGCGCGCCCGGCGCGCGTGCGCTTCGTCACCGTGCTGCCCAAGACGCGCTCGGGCAAGCTGCTGCGCCGCGCCGTGCAGGCGGTGTGCGAGGGGCGCGACCCGGGCGACTTGACCACCATGGAAGATCCGGCCGCCCTGCAGCAGATCAAGGACCTGGTCACGGGCCAGGCCTGAGCCCGAGGGCAGGCGCATGCCGTGCACGTTCACTGGCGCGCGGCGCGCGCTTGCCCATGATTTGGGTGGGGGTTTCCTGGCCAAAAGGCGTGAAGATTGGGCCGGCACCGGCTTTCGGTGGCACAATCTGCGCTGCGAAGTTTTCCGGCCCTTCCCAGCCAGTCGCGTCCGCCATCCGGTTCAGCCGTGACGCGGAAGGTTTTTTTACCAGCTTGAGCTCCCTGCAGGGGTGCGAAAGGTCAGCGAAGCAATGAACGAGACGAAATCCGTCTACCAAACCTACCAGGGCAATACCTACCTCTTCGGTGGCAATGCGCCGTACGTCGAGGAGATGTACGAAAACTACCTGGCCAACCCTGGCAGCGTTCCCGATTCCTGGCGCGAGTACTTCGACGCGCTGCAGCATGTCCCCGCGGCCGACGGCAGCAACAGCCGTGACGTGCCGCACCTGCCGGTCATCAACGCCTTCGCCGAACGCGCCAAGGCCGGTGGCACCCAGGTGGTGGTGGCGTCGGGGGCGGATTCCGAACTGGGCCGCAAGCGCACCGCCGCCCAGCAACTGATCGCCGCCTACCGCAACGTCGGCGCTCGCTGGGCCGACCTGGACCCGCTCAAGCGCACCGAGCGCCCGCCGATCCCCGAGCTGGAGCCTTCCTTCTACGGCTTCACCGATGCCGACATGGAGACGGTGTTCAACACCAGCAACACCTTCTTCGGCAAGGACACCATGTCGTTGCGCGATCTGCTTAACGCGCTGCGCGAAACCTACTGCGGCACCATCGGCGCCGAGTACATGTACATCAGCGACCAGACGCAAAAACGCTGGTGGCAGCAAAAGCTGGAGAGCGCGCGCACCAACCCGCAGCTCAACGCCGAGCAGAAAAAACACGTGCTGGAGCGTCTGACCGCCGCCGAGGGCCTGGAGCGCTTCCTGCACACCAAGTACGTCGGCCAGAAGCGCTTCTCGCTGGAAGGCGGCGAGAGCTTCATCGTCGCCATGGACGAGCTGGTCAACCAGGCCGGCAAGGGCGGCGTGCAGGAAATGGTGATCGGCATGGCCCACCGCGGCCGTCTGAACGTGCTGGTCAACACCCTGGGCAAGATGCCCTCGATGCTGTTCGCCGAGTTCGACCACACGGCACCCGAGGAGCTGACCGCCGGTGACGTGAAGTACCACCAGGGCTTCAGCTCCGACGTGACCACGCCCGGCGGCCCGCTGCACCTGACCCTGGCCTTCAACCCCTCGCACCTGGAGATCGTCAACCCGGTGGTCGAAGGCAGCGTGCGCGCGCGCCTGGACCGCCGCGGCGACGCCGAGGGCGACACCGTGCTGCCGGTGCTGGTGCACGGCGACGCCGCCTTCGCCGGTCAGGGCGTGGTGATGGAGACGCTGGCCCTGTCCGAGACGCGCGGCTACTACACCGGCGGCACGGTGCACATCGTCATCAACAACCAGATCGGCTTCACCACCAGCGACCCGCGCGACAGCCGCTCCACGCTGTACTGCACCGACATCGTCAAGATGATCGACGCGCCCGTGCTGCACGTGAACGGCGACGACCCCGAGGCCGTGGTGCTGTGCACCCAGCTGGCCCTGCAGTACCGCCAGGAGTTCAACCGGGACGTGGTGGTCGACATCCTGTGCTTCCGCAAGCTGGGCCACAACGAGCAGGACACGCCCATGCTGACCCAGCCGCTGATGTACAAGAAGATCGGCCAGCACCCGGGCACGCGCAAGCTGTACGGCGAAAAGCTGGTGGCGCAGGGCGTGCTGGCGGCCGAGGGGCCCGATGAAATGGTGGCCGCCTACCGCGCCGCCATGGACGCGGGCCGCCACACCGTCGACCCCGTGCTCACCAACTTCAAGAGCAAGTACGCGGTCGATTGGCAGCCGTTCCTGAACCAGAAATGGACCGACACCGCCGAAACCGCCATTCCGCTGGCCGAGTGGAAACGCCTGGGCGAGCGCATCACCACGGTGCCCGAGGACTTCACCGTCCACACCCTGGTCAAGAAGGTGCTGGAAGACCGCGCCGCCATGGCGCGTGGCGAGGTCAACGTCGACTGGGGCATGGGCGAGCACATGGCCTTTGCCTCGCTGGTGGCCAGCGGCTACCCGGTGCGCCTGTCGGGCGAGGACTGCGGCCGCGGCACCTTCGTGCACCGCCACGCCGTGCTGCACGACCAGAAGCGCGAGAAGTGGGACGTGGGCAGTTACACCCCGCTGCAGCACGTCAGCGACAAGCAGGCGCCATTCGTCGTCATCGACTCCATCCTGTCCGAGGAGGCGGTGCTGGGCTTTGAATACGGCTACGCCTCGAACGACCCCAACACCCTGGTGATCTGGGAGGCGCAATTCGGCGACTTCGTCAACGGCGCGCAGGTGCTGATCGACCAGTTCATCGCCTCGGGCGAGGTCAAGTGGGGCCGCGTCAACGGCATCACGCTGATGCTGCCGCACGGCTACGAAGGGCAGGGCCCCGAGCACTCCTCGGCGCGCCTGGAGCGCTTCATGCAGTTGGCGGCCGACACCAACATGCAGGTGGTGCAACCCACCACGGCCAGCCAGATCTTCCACGTGCTGCGCCGCCAGATGATCCGTCCGCTGCGCAAGCCGCTGGTCATCATGACGCCCAAGAGCCTGCTGCGCAACAAGGACGCCACCTCGCCGCTGACCGAGTTCACCAAGGGCGGTTTCCAGACTGTCATCGCCGACAGGGGCGAGCTCAAGGCCGACAAGGTCAAGCGCATCATCGCCTGCTCGGGCAAGGTCTACTACGACCTGGCCAAGAAGCGCGAGGAAAAGGGCGCCAGCGACGTGGCCATCCTGCGCGTCGAGCAGCTGTACCCGTTCCCGCACAAGGTCTTCGCCAGCGAGCTCAAGAAGTACCCCAACGCCACCGAGATCGTGTGGTGCCAGGACGAGCCGCAGAACCAGGGCGCCTGGTTCTTCGTGCAGCATTACATCCACGAGAACATGCTCGCGGGCCAGAAACTGGGCTATGCCGGTCGCCAGGCCTCGGCCTCGCCGGCCGTGGGCTACGCGCACCTGCACCAGGAACAACAAAAGGGGCTGATCGACGCCGCCTTTGGTCGCCTCAAGGGCTTCGTGCTGCAAAAGTGACCCAGGGGGTGCGGCGGACCGGGCGCCCGGCGTCCGGTCGCCGCCCACAACCCCACGCCCAACCGCATTCAAGAACAGAAAACTGGAAGAGTCCAAATGGCTATCGTTGAAGTCAAAGTCCCGCAACTGTCCGAGTCCGTGGCCGAGGCCACCTTGCTGCAGTGGAAGAAAAAACCTGGTGAAGCCGTCCAGGTCGACGAAATCCTGATCGAGGTCGAGACCGACAAGGTCGTGCTGGAAGTGCCCGCGCCGGCCGGTGGCGTGCTGGCCGAGATCGTCGAAGGCGACGGCGCCACCGTGGTCGCCGACCAGCTGCTGGCCCGCATCGACACCACCGCCGTGGCCGGCGCCGCGGCACCCGCGCCGGCGGCTCCCGCCGCGGC
>JAIUOM010000046.1 GCA_020161215.1 Pseudomonadota bacterium
GCTACATCATCGCCCCGCGCGGTGTGGAAGTCGGCAGCCAGCTGATGAGCGGCGCCGAGGCCCCGATCCGTGCCGGCAACACGCTGCCGATCCGCAACATCCCGGTGGGCTCGACCATCCACTGCATCGAGCTCAAGCCCGGTGGTGGTGCCCAGATCGCCCGCTCGGCCGGTACCTCGGCCACGCTGCTGGCGCGCGAAGGCACCTACGCCCAGGTGCGCATGCGCTCGGGTGAAGTGCGCAAGATCCACATCGAGTGCCGCGCCACCATCGGTGAAGTGGCCAACGAGGAGCACAGCCTGCGCCAATTGGGCAAGGCCGGTGTCAAGCGCTGGATGGGTATCCGTCCGACGGTGCGTGGCGTGGCCATGAACCCGGTCGACCACCCGCACGGTGGTGGTGAAGGCCGCACAGGCGAGGGTCGCGCTCCGGTCGATCCGTGGGGCAACCTGACCAAGGGTTACCGCACCCGCAACAACCGCCGCACGCAGAACATGATCGTGTCGCGTCGCAAGAAATAAGGAACGCCGCAAATGACACGTTCTCTGAAAAAAGGTCCATTTGTGGACCACCACCTTCTGGCCAAGGTCGACAAGGTTGTTGCCACCAAGGACAAGAAGCCCGTCAAGACCTGGTCGCGTCGCTCCATGATCCTGCCCGAGTTCATCGGTCTGACGATCGCCGTGCACAACGGCAAGCAGCACGTGCCCGTGTATGTCACCGACCAGATGGTCGGCCACAAGCTTGGCGAATTTGCTCTGACGCGTACCTTCAAGGGTCACGCGGCGGACAAGAAAGCCAAGAAGTAAAGGAAACAGACCATGGAAACACGTGCAGTCCTCCGTGGCGTTCGCCTGTCGGTCGACAAAGGCCGCCTGGTCGCCGACCTGATCCGCGGCAAAAAAGTGGATCAGGCGCTCAACACGCTCAACTTCACGCAGAAGAAGGCCGCTGTCATCATCAAGAAAGTGCTGGAGTCGGCCATCGCCAACGCCGAGCACAACGACGGTGCCGACATCGACGAATTGCGTGTCAAGACCATCTTCGTCGAACAGGGCACGACGCTCAAGCGCTCGGCCGCCCGCGCCAAGGGCCGCGGTGCGCGCCTGTCCAAGCCCACGTGCCATGTGTACGTGACGGTCGGCAACTGATAGAAGGCCTGGAAAGACTATGGGACAAAAAATCCATCCTACCGGCTTCCGCCTGTCGGTCAGCCGCAATTGGGCCAGCCGTTGGTACGCCAACAACCGCGATTTCGCGGGCATGCTGGCCGAAGACATCAAGGTGCGCGAGTACCTGAAGACCAAGCTCAAGAACGCCGCCGTTTCGCGCGTGCTGATCGAGCGCCCCGCCAAGAACGCCCGCATCACCATCTACTCGGCACGTCCGGGCGTGGTGATCGGCAAGAAGGGCGAGGACATCGAGAAGCTCAAGAAAGACCTGGCCGCCCAATTGGGCGTGCCGGTGGCTGTCAACATCGAAGAAGTGCGCAAGCCCGAGGTCGATGCCCAGCTGATCGCCGACTCGATCACCCAGCAGCTCGAAAAGCGCATCATGTTCCGCCGCGCCATGAAGCGCGCGATGCAGAACGCCATGCGTCTGGGCGCCCAGGGCATCAAGATCATGTCCGCCGGTCGTCTGAACGGCATCGAGATCGCCCGCACCGAGTGGTACCGCGAAGGCCGTGTGCCGCTGCACACGCTGCGCGCCGACATCGACTACGGTTTCAGTGAAGCCAAGACCACCTACGGCGTCATCGGCGTCAAGGTGTGGGTCTACAAGGGCGACAACCTGGGCCGCAACGACGCACCGTCGCTGGACAGCACGCCGCGCCCCGAGGGCGAAGAGCGCCGCGGTCCGCGTGGCCCGCGCCGTGACGGTCGCGGTGGCCCTGGTGGTGATCGCCGTGGCGGCCCGCGCCGCACCGGTGGTGGCACCAACGCCGCGCCTGCCGATGGCAGCGACAAACCCGCTGAGGCCGCAGGGGCCGACGCCAAATCCGCCGTTAAGCGCGTACGCAAAGTCGCCGCGCCCGCTGCAGCAGCGGACGGCGCTCAAGGAGAGTAAACCATGCTGCAACCTGCACGCAGAAAGTACCGCAAGGAGCAAAAAGGCCGCAACACCGGTATCGCCACCCGTGGCAATACCGTGGCCTTCGGCGACTTCGGTCTCAAGTCCACCGACCGCGGCCGTTTGACCGCGCGTCAGATCGAATCCGCGCGTCGCGCGATTTCGCGCCACGTCAAGCGTGGCGGCCGCATCTGGATCCGTGTGTTCCCGGACAAGCCCATTTCCACCAAGCCCGCCGAAGTGCGTATGGGCAACGGCAAGGGCAACCCCGAGTACTACGTGGCCGAGATCCAGCCCGGCAAGGTGCTGTACGAGATCGTCGGTGTGCCCGAAGAGCTGGCGCGTGAGGCGTTTGCCCTGGCCGCCGCCAAGCTGCCCCTGCGCACGACCTTTGTCGCCCGCATGATCGGCCAGTAATCAGGAGAAGCACCAGATGAAAACCGCCGAACTGCGCCAAAAAGACATCGCCGGCCTGCAAGCCGAGGTGAAGGACCTGCAAAAGGCCCACTTCAACCTGCGCATGCAAAAGGCCACGCAGCAGCTGAACAACCCCAGCCAGCTGCGCACCACGCGCCGTGCCATCGCGCGCGCCAAGACGCTGATTGCTGAAAAGCAAGCCGCGGCCAAGTAAGGAGTGACCATGACGGAAGCCAAACCATCCCTCAAGCGCACCCTGATCGGCAAGGTCGTCAGTGACAAGCGCGCCAAGACCGTGACGGTGCTGATCGAGCGCCGCGTCAAGCACCCGATCTACGACAAGATTATGATGCGCTCGTCCAAGTACCACGCCCACGACGAAAACGGCGAGTACAAGCTGGGCGACGTGATCGAGATCACCGAAAGCCGCCCGCTGTCCAAGACCAAGAACTGGGTTGCGACCCGCCTGGTCCAGAAGGCCGCCGTGGTCTGACCTGTCAAGTCCACGTTGCCGACCCGCCCTCCCAGGGCCGGTTCGGCAAGCCTTTCCGAAGCAGCCCACAATTCGTGGGCTGTTTTTTTGTCCGTTCCACCATCTCGCCTAGCACGGTCGAGATGCGTTTTACCTATTCACCAGGAGCCAAGCACCATGATCAAAGTCGGAGACACCCTGCCCGCCATCACCTTGTCCGAGTATGTCGAGGTGGAGGGCAACGGTTGCAGCCTGGGCCCCAATCCCGTGGACGTCGGTCAGGCCGCCGCCGGCAAGACCCTGGCCATCTTCGCCGTGCCCGGCGCCTTCACGCCCACCTGCTCGGCCAAGCACGTGCCCAGCTACCTGACGAACCATGATGCGCTCAAGGCCGCCGGCGTGGACGAAATCTGGTGCCTGTCGGTCAACGACCCCTTCGTCATGGGCGCCTGGGCGCGCGAGCAGAAAACCGACGGCAAGGTCCGCATGCTGGCGGACGGCGACGCGGCGTTTGCCAAGGCCACGGGCCTGACGCTGGATCTGACCGGCAAGGGCCTGGGTCTGCGCAGCAACCGCTACTCCATGCTGGTGAAGGACGGCCGGGTTGTAACCCTCAACATCGAGGCGCCGGGCAAATACGAGGTCAGCGACGGCGCCACGATGCTGGCGCAGGTTAAGTAACGGCCCCCGAAGCGCCTCTGGCGCCTCCTCCACTTGGAAGCGAGCAGGCCGCTGCGGGCGGCCGTGCGCAGCGACTCCCCGCATGATCTGCCCCCGCGGCCTCATGACTTGACTCGAAACCGCCCCCGTACCTCTACGTCAGATCAACTTTGAGGTAGTGCGCCCCGGCAATCGGGTTGTGGTAGTAGGGCGGAATTTCCTCAAAGCCCAGCTCCTCGTACAAGGCGCGGGCGGACTCCATTTCGTTCAGGGTGTCCAGCAGCACGCAGTCGTACCCGAGGCGCTGGCCGGCCTCCAGGATCGCCTCGGCCAACTGGCGGCCCAGGCCGAAGCCGCGAAAGGCCTTGCGCACGTACAGGCGCTTCATCTCGGCGGCGTTGGCGTAGTCGGTGTCGTCCAGCGGACGCAGGGCGCAGCAACCGGCCACCTCGCCATCGACCAGGGCCAGCAGCAAGGCACCACGCGGCTCGGCGTAGGCCCCCGGCAATCCCGCCAGCTCGGCCTCGAAATCCTGGAAGCGCAGGTCAACCAACAGGTCATCGGCGTACTCGCGGAACAGCACGCGGGCCACCGCCAGCTGCTCCGGGCCGCTGGCGGCGACGATATCAACAGGGGGGCGGGTATCCACGTCCGAAAAAAGGCGTCTGGCGCAACACATGGCCTGTGCTGGCCTCTGCGCTCCTGCTGCAGTTTAGCCCAGGACGGCGGAGGCGCCCAACTGCAGGACCCCGTACACCACGCCGGCCGACAGCGTCAGCACCACCAGGGCCAGCAGGCGCGTGCCGATGCCGTCGCGCGCGGCGGTCACGGCGGCGGAACTGGCAAACGCCCTGTCGCCGGTCAGCATGGGCTGCACCAATCCGCGCCGGCGCACGGTGTAGATCACGATGGCCAGCAGGTGCAGCAGCACCAGCCCGATCACCAGGTACTGGCCCACCGATTTGTGGTAACTGCTGGCCTGGCTGACCACCGCGCCCGACACCAGTGGCGTCAATGGTCCGGCAAAGGCGATCTCGTCGTCGGACACCAGGCCGCTGGCCACCTGCAGCGCCAGCACCAGCAGCATGGCCAGCACCGACAACGCCCCCAGCGGGTTGTGGCCGGCCTGCTCGGCCTCGGTGGCCTGGCCGCTCAGGTAGCGTTTGAGGCGCCCGGGCGTGGGGAAAAAAGTCATGAAACGCGACCAATGCCCCCCCACCAGTCCCCAGACCAGGCGAAACAGCAGCAGGGTGAACACGGTGTAACCCAGGCGAAAGTGCCAATTCATGGCGTCGCCGCCGACCTTGGCGGTGACGACCAGGCCGATCACGCTGACCGCCAAGGCCCAGTGGAACAGGCGCGTGGGCAGGTCCCAGATGCGGATGTTGTTCATGCTGAAGTCGATGCTTGGTTGCTGAAAAAACGCTATGCTGCGATGACCCTACTGGCCAAGTGTAGTGGCGATTCGCGCCGGATTCACGGTCGGCATGGGTTCAACTTGTCACTCTGTCACAACATCGAAGACCCAAGGAGTTCTCCGGATGAAGACCCTGATTTCCATTGCCGTGCTGATGGGCACCGCCGTTCTGTCGTTGCCCGCGGCGGCCCAGTTCGCCAAGGCCGAAGACGCCATCGAATACCGCCAGGGCGCTTTCCGTGTCATGGCGCATCACTTTAGCCGCCTGGGTGCCATGGCCAACGGCAAGGCGCCCTACAACGCCGCCGTCGCGGCGGCCGATGGCGACGTGCTGGCCGTGGTGTCCAAGTTGCCGCAAGCCGGCTTCGTGGCTGGCAGCGACAAGGGCAAGACACGCGCCCTGCCGGACATCTGGAAGGAAGAGGCCAAGTTCAAGGACCTCTACGAGAAGATGGTGGCCGAGACCGCCAAGGTGGCCACCGCCGCCAAGAGCGGCAGCCTGGACCAGCTCAAGGCGTCTTTCGGTCCCGCCGCGCAAAGCTGCAAGGCCTGTCACGACGAATACCGGGCCAAGTAAACCCGCGGGTGCGTTCCTACCCCGCCAGCGGCGCCCTTGTGGCGCCGTTTTTTGATGTAGTTGTCCCCTAAACGCAATAAAAACTCAAGGACTGCATCGTGTTGTCAATTGAAATCCCCAGACAGGTCAGGAACCCGCTGTACCTCACCGATGCCGAGCGCGAACGCACGCGCACCGACATCATGGTCAACAGCGCGCCCTCGGGCACCTTCTTCACCATGAACCTGATCGCCGCGGTGATCGCCGGCTACGGGTTGTTGCAGAACTCGGCGGCGGTGGTGATCGGCGCCATGTTGGTGGCCATGATGCTGGGGCCCATCGTCGGTCTCGGCCTGGCGGTGCTGCAGCGCGACCGTTCGCTGCTGGGCACGGCTTTCTGGACCGTGCTGCGCGGCACCTTGCTGGTGATCGGCGTCGGCCTGACCATCGGCCTGATCCACCATCAGCACGTGCTCACCGACGAAATCATCGGCCGCACCGCCCCCAACGTGATGGACCTCATGGTCGCCCTGGCCGGTGGCTTCGCTGGCGCCATCGCCTCGGTGTCCACGCGGCTGCCGGTGGCCGTGGTGGGCGTGGGCGTGGCCACGGCCCTGGTACCGCCGCTGACCACCTGCGGCATCCTGCTGTCGCGTGGCCAATGGGGCCTGGCCTGGGGTGCCTTCCTGCTCACGTTGACCAACATGGTGGCGATTCAGTTCGCCTCGTCCATGGTGCTGTGGTTGGCCAAGTTCCACCGCGATCCGAACGACATTGATCACCGCGTCAACTTCTGGCGCGCCAACCTGTGGTCGCTGGTCCTGTTGGCCGCGTTGACGGTGTTCCTGACGCTCCGGCTGATGGACAGCTCCAGCCGCCAGCGCCTGGACATCAGCATCACCGAGGCCTTGCGCGCGCAGCTGGAAAAAGGGCAGAACCGCTTGATCTCCTCACGCATGCTGCTGGGGCCCGACAAGGGCGGCAAGGACGGCTCGGACATCACCGTCATGGCCTACCTGCAGGGCGACAAAGCACCCAGCCAGGCCGACATCGACGCCGCGCAAGCCGCCTTGCCCAACCCCGGCAACCTGGCACCGCTGCGCTTGCAGGTGCGCTTTGTATCGGTGCACATCATGAACGCGGATGCGATCGCCGTGACGGGCGTCAAGCCCTGAGCCTGACGCCGCCATGAAAAAAGCGCCTCGTGAGGCGCCTGCGTCTCCGGCCGAGGTTCTAGGCCTCGGCCAGCAGTTTCTCGATCAGCTTGTGCAGCTCGCCGAAATCCGGCGCGCCGACGTACTTCTTGACGATCTCACCCTGCTTGTTGAGGATGTAGGTGGTGGGGGTCAGCTTCACATCACCCCAGGCCTGGGCCACCGTGCCGGTGTTGTCGATGGCGACCTTGAAGGGCAGCTTGCGCGTTTCGGCGAAATTCACCACGTAGCTGGGCGGGTCGTACTGCATGGCCACGGCAACCGTCTCGTAGCCGCGGGCCTTGAATTTGTCGTGGGTGGCGACGATCTGCGGCATCTCGGCGACGCAGGTGGTGCAACTGGTGGCCCAGAAGTTGACCAGGGTCACCTTGCCCTTGAAGTCCTGCGTGGTCTTGCTGCTGCCGTCCAGCAGCACGAAGGTGGAGGCCGGCGCGGCGCTGTTGCCGCACCCGGCCAGCGCCGTTGCCAGCGCCAGGGCGGCGCCCCAGGGGGCGAATCGGGTGATGAGGTGGGTGGTCGGCATGGTCAGCCCTCGATTTTAAGAACGCCTTCCGGCACGGAGGGCGCGTCGGGTGCAATAACCCGACCCACAAGGGTGGATCACGCCCGTGGCGCCAAGTTCCCGCCGGTCACTGGGTATCGGCCAGGGCCAGCAGCAGGCGGTGGAAGGCGGCCGGCTCGCTGATCATCGGGTGGTGGCCGGTGGCCAGCTCGACCAGCTGGGTACCGGCCTGCCAGGCACCGCCCCAGAAGCCGGGGTCGCGTACCCTCTGGCGGCTGACGTCGATGGTGGCCAGCTTCGGCGCCGTGCAGTCGATGAAGGTGCGGGGCACCGAGGCCACCCGCGCCGGGTCAAACGCCAGCGGCGTTTCGTAGGTATGGCCGGGGTGCGGTGTCTGGCGACGGCGCACCCAGTCGTAGGCCTCGGTCCGCAGGCCAAACACCGAGGGGTCGGGTGGCGGAAAGCTGAAGTCGGGCGAGGCGGCCGCGCCCGCCAGGCGCTGGCGGCGCGTGGCGCTGGCGTGGGTGCTGCTCCAGCTTTCGCCCGGCTTGGGCAGCACCGCGTCCACGTACACCAGGTGGCGCAACCGCTCGGGCTGGCGGTCGGCCACGGCCGTGCCCAGCATGCCGGCGTAGGAGTGCACGACCAGGATGCAGCGCGCCATCTCCTCGGTCTCCAGCGCGGCCAGCACGTCGGTGATGTGCGTGTCCAGCGTGATGCCTGGGTGGCGCAGGTGCCCGCGCTCGCCGCAGCCGGTCAGGGTGACGGCATGCGCGCGGTGGCCGGCCCGCGTCAGCGCGGCCAGCGTGTCGCGCCAATACCAGGCGCCGCCCCAGGCGCCGTGCACGAGCAGGTAGTCGGCCATGGCGGTGTCCTCGTGGTGTTGACGGCCGATTATGGGACGGGGCCCCTCGCCCGGCCGCACCAGCGCGCCAGGCCGTCCAGCAGCGCCGCCAGCGCCGCGCCGGCCACGGCCCCCGTGAGGTGCGCGGCGACCACCACGTTGAAGCCCCAGGCCGGATCAAAGCGCACCGGCTCGGCCCAACCCCGCTCCAGTGCCAGCTTCAGCAGCAGGCCCAGGCCCAGCAGCCACCCCAGTTGGCGCGTGGCCGGTCGGCGCAGGGCGCGCCAGGCCAGGATGGCGGCGGCGGCGTGCACGGTGCCCGATAGGCCCTGAAAAGCGCCCACCTCGGGCCACAGGCGCAGTGCCCAGGTGCCGAGCGGCCAGGCCAGGCACAGCGCCAGCGCATCGCGTGGCGGCGCGGGCAGGGCCGCGCCCAGCACCGCCAGCGCGCCCAGGGCCAGTGTGTTGGCCAGCAGGTGCGGGCCGTTCAGGTGCAGCAGTGGGGTGATCCAAGGCGTCCAGGGGCGCCATGTGGCCGGGTCGGCGTGCGCCGGAAGAAGCCACAGCGCCAGGCTGACCGCGATCAACACCAGGCAGGTGGCGACCCAGGCCCACGCCCGGTGCCGGGGGGCGCTGGGCGGATCGCTGTGCGGCCTCTGATTCACTATAAATAGTATAGCTTATCAGGCAATATGGGCGCCGACCAAAGGCTGTTTTGACGCAAATTCAATGAAAAGCCGCGGCCCACAGCGCCAGAATCGCGTCACGCTGCTCGGCGGCGGCCTCGGGGGCGACCTGGGTCGGCTCCTCGTTCAGCCGGGCCTGGTGCTGCACCCGGCGCAGCGCCCGGTAGGCGTCGGCGGCGGCCACGCCGGTGCCCGGCGGTAACAGACCGGCGTTTTCGGCCAGACGCAACAGGGCGATGTTGCCGCGGTTGGGGCGAAGTTCGGGGTGCGCTCGGCTGTGCGCCAGCACCAGGTACTGGGTGACGAACTCGGCGTCCACCATGCCGCCGGGGCTGTGTTTCACGTCGAAGCGGCCGGCCTTGACCGGGTGCGCGGCCCGCATGCGTTCGCGCATGGCGACCACCTCGGCGCGCAGGCTGGGCAGATCGCGCGGGGCCATGATGACGGCGTAGCGCACGGCGTCGAAGCGCGCCGTGAGGGCGCGGGCCAGGTCGCAGGCCTCCTCGTCGGCCAGCGCGGGTTCGCTCGCCGTGGCGGCGTTTGGCTCGCAGGCGAGCGTGGGGGGCACCATTCTGGCGCGGGTCATGGCCTGGTGCTCCCAGGTCCAGGCGGTGTTGCTGCCGCGGTTTTCCTGGTAGTCGGCGTAGGCGTCGATGCTGGTCACCAGCAGGCCGGAATTGCCGTTTGGGCGCAGCGCGGTGTCGATTTCGAACAGATCGCCCTCGCCGGTCTTGACGGTGAGCCAGTTGATCAGCTTGCGCACCAGGGCGGCGTAGATCTCGGGCGCGTTCTCGTGGTCGTCGTCGAACACGAAGACGATGTCCAGGTCACTGCCGTAACCCAGCTCCTTGCCGCCCAGCTTGCCGTAGGCAATGATGCCGAAGGCCGGTTGCTCGCGGTGCCGCTGGCGCAGGCGCGGCCAGCACCAACGGGTGGTCACGCGCAGGATGGCGTCGGCCAGGGCCGACAGGTCGTCCGCCACCAGTTCCACGCTGAGCTGGCCGCTGACGTCGCGCACCAGGGTGCGGAACACCTCGGCGTGGTGGGCGCGGCGCAGCAGGTTGAGCAGGTTTTCCTCATCGTCCTCGCCGGTGCGGGCCAGGGCGGCACGGCGCAGCTCCAGTTCCTGCTCGAAATTGGCGGCGTCGAAGCGTTCGTCCTGCACGCTGGGGCTGGCCAGCTCGTCGATCACGCCCGGGTGTTGCAACAGGTAGCGCGCCGGCCAGCGCGCGGCGCCCAGCACACGCAGCAGGCGTTCGTGCGCGGCGGGGCGCTCCAGCAGCAGGGCGATGTAGCTTTCGCGGCGCAGCAGGGGTTCGATCCAGTCGGCCAGGCGCAGCACCGCGTCCTCGGTGACACGGCCCTCTTCCAGCCACTGCGCGGTGCGCTGCAGCAGGCGCAGCAGGCGGCCGGTGGCTTCCTCGCGCAGCGCCTGCACGCGCGGGTGTTCGCGCCATTCCTCCAGGCGCGTGCGGGCGCGCTCGGGGAACTGCGCCAGCACCGCGTCCAGATCCAGCGTCGCGGTGCGCGCGCCCTCGGCCGCGCCGGCCTTGGCGCAGCCCTTGCACGCCGGGGCGTCGCCGCCCAGCAGGCGATCGAACTCCTGCGCCACGAACTCGCGGTGCACGTCCAGCTCGGCCAGGAACGGGCAAACACCGGGGTAGCCCATGCTGTGGGCGATCCAGGCCAGGTCTTCGTCGGCGGTGGGCAGGATATGGGTTTGCTGGTCGTCCAGGTACTGGATGCGGTGCTCGACACGGCGCAGGAACACATAGGCGCGCGCCAGTGCCTCGGCGGTCTCGGCGGGCATCAGGTTGGCGCGTGCCACGCGCTCCAGCGCGGCCAAGGTGGGGCGGGTGCGCAACTCGGGGAACTGGCCACCGCGCACCACCTGCAGCAACTGCACGGTGAATTCGATTTCACGAATGCCACCGCGCGACAGTTTCACGTCGTTGGCGCGCTCCGGTCGTCCGGCGCTGCGCTTGCTGGCGTGCGCGCGAATCTGCTGGTGCAGCGTGCGCAGCGACTGGAACACGTTGTAGTCCAGGTAGCGCCGGAACACGAAGGGCAGCACCACGCCGCGCAGCGCCTGTGCGGCGCCTTGGTCGATGGCCGCGCGCGGGGCCACGGCGCGGCTTTTCATCCAGGCAAAGCGCTCCCATTCGCGGCCTTGCACCAGCATGTACTCCTCCAGCGCGTCGAGCGAGCACACCGTGGGGCCGGAATTGCCGTTCGGCCGCAGCGCCAGGTCGACGCGGAACACGAAGCCGTGCTCGGTGGTGTCGCCCACCAGGCCATAGATCAGCTTGACCGCGCGGGTGAAGTACTCCTGCACCGTGATCTGGCCGCGCCCGTCTGGCCGGCCGGCGGTTTCGCCGTCGGCGTCGTAGATGTAGATCAGGTCGATGTCGCTCGACACGTTCAGCTCGCGCGCGCCGAACTTGCCCATGCCGATGACCCACAACTGGGCGCGCTCGCCGGCCTCGGTCAGGGGTGCGCCATGGCGTTCGTCGAGCTGGGCGAAGGCTTCCTGGCAGGCCGCGTCCAGCGCCAGCTCGGCCAGCTCGGTGACCGCCGCGACCACCTGCGCCAGTGGCGCGCCCTGTTCGCAATCGAGCACCACCAGGCGTTCCATGACCAGCTGGCGCAGGATGCGCAGGCGCGCGCCGACGTCGTGTCCGCGTTCGGTCAGCGCCGACAGACAGGCCGTCATGCCGGCCACCGAGGGGACGCCGGGCGGCAGCAGGGGCAGCTCGTCGGCGTAACGGCGGCGCAGACGCTGCACCAGGCGCGAATGCGCCGCGGCGGCCGGAGCGGCGAGGCCGGACTCCGGAAAAGATTCACGGTTCGCGGACGAACCTTCCACATCTGCGCCGGTCATAATTTCTCTTAATGTGCCTTTCGGGGGTACCTGGTGCGCCTGCATCCTGCACAGGATGCGGTGCCGGCCGGATGCCCTTCACCGCTACCGACCCTACGCCGTTGCTGCAATCCTCGCTTCGCCTCGCCGCCCTCGCCATGCGCTGGATCGTGCGCATCGTGGTGGCCATGCTGCTGCTGCTGCTGCTGGGTTGGGCCGTCCTCCACTGGGTGATTTTGCCGCGTGTCGATGAATTCCGCCCACGCCTGGTGGAGTGGGCCTCGGGCACGCTGGGCGCACCGGTGTCGATCGGTCGCTTGCATGCCGAGTCGAATGGTCTCGTGCCCTCGGTATCGCTGCACGACGTGCAGGTGCATGACCCCACCGGCCGCGCTGGCTTGCGGGTGCGCCGGGTGTTGGCGAGTTTTTCCGTGCTGTCCCTGGCCGGCGGGGGGCTGGAGCAGTTGGTCATCGACCAGCCCGAGCTGGAAATGCGGCGCACCGCCCAGGGCCGGCTGCTGCTGGGCGGCATCGATTTGTCGGGCGACGAGCTGGGCGACACCCGTGCCGCCGACTGGTTTTTCTCGCAGACCGAGTTCCTGGTGCGCGAGGGCCGCGTGACCTGGATCGACGACAAGCGCCAGGCCGCGCCGGTCGGCCTGCACGAGGTCCAGCTGGTGGTGCGCAACGGCCGGCGCCGCCACCAGATCCGCCTGGACGCCACCCCCGAGGCCAGCTGGGGCGAGCGCTTCACGGTGATCGGGCAGTTCCGCCAGCCGGTGTTCTCGCGCCACCCCGGCTACTGGCGCGAATGGGACGGGCAGGCCTACGCCGAATTCCGCCGGGTCGACGTGTCCCAGCTGCGCCAGTACATCGACCTCAAGGCCGACTGGGGTGTCGACCTGCTCGACGGCCACGGCGCGCTGCGCCTGTGGGCCGGCGTGCGCAAGGGCCTGCCGGTCGAGGCCACCGCCGATCTGGCGGTTGGCCGGGTGGAAGCCCGCTTCGGCCCCGATCTGGCGCCCCTGGCCTTTGCCTCGGTCACCGGGCGCTTGGCTTGGCGCGACCAGGGCAGCGGCTCGGAGTTCGACACCCGCGATCTGCATTTCGTCGACGCCGACGGCCTGGTCTGGCCTGGCGGTAACTTCACCCTGAATTACCGCGACGGCCAGGGCGGTGGCCCGGTCGGCGGCGAGTTGCGCGGCGACCAGCTCGACCTGGCCGCGCTGGCCAAGATCGCCAGTCGCCTGCCACTGCCGCCCAAGCTGCACGAGCAGCTGAAGGCGCACCCGGTGCAGGGCCTGGTCGAGCGCATCTCGGCGCGCTGGGACGGCCCGCTGGACGCACCGCGCGACTGGCAGGTCGGCGCGCGCTTGTCGCGTCTGGCGATTGGCGCCCTGGCGGCACCGGCGCGGGCCGACGGCACGCCGGTCGAGGGCGTGCCCGGCTTGAGCGGCGCCACGCTGGATCTGCAGGCCGGCCGCGCCGGTGGCCGCGCCAACCTGAGCCTGCGCGAGGGCGCGCTGGAGTTTCCCGGTGTCTTCGAGGAGCCACGCATTCCCTTGGCGGAACTGGATCTGCGGGCCAACTGGCAACTGCAAGGCGAACACATCACCGTCAACCTGGACGAGCTGAAACTCAGCAACGCCGACCTGGCGGGCAGCTTCAAGGCGCGCTGGCACACCACCGAGCCGAAGTTGCCGGGGCAGGCGCGTTTTCCTGGCGTGCTGGATCTGCAGGGCAGTTTCAGCCACGGCAACGGCGCGCGCGTGCACCGTTACCTGCCGCTGGTCATCCCGGCCGAGGCGCGGCACTACGTGCGCGACGCCATCCAGAAAGGCGAGGTGCGCGATGTCGCGGTGCGCGTCAAGGGCGATCTGCACGAGCTGCCATTCGACAAACACCCCGCCGCCGGAGAGTTCCGCATTGCCGGCCAGGTGCAGGGCGTGACCATGGCCTACGTGCCGCGCAGCCTGCTGCCGGCCGGTCAGCCGCCCTGGCCGGCGCTGGAGGCGCTGGCCGGCGAGTTGGTGTTCGAGCGCAACGGCATGCGCGTGAACAACGCCCGTGCCCGCGTGCAGGGCCATCCCGGCTGGCAGTTTCCGCGCATCCAGGCCAGCCTGCCCGATTTCGAGCATTCGCGCCTGAAAGTGGAGGCCGAGGGGCGCGGCGCGCTGAGCGCGGCGCTGGGCATCGTGCGGCAGAGCGCGCTGGCCGGCTTCACCGAGCACGCCCTGGACCAGGCCAGCGCCAGCGGCGATGCCGGACTGCAGCTCAAGCTCGATTTGCCCATCGAGCACATCGAGCGCAGCAAGGTCGAGGGCCGCGTGGCCCTGCAGGGCAACGATTTGCGCATCACGCCCGACACGCCGCCCCTCGGGCAGGCGCAAGGCGCCATCAGCTTCACCGACACCGGCTTTGCCATCCAGGACGTGCGCGTGCGCCTGCTCGGTGGCGAGGCACGCGTCAGCGGCGGGCACCCCGGCGGCGCCAGCGGCGACAAGCGCCCCGACGTGGTGCTGCGCGCCAGCGGCACCGCCAGCGCCGAGGCCTTGCGCCAGATGAGCGACTGGGGGCCGGTGGCGGCGCTGGCGCGCCAGGCCAGCGGCCGCGCCAGCTACGAGGCCGTGCTCGGCTTCGGCGCCGGCGCCACCGAGGTGCTGGTGACCAGCGATCTGCGCGGCCTGGCCGTGGACCTGCCCGCGCCCCTCGGCAAGCCGGCCGACGCGGCCTGGCCGCTGCGCTACGAGTCGCGCCCGCAAGGCAGCGCCGCCACGCCACGCGAGCGCCTGCGCGTCAGCGTGGCCGAGCTGCTGGCGCTGGAATTCGAGCTGGACACCGCCAGCACCCCGGCGCGGCCGCTGCGCGGCGCGATCGGCCTGGGCGTGCCGGCCGTGAGCTTGCCGGCCAGCGGCGTGTCGGCGCAGCTGCGCCTGCCGCGCCTGGACGTCGACGCCTGGGAAGGCCTGGCCGAGCGTTTGACCGGCGCGCATGGCGGAGAGGGCAGCACGAAAGGCTCGGCCGCCCTGCCCGGCTGGCGCGACTACCTGCCCAACGCCTGGTCCTTGCGCGTGGGCGAGCTGCACGTGGACGAACGCAGCCTGCACGACGTCAGCAGCACCGGCACGCGCGAGGGCACCGCCTGGCACGCCGAGGTGCAGGCGCGCGAGCTGGCCGGGCGCATCGACTACGGCGAAGGCGCCGACGGGCGCGCTGGCAAGCTGCGCGCGCGCCTGGCTCGGCTGGCGATTCCGGCCAGCGCCGGAGAAGAGCCCACGCCGGGCGCCACCCTGAACGACCCACCGGCCCACATGCCGGCCCTGGACGTGGTGGTCGAGCAGTTCGAGCTGCGCGGCAAGAAGCTCGGCCGGCTGGAGGTCGAGGCCGTGAACCTCGATGCCGCGCCCACGCGCCAGGGCGCACGCGGCGTGCAGGAGTGGCAGCTGTCGCGGCTGGCGCTGCGCACCCCCGAGGCCAGCTTCAGCGCCTCTGGCCAATGGGCCGCGCTGCCGCGTGCGCCGGCCCTGCCGCCCGACCCGCGTGCGCCGCGCGCGCCGAACGACCCGCGCCGCACCCAGCTCGACTTCCGGCTCGACGTGCGCGACGGCGGCGCCCTGCTCGCGCGCCTGGACATGCCGGGCGTGCTGACGCGCGGCAGTGGCCGTCTGGAGGGCAGCCTGGGCTGGGCCGGCTCGCCGCTGTCTCCGCACTACCCCAGCATGACCGGTCAACTGCGGCTGGATTTCGGCGCCGGCCAGTTCCTCAAGGCCAGTCCCGGCATGGCCAAGCTGCTCGGCGTGATCAGCCTGCAGGCCTTGCCGCGCCGGTTGACGCTGGATTTCCGCGACCTGTTCAGCTCCGGCTTCGCTTTTGACTCGGTGCGTGGCGACGTCGCCGTTCAGCGCGGCGTGGCCCGCACCAACAACTTGCAGATGAAGGGCGTGAACGCCGCCGTGCTGATGGAGGGCAGCGCCGACATCGACAAGGAAACCCAGGATCTGCGCGTGCTGGTCGTGCCCGAGATCGACGCCGGCACCGCCGCACTGGCCGCCACCGTCATCAACCCCGTGATCGGCATCAGTGCCTTCCTGGCCCAGCTGGTGCTGCGCCAGCCACTGATCAAGGCCGCCACGCGCGAATTCCACATCGGTGGCAGCTGGGACAATCCCCAGGTCACGCGCATCGACGGGCGCGCCGGCGGCGCCGCGCCGCCCCGCGCCCCCGCCTCATCCCCGAACGCCAAGGAGGAGAACCCACCGTGAAGGTCGCCGCCATCCAGATGGTCTCGTGCACCCGGCCCGAGCACAACCTGCGCGCTGCCCATGCCCTGCTGACCGAGGCCGCCCAAGGCGGTGCCGAGCTGGCCGTGTTGCCCGAGTACTTTTGCATCATGGGCCGGCGCGACACCGACAAGCTGGCCCTGCAAGAGCCCCTGGGCCACGGCCCGATCCAGGACTGGCTGGCCGCCACCGCGCGCGAGCTGGGGCTGTGGCTCGTCGGCGGCACGCTGCCCCTGGCGCTGGACGCGGACGACCCGCGCGCGGCCGAGGGCGCCAAGTGTCGCAACGCCTCGCTGGCCTTCGCCCCGACCGGTGAGCGGGTGGCCGCCTACGACAAGATCCACCTGTTCAAGTTCGACGACGGCAGCCGCACCTACGACGAGGCCGCCGTGCTGGTGCCGGGCGCCACGCCAACGCGCTTCGAGCTGCCCTCGCGCGACGGCCACCGCTGGAACGTGGGCATGAGCGTGTGCTACGACCTGCGCTTTCCCGAGCTGTACCGCGCCCACGCCGCGCAAGGGGCCGACCTGTTGCTGGTGCCCAGTGCCTTCACCTACGTGACCGGTCAGGCGCACTGGGAGCTGCTGCTGCGCGCGCGTGCCGTCGAGAACCTGAGTGGCGTGATCGCCGCCGCCCAGGGCGGCGTGCACGAAAACGGCCGCCGCACCTGGGGCCACAGCATGGTCATCGACCCCTGGGGCAGTGTGCTGGCGCAGCGCCCGGAAGGCCCGGGCGTGGTGCTGGCCGAACTGGAGCCGGCGGCGCTGCGTGCGCGGCGCGCGCAACTGCCCGCGCTGGACCACCGCGTGCTGGGGTGACACAGCTCGCCGAGCGGCTGGGCCGCTGTCCGCCGCGCTGGCCGCGCCGCGCCCGTGTCGTGCGTCTCGGGCCGCGCCCGGCGCGGTGGGGCCATTGACCATGAGCGTCGCGCCCGCGCCGCGCTGGCGCCAGCAGCTGGCGGCGGCCTTGGCGTTCGGCCGGCAGTTCGCCACCGGACGGCGTTGGCGCTTGTGGGCGATGCTGGTGCTGCTGCTGGCGGTGATGCTGAGCACCCTGGTGTGGCTGGCGCGCGGCTACGAAATCGACGCCGTGCAACGCGCGCTCGACCGCGAGAACGCCGAGGCCACGCAAATCCTGCGCCAGGCGCTGTCGCGCAACCTGCAGGACCTGCACAGCCTGGCCAACACCCACGGCAACGACCAGGACTGGCCGGCCGCGGCGTCGCGGCTGCTGGTGGAGCACCGCGAGTGGCTGCGGCTGGAGTGGCGCGATACCGATCTGCGGCTGTCCGCCGAGGCCGACAGCCCCTTCTTCACGCCCCTGGGCGAAGCCGGTGCGGCCGGCGTGGCGGCCGAGGTCGACATCCTGCGCGCCTGCGCCCTGGCGCGCAAGCAGGGCGCGGCCGCCTACGCGCCCAGCCGCTTCGTGCCGGGCCCCAGCGGCAGCGGACAGGAGGTGATGGAGCTGTGCCTGCCCCTGATGCAGGGCCAGCAGGTGCGCGGCTACGTGGTGGCCTCGTACTCCCTGGCCGGCGTGCTGTCCAGCCTGCTGCCGACCGAGGTCACGCGCAGCCAGAGCATGGCCTTCACCGAACTGGATGGCACCCGCCTGGCCGTGCAGGGCGCGCCGCGGCGCGGCGCGCGCACCTTCGTCTCGCAGCTGGTGCTGGATTTGCCTGGCAGCCCGCTGGTGGTGCGCATGGAAGGCACCCGGCCCGCGCCGGATGTCTTCCCCAACGTGCTCACGGCCCTGGTCACCGGCCTGTCGGTGGCCTTGGTCACGGTGCTGGTGCTGCTGGCGCGCGATTTGCGCCGCCGGCTGCAGGCCGAGGCCGAAGTGGCCGACGCGCTGGCCTTTCGCAAGGCCATGGAGAACTCGCTCATCACGGGCCTGCGCGCGCGCGACGGCCAGGGGCGCATCACCTACGTCAACCCGGCCTTTTGCGCCATGGTCGGTTTCGAGGCCCAGGAGCTGATCGACAGTGGCCTGCCGGCGCCCTACTGGCCGCCCGAGCACACCCACGAGTACGGCCAGCGCCAGGCCGTTCGCCTGGCCGGCCAGGCGCCGGCGCGCGAGGGGGTGGAGTCGGTGTTCATGCGCAAGGACGGCACGCGTTTTCCGGTGCTGATTTTCGAGGCCCCGCTGATGAGCACCACCGGCAAGCACACCGGCTGGATGAGCGCCGTGCTCGATCTGACCGCGCAGCGCCGCGCCGAGGAGCAGTCGCGCGCCAGCCAGGAACGGCTGCAGGCCAGCGCGCGCCTGGCCACCGTGGGCGAGATGGCCTCGCTGATGAGCCACGAGCTGAACCAGCCGCTGGCGGCCATCTCCAGCTACGCCACCGGCTCGCTGAACCTGCTGCCCGAGCAGGGCGACGTGCACGATGCCGACACCTTGCAGGACGTGCGCACCGCGCTGACGCGCATCGCCGAGCAGGCCGGACGCGCCGGGCGCGTGATCAACAGCGTGCACGACCTGGTGCGCCGACGGGGCACATCGCGCGAGGCCGTCACGCCCCATGTGCTGATCGACGCCGTGTTGCCGCTGGTGCAGCTGCAGGCGCGCAAGCTGGGTATTACCGTGCACCTGCGGCTGGCGCCCGAGCTGCCGGCGCTGTGGTGCGAGCGCACCATGATCGAGCAGGTGCTGCTGAACCTGACGCGCAATGGCATGCAGGCCATGGCCGAGGTCACCGGCGAGCGCGAGCTGACGCTGGAGGTGCAGGCCGAGCGCGCCGGCACCCGGGTCGGTGCCAGCGCGCGCGTGCATTTTTCCATCGCCGACAGCGGCGAAGGCATCAGCGACGCGGTGGCGCCCCAGTTGTTCACGCCGTTTTTCACCACCAAGGCCGAAGGCATGGGACTGGGGCTGTCGCTGTGCCGCACGGTGGTCGAGCAGCATGGCGGCGCGCTCTGGTACACCTCGCGCAGTCCGCGCGGCACGGTGTTTCATTTCGTGCTGCCGGCGGCCGGCCCAGGCCTGACGCGCGGCGCGCCGGCCCGCCCCGTCGTCGAGGACCGGGCCGGCGCGGCGTAACATGCCGGCATGCCGACGCTGCCCACTTTTTCCGCCCTAGGCCACGGCCCCCTGGTGCTGCTGCTGCACGGCTCCGGCGGGGGTTTTCGCGCCTGGGCGCCCCAGGTCGAGACCCTGGCCAGCCTGGGGTTTCGCGCCGTGGCCTGGGACATGCCGGGGTATGGCCACAGCCCGCCCATCGAGCCCTATGGCTTCAAGGGCCTGGCGGCCAGCTGCGTCGCCCTGATCGAGGCCCTGTCGGCCGACACGCCCGGGAGCGCCCCGGTGGCCCTGGTCGGCCAGGGCATGGGCGGCATGCTGGCGCAGGAAGTGGCGCTGCGCCGGCCCGACCTGGTGCGCCAGCTGGTGCTGGTGGCCACGGCCGCCGCGGTGCGGCCAGGCGACGCCTACGAGCGGTACCTGGCGCAATGCCTGGCCTGGCTGGACGAGGGCAAGGGCATGACCGAGATCGCCGACATCCTGCTGCCGCGCCTGGTCGGCCCGGGCGCCCTGCCCGAGGGCGTGCAGCTGGCCAGCTACTGCCTGGCGACCGACCACGGCGCCACCTGGCGCCGGGCGCTGCAGGCCATGCGCGACTTCGACCGCCAGGCCGCGCTGGCCGACATCCACGTGCCGACGCTGCTGGTTGGCGGCCAGCACGACCGGGTCAGCCCGCCGGCACGGATGCAGGCCATGGCCCAGGCCATCGGCGGGGCGCGGTATGCCGAGCTGCCCGGCGCCGGCCACCTGCCGCACCTGGAACACCCCGACGCCTTCGACGCCCTGCTGATCGATTTTCTGAACCAGGTGCCGGCCCGCTTGCATTGATCGGGCGCCTTGGTTGCTCTATTTTCAATAGCTCCTCAGGGATATTCGGCGGTCTTCACCGGCCCAAAAACACACTGGACCGAGGCAAAAAAATGCCCTGCGCACCGCTTGCGCGGGCCAGGGCGGCTGGTGCGGGCGTGGCGGTGCCGTCAGCGCACCAGCAGCAGCGGCACGGTGCTGTGCGCCAGCACCTTGGTGGCGACCGAGCCCATCACCAGGTTGGCCAGCGAGCCGTGGCCGTGCGAGCCCATGATCAGCATGTCGTACTTGCCGGTCTCGGCGGTCTTGGCGATGACCTCGGCGGCGTGGCCCACCTTCACGGCGCCACGCACCTTCAGGCTGTGGCGCTGCAGGAACTTCATCACCGGATCCAGCACTTTCTGGGATTCCTCGGCGTAGTAGCCGTCCACCGCTTCCTTGCCGACCATGGCGCGCGCGCGCGGCGGCAGGGGCGGCTGGACGGTGAGCACGGTGAAGTCGTTGTCGGTGCCGAACAGCTCGGGGTGCGTGGTGACGTAGGCCAGCATCTTCTTGGTGAACGCGCTGCCATCGACGGCCAGGAGAATTTTCATGAAGGCTCCTTGAGAAGGTGGGTAACTGGCGAGTCTAAGCGCTGGCCGCGTGCGCGCGGCACGGCGCCGGCTTAAGGCCGCGCGGCCTGGGCGACGGGAATCAGCAGCTCGGGCTGGAACGCCGCCTGCTCGCCCTTGTCGGCGTAGCCCAACGGGTTGGCCACCACCCGGCAGCGCCCCACGCGGTAGTCCAGCGCGCAATGCAGATGCCCGTGCAGCCACAGGTCGGCGGCGGGCAGCAGCTCGTCCAGCGCGTTGCAAAAGCCGGCCGTGCCTGGGGTCAGGCCGTAGCGTGGGTCGTGGCTTTGCAGGCTGGGCGCGAAGTGCGTGACCACCACCGTCGGGCCGTCGAACGGCTGCGCCACCGCCTGGCGCAACCAGGCCTGGCAGAGCAGCGACTGCGCGCGCATTGGCTCGGCCAGAAACAGCTCGCCGCCGCGCTGGCTGGCGGCCATGCGCAGGTAGTGGTTGGCGGCGCGGAAGGCCTTTTCGCGCGCCTGCGTGCGCGCCTGCGGCGTCGGCTCGCGCGCCGCCAGCGCGTCGAAATCGCTCCACAGCGTGGTGCCGATGAAGCGCACGCCATCCAGCACGCGGCTTTCGCGCTCCAGCCAGACCATGCCCAGGCGCTCGCAGGTGGCGCGCAGGCGCGCGTGCGTGGCGTCGAAGTCCAGCGCGTCGTACTCGTGGTTGCCGGCCACGAACAGCACCGGCACCGGCCAGCCGGCAAAGCGGCCTAGGCCGAAATCCTCGTCGTGCAGGCCGGGCAGGGCCGAGCCGCGCTGGTACGAGCCGATGTCGCCGGCCAGCACCAGCAGGTCGGCGCCGGGCACGGGACGGGGCTGGAAGCTGGCGTTTTCCTCCAGGTGCAGGTCGGACAACAATTGAATCTTCATCGGGCGGCAGTCTCGCACGGCGCGTGGCCCGAGCGATTGGAGTGGATACTCTAGGGAAAACCCTAGGTTGACCCTAAAATACAGGGCATCGGCCACAAGCCTAACCCCGGAAGGGAAAGCGGTTCACCGCCGCGTCCCGCACACCATGTTCACCCAATTGCTGCACCGTTTGTTCAACCCCGTCGCCGAGCGCCGCGCACCGAGCGTGCCGGCCGAGCTGATGGCCCGCGCCGAAGCCAGCGCCGGCCAGGATCCGCAGCGCGCCGCCGAGCTGCGCCAGGCCGCCATCGCCTACCTCGGCGTGGTGCGCTGAGCGCCGGCCTGCCGCGTCAGGCGGCAGGTCTGGGGTGTCGGGGCGTTTTCGGTCCGCTGGGCCGCGCCTCCTGTATTTACTGCTTCAAAAACATGAGCGCCTGATCGCTCAAGACGCCGGCCCGCCGCCGACCTGGACCATGCGCCGCATGATCTCGTCCAGCGCCGCCTGGCTGTTGGTGCAGCGCCCGGTGTGCACGGGCGAGGTCTGGATGATGCTGCTGCGCCGCGCCGTCAGCCAGTGAAAGCGCGCGCGCAGCGCCAGCTGCCCGATCGGTCCGCCCCCTGGGCCGCCCTCGGCGATCGCCAGCAGGGCCGCCAGGTGGCGGCGCACCGTGTCTAGGTCCACGCCCGGGTCCAGCGCCAGCAGGCGCGCCTCGTCCAGCGCCACCGCGGCGCGCAGAAAACCCGTGCGCTGGCAGGACAGGATCACGCCCACGTTGACGAATTCCTCGCGCTCCACGCGCGGCACGATGCGGATCACGGCGTAGTCGTAGACCTCAGGCGCGGCCATTCAGGGCCTCCTGCAGCCAGCGCGCGCGCTCGGCCAGCCGGGCGCGGAAGTACTCGACGTAGGCCCGCCGGTGCGTGGCGGCCTCGGCCAGAACGCCCGCGCCGCCGCGCAGCCAGTCGTCCGGCACCGTGTCCAGCACCGCCTGCAGCACCGGGTCGGGCAGTTGCGCGGCCAGTGCCGCATCGACGTCGGCCAGACGGCTGGCCGACGGCAGCAGCACGTGGTCGCGGATCGGGGCGAACGGCTTGGCCGGGTCGGCCACCGTGCCGCCCCAGGCGTGGTGAAAGGTCAGCGCCGCGCCGTGGTCGATCAGCCAGGGCCGGCGGTGCCAGGTCAGCAGGTTGGTGTTGCGCGCCGTGCGGTCGACGTTGCCGACCAGGGCGTCGAACCAGACGATGCGCGAGGCCAGATCGGCCTCGATGGTGTCGGCCACCGGGTCGAAGTTGACCGCACCGGGCAGGTAGTCCAGCGCCACGTTCAGGCCGGCGCTGGCGCGCACCAGGTCCTGGATCTCGGGATCGGGTTCGGTGCGGGCCAGCTCCGGGTCCAGTTCGGCCAGCACGATCTCGGGCACCGGCAAATTCAGCGCCCGTGCCAGACCCCCGGCGATCAACTCGGCCAGCAGCGCCTTGACGCCCTGGCCGGCGCCGCGGAACTTCAGCACGTACAGCCCCTGGTCGTCGGCCTCGACCACGGCGGGCATGGAGCCGCCCTCGCGCAGCGGGGTGACGTAGCGGTTGACGGTGACGGTGCGCAGCACGTGGGGTTCTCGGGCCAAGGGTCAACGGGCGGGGGGGCATCGGCGTGCCCTCAGTGTACCGATTTTGCGTCAAAACTGGCTTTGGTCGGCGTGGATATTGCCTGATTAGCTATTAATTTTGAAGCAAAAAGCCCGCACAAAGGCGGGCTTCTGGCGCCGTGAAGGGCCGGGCGGACTCAGTGCGCCTGGGTTTCCAGCCGCTGCTCCATCGCCGCCTTGGTGTCGCTCAGCGCCTGGGGCAGGCCCTGGGCCAGCTGGGCGAACAGCTCGTCGTGCAGACGGAATTCGTCCTGCCAGGCGGCCTTGTCGATGCGGGTGACGGTGCCGAACTGCTCGGGCGTGAAGGCCAGGCCGGTCCAGTTGATCTCGGCGTACTGCGGGCCGACGCCGAACAGCGTCTGCTGGCCGGCGGCGCGGCCTTCGGCGCGGTCGATGATCCACTTGAGCACGCGCATGTTCTCGCCGTAGCCGGGCCAGACGAACTTACCGCCCTCGTCCTTGCGGAACCAGTTGACGCAGTAAATCGCCGGCAGCGCCGCGCCCTGGGCCTTGAGCTGCTTGCCCATGGCCAGCCAGTGGCCGAAGTAGTCGGCCATGTTGTAGCCGCAGAAGGGCAGCATGGCGAACGGATCGCGCCGCACCACGCCTTGCGCGCCAAAGGCGGCGGCGGTGGTTTCGCTGCCCATGGTGGCGGCCATGTAGACGCCTTCGGTCCAGTCGCGTGCCTCGGTCACCAGCGGCACGGTGGTGCTGCGGCGGCCGCCGAACACGAAGGCGTCGATCGCCACGCCGGCCGGGTCGTCCCAGGCGGCGTCCAGCGCCGGGTTGTTGGTGGCGGCGACGGTGAAGCGCGCGTTCGGGTGCGCGGCCTTGCGGCCGGCCTGGGCGTCCTCGGGCGTCCAGTCCTTGCCCTGCCAGTCCATCAGGTGCGCGGGCAGCTGGCCGCCCTGGTCCTTCTCCATGCCTTCCCACCACACGTCGCCGTCGTCGGTGAGCGCGACGTTGGTGAAGATTACGTCGCGGTTCAGGCTGGCCATGCAGTTCGGGTTGGTGAGCAGGTTGGTGCCCGGCGCCACGCCGAAATACCCGGCTTCGGGGTTGATGGCGAACAGGCGGCCGTCGCGCGGCTTGATCCAGGCGATGTCGTCGCCGATGGTGGTGACTTTCCAGCCGTCGAAGCCGGCCGGCGGCACCAGCATGGAGAAGTTGGTCTTGCCGCAGGCCGAGGGGAAGGCGGCGGCGACGTGGTATTTCTTGCCCTCGGGCGAGGTCACGCCCAGGATCAGCATGTGCTCGGCCAGCCAGCCCTGGTCCTGGCCCATCTTGGAGGCGATGCGCAGGGCAAAGCACTTCTTGCCGAGCAGGGCGTTGCCGCCGTAGCCCGAGCCGTAGGACCAGATTTCACGCGTCTCGGGGTAGTGGACGATGTACTTCACGTCGGGGTTGCAGGGCCAGACGGTCTGGTCCGTCTCGCCGGCGGCCAGGGGCGCGCCCACGGTGTGCATGCAGGGCACGAACACGCCGTCCTCGCCCAGCACCTCGATGGCGCCCTTGCCCATGCGCGTCATGCGCTGCATGTTGACGGCCACGTAGGCGCTGTCGGACAGCTCCACCCCGATGTGGGCGATGGGGCTGCCCAGCGGGCCCATGCTGAAGGGGATCACGTACATGGTGCGCCCGCGCATGCAGCCTTCAAACAGCGGCTGCAGCTTGGCGCGCATCTCGGCCGGCGGCGCCCAGTTGTTGGTGGGGCCGGCGTCTTCCTGCTTTTCGCTGCAGATGAAGGTACGGTCCTCGACGCGAGCCACGTCGGACGGATCGGTCCAGGCCAGGTAGCAGCCGGGGCGCTTGGCCGGATTGAGCTTCTTGAAGGTGCCGGCCTCCACCAGCTGCTGGCACAGGCGGTCGTACTCGGCCTGGCTGCCGTCGCACCAGTAGACGGTGTCGGGCTGGCACAGGGCGACCATATCGCCCACCCAGGCGATCAGCTGGGCGTTCTTGACGTAGTCGGGGACGTTCAAGTCCCGCGCCATGGCGGGGGTCTGGGGGGCGTTCATCGGCAAGGCTCCTATGTTTGAAAATCGTCTTTCCGAAAGCCTGCGGCCTTGGGAAAGCGGACTTGGACGGGAGCGGAGGGCGCGCCATGGCGCGCGGAAGGCGGGCTCAGGGCGGCATCTTGCGGACGGGGAAAAAGAGCGCCGCCTGGCCCGGTGCGCACGGCCCAGGCGGCTCGTGCAAGCGCCTGAAAGCGGGCAATTTGCTATACAACATGTAGCTTCTCAGGCAAGTTTGGCGCCGGCTTGCCCGAAAAAACAACCCAAATCCGATCAGGCCATCTTGACGGCGATGAAGGCCAGCAAAAAGATCAGGATGGCGCCGGCCAGCGGAATCACCACCGGAATGTGCCGGGTCACTTCTTCGACCGGATCGTGTTCGGCGGGGGTGTCGTGGGCGGTGGCGGACATGGCTGGGGTCTCTGGTTGCGGGACGAATCAAATATTTTAGCGGTTTGGCCCCCGTGGGCGCCGTCGCCGGGCTTACAGCAGGGCGTAGGTGGTGCTGACGCGGCAGACGCCGTGGCCGTCGGTGGCGCCACGCAGGTCGATCTCGCCAAAGGCCAGGCTTTTGCCGGCGCGCAGCACGCGGGCCTCGACCAGCGCGTCCTGGCCGGCCACCGGCTTCAGGAAGCTGCTGGACAGCTGCACCGTGGTGCAGGGGCGAAACTGGCCGAAATGGCGGATCAGCGCCAGCGCCATGGCGGTGTCGGCCGCCGCCATCATGGCCTGGCCGCACAGAATGCCGCCCTGGCGCGCCAGCGCCGGCGTGACCGGCAGGCGCAGCGTGACGCGGCTGGCGCCCACCTCCTCGACGCGCAGGTCCAGCGCCTGCACCCAGGGCGCGAACAGCTCGGCCAGCGCGCGTTGCAGCGCGCCGGCGTCGGCCACCGGGGCGGCGATGGCGCTGTCGGTCACGCGGCCGGGCCCTGGCCGGACGGCGGCGTGCCGGCGCTGTCGTCGTCCAGCAGGGGCGGGGCCTGGGCCGGCTTTTCCTGGCACAGGCGATCGGCCCAGCGCGAAGCCAGGCGTCCGGCCGCCTCGCGCCCGCCCAGGCCGAAGGCCAGGGCAATGGCCACCGCGATGGCGCCCAGCGTCAGGCCGAAGGCCAGGTTGACGATGTCGTCGGCGATGCCCATGGCGCGCAGGCCCATGGCCAGCACGATGCCCAGGATGGCGAAGCGCGCGATCTTGGCCAGCATGGTGGCCTGGCCGCTGGCGCGCGTGATGGCCTCATAGGCCAGGTTGGCCAGCATGAAGCCGATGACCAGGATCGCCGAGCCCAGCAGCACGTCGGCGCCGAACTCGATGAAGGTGCTGATCATGTCGCTGAAGCGGTGAAAGCCCAGCTGGTTGCCGGCTTCCACGATGGCGAACAGCATGGCGAACAGCAGGGCGATGCGCCCGACCAGGGCCGAGGGCGTGCTCTTCTGGAAGGCGCCCTGCAGGCCCAGCTTGGCCGGCAGCGCGTCCAGGCCGACGTTGGCCAGCAGGCTGGCCAGCAGGCGCGTGGCGAAGGTCGCCACCATCCAGGTGATGGCCAGGATCAACCCGGCGGCGACGATGCGCGGCACCGAATCCATCAGCATCGCCAGCATGTCGGTGGCCGGGCCGGAAATGGCCTGGATCTTCAGCGCGTCCAGTGCCGCGATGAGCGCCGGCACGAACACCACGATGAACACCAGCAGCCCGGCCAGGCGCGACAGCTGCACGGTGTCGGCCAGGCCGGCCTTGTTGCCGATCTGGTCCACGCCGGCCGAACGCAGCAGGTTGGAGGTCAGGTTGCGCAGCACCGTGGCCACGATCCAGCCGACGCCGCCGATCACCAGCGCCGCCACCACGTTGGGCAGGATGTCCACGGCCTTGGCGGTCATCTCGCGCAGCGGCGAGAGCAGGCCGTCCATTTGCAGCGTGCCCAGCACCGCCGGCACGAACAGCAGGATCACCAGCCAGAACAGCGCGTTGGACAGGCTTTCGCTGATCGGCGAGATGTTGGCGTGCTCGGACAGTTTTTCATCCAGCGTGGTCTTGTCGAGCAGCTTTTGCGTCACGCCGCGCACCAGGGTGGCGACCAGCCAGGCCAGCAGGGCCAGCAGCACGGCGCCGAGCATGCGCGGGGCGTATTCGAACAATTGGGTGGTCAGCGCCGCGAACGAACCCGAGACCATGGCCAGGTTGAGTGCGTTGAACACCGCCGCCAGCGTCAGCAGGATCACCAGCCAGAACAGCACCAGGGCCACCACGCCCTCGATGTCGACGGGCTTGCTGGTGACGTCCGAAAAGCGCTCGTTCAGGCGCAGGGCCGCCAGGCCCTTGCGCGTGCCGGCCTTCACCAGCGCGGCCACGAACCAGCCGACGATGAAGATGAGCAGCGCGCCGAGCAACTGGGCGATGTGCACGCCCATCGCGCCCTGCAGCGATTCCCACAACGTGGTGAGACTGTTCATTCCACTACCTCCTAATAGTTATCAACAAAAAAACGGGACCATGATCGCATCGGCGCGATTGACCCGTCAACCGCGCGGGTCAAGTCCGCGTGCGTGATGCGGGTCACACGGGGCTCGAATCGCCGGCGTTGAGGTGTATTCCCCGCCGGTGCCGATTGCGTTATGGTCAGACTTGTGTCGGCACTCGTCGTGACGGGAGATTTGCGATGACTAGACAACGGACAATCCAGATGCGCCAGCCGGCGGGCATGCGCCCTTCGCCCGGTTTGGCGAGCGCGCCCGTGCTCGATCTGATGTGCTCGCACTTCGTGCTCACCCTGGCGGCGCAGCAGGGCGGCAAATTCAACGTCCGGCGCGACATCAACGGCCTGATGTCGCTGGCTGGCCGGCACCTGATGTGGCCCGAGCCGGTGCTGGCGCGCCTGCGCGAGTTTCTGGCCCGCCGCTGCAAGGACAACGAGTTCTGGAGCGGCCACGCGCAGCTGGGCCACGCCGAGTTCCTGGAGCGGCACGGCCTGTGGCGCGGCCCCTACGAGGAAGGCACGCTGTTCTTCTACCTGGACGAGTACGCCAAGGACGCGCCCAAGGACCTGCTGGCCCTGCTGGCCAGCACCGGCCAATGGCTGAGCCACGCGCTGAAAAAGCAGTCCACCCTGGTGGAAAAGAACATCGACTCGCTGTCCAACCTGCTGCAGCTGAACAAGGCCGAGCGCGCGCTGCTGCTGTACGGCACGCTGGCGCGCTACCAGCGCGATTTGCGCAGCCT
>JAIUOM010000241.1 GCA_020161215.1 Pseudomonadota bacterium
ATGGGGCTGGGAACTGCTGACCCGCGTCTACGGCCTGCCGGCTGAAAAACTCACCGCCACCGTCTACCAGGACGACGACGAGGCCTACGACATCTGGACCAAGATCATCGGCCTGCCGCCCGAGCGCGTGATCCGCATCGGCGACAACAAGGGCGGCAAGTACAAGAGCGACAACTTCTGGATGATGGCCGACACCGGCCCCTGCGGTCCGTGCAGCGAGATTTTTTACGACCACGGCCCCCACATCCCCGGCGGTCCCCCCGGCAGCCCCGACGAAGACGGCGACCGCTTCATCGAGATCTGGAACCACGTGTTCATGCAGTTCGAGATGCACGAGGACGGCAGCCTCACCAAGCTGCCCGCCCCCTGCGTGGACACCGGCATGGGCCTGGAGCGCCTGGCCGCCATCTTGCAGCACGTGCACAGCAACTACCAGATCGACCTGTTCGACAAGCTGATCGCCGCCGCCGCCCAGGCCACCGGCATCACCGACCTGGCCAACCCCTCGCTCAAGGTCATTGCCGACCACATTCGCGCCACCGCGTTTTTGGTCAGCGACGGCGTCATCCCCAGCAACGAAGGGCGCGGCTACGTGCAGCGCCGCATCATCCGCCGTGCCATCCGCCACGGCTACAAGCTGGGTCAGAAAAAGCCCTTCTTTCACCAGCTGGTGCCCGTGCTGGTCGAGCTGATGGGCGCCGCGTACCCGCGCCTGCAGGCTGAGGGCAAGCGGGTGGAACAGGTGTTGAAGGCGGAGGAAGAGCGCTTCTTCGAGACCCTGGCCAACGGCATGGAGATTCTGGACAACGCCCTGGCTGGCGGCGTGCAGCAATTGCCCGGCGACGTTGCCTTCAAGCTGCACGACACCTACGGCTTTCCGCTCGATTTGACCCAAGACGTCTGCCGCGAGCGCGGCGTGACGGTGGACGTGGCCGGTTTTGACGCCGCCATGGCCCAGCAGAAAGCCGCCGGTCGCGCGGCTGGCAAGTTCAAGATGGACAAGCAGGTCGAATACGGGGGCGATGCCAACCGCTTCACCGGCTACGAGCACCTGCAGGAAGCTGCGAAAGTTGTAGCGCTCTACGCAGATGGCACGCCGACCAACGCCTTAAAAGAGGGCGAAACCGGCATCGTCGTGCTGGATGCCACACCGTTTTACGCCGAAAGCGGCGGCCAGGTCGGCGACGCCGGCGTGCTGGTGGCCGAAGGGGTTGAGTTTGGCGTGCAAGACACCCAAAAAATCAAGGCCGACGTGTACGGCCACCACGGCGTGATGACCCAGGGCAGCCTGAAGGTCGGCGACACCGTCAACGCGCGGGTCGATGCCGCGCGCCGCGCCGCCACCCAGCGCAACCACAGCGTCACCCACCTCATGCACAAAGCCCTGCGCGAAGTGCTGGGCGACCATGTGCAGCAAAAAGGCAGCCTGGTCGATGCCGACAAAACGCGCTTTGACTTTACCCAGCCGTCGCCCGTAACGTCCGCGCAAATCACCGAGATCGAGCGCCGCGTCAACGCCGAAATTCTGCAAAACGCCGCCACCCAAGCCCGCGTGATGGACATCGAAAGCGCGCAGAAGACCGGCGCCATGATGCTGTTTGGCGAGAAATACGGCGACACCGTGCGCGTGCTCGACATCGGCAGCAGCCGCGAGCTGTGCGGCGGCACCCACGTGGCGCGCACCGGCGACATTGGCCTGTTCAAGATCGTCAGCGAAGGCGGCGTGGCCGCTGGTGTGCGCCGTGTCGAGGCCGTCACCGGCGCCAACGCGCTGCATTACCTGCAAGACCTGGAAGCCAACCTGCACAGCGTGGCCAGCACCTTGCGCGCCCCCGCTGCCGAGGTGCAAACGCGCCTGGGCCAGGTGCTCGATCAGGTCAAAACGCTTGAAAAAGAAGTCGCCGCCTTGAAGGGCAAACTGGCGTCGTCCCAGGGCGACGAACTGGTGGCGCAAGCGGTGGATGTGGCCGGCATCCGCGTGCTGGCCGCGCGCCTGGAAGGCGCCGACGCCAAGCAGTTGCGCGAAACCATGGACAAGCTCAAGGACAAACTCAAATCCGCCGCCATCGTGCTGGCCGCCGTGGACGGCGCCAAGGTGCAACTGGCCGCCGGCGTCACCCCCGATCTGGTGGGCAAGCTGAAGGCCGGCGAGCTGGTCAATTTCGTCGCCCAGCAAGTGGGCGGCAAAGGCGGGGGCAAGCCCGACATGGCCATGGCCGGCGGCACCGACGCGTCGGGGTTACCGAAGGCGCTGCAAAGCGTGCCGGGCTGGGTGACGGAGCGGGCGTGAATCTGCGGCGGCGCGATGTCCTGCGCACCGGCCTGCGCGCGGCCGGCTTAAGCGCCGCCGCCCTGGGCACAGCGCAGCCGCTGGCGGCCTGGGCGCAAGCCAAGCCCGCGCCGCAATACCGCCGCATCGCGCTTGATGCCAAACAGCCGCTGCCACCGCTGGCCGGCACCGACCTGGGCGGCAAAGCCTGGGACCTGGCCCAACTCAAAGGCCGCGCCGTGCTGATCAACTTCTGGGGCGTGTGGTGCCCGCCCTGCCTGGAAGAAATGCCCGCGCTGCAAACCGCCGCCGAAGTGGCCGATCCGCAACTGCAGTTTCTCACCGTCAACGTGCGCGACCCGATGCCCCGCCTGCGCCGCTACGTGCAGCAAAGCGGCCTGACCCTGCCCGTGCTACCCGATCCGCGCGGCGAGATGGCTGCAAACTGGAGCGCCAAGGTGTTCCCCAGCACCTGGCTCATCGACCGCCAGGGGCGTGGGCGCTGGCGCATAGAGGGGGCGGTGGACTGGACCGGGGTTGAGGTGCAGGATTGGTTGCAGGCGTTGGTGAAGGCGGTTTGAATCGGGGGCTTGATGAGTTCGGGCGTTTTGGGCATTTCAGGCAACCCGCAGTTGGGTTAGGTCCGGCGCAAAGGCTAGCCAAGCGGGCCAGGAGCGGGTTACGATGGGACTCACGTATGGTCGTAGCCAAAATCTATTTCAAATCAATCAGTTATGCTAACTTCTTTAGGCTGAATATCTGGTTTGTTATCCGATTATATCTAATTCCATTTCTATTTCATTAATGTAATAATAACTCTCCATCAACCCTGATGGAGAAAGGCATGTCGCGTCCAGCCAGTGGAGACGATGAAGTATTAGCTCTTGCGCGTG
>JAIUOM010000047.1 GCA_020161215.1 Pseudomonadota bacterium
TGGACACCTTGTTCGAGCTGTCCAACCGGGTGGCCGTGCTGGCCGAGCAGCGCATCATCATCGCCGACACGGTGGAGAAAGTGATTGCCTACCCGCACCCGTTCATCCACGATTTCTTCCTTGGCGAACGCGGCCAGCGCGCCATGGAGCTGCTGCGCGAACGCCGCCGCGAGACCCCGGCGCCCGTGAACGAAGGATAAAACCCCATGGAAAACAAATCCCATGCCCTGGCCGCCGGCCTGTTCGTGCTGGCCGTTACCGCCTTGCTGATTGGCCTGTCGATGTGGCTGATGCGCGATGTCACCAACACCACCACCTACGAAATGGTCACCGACGACGCCGTCACCGGCCTGCAGCCGCAGGCGGCCGTGCGCTACAAGGGCGTGTCGGTGGGCAAGGTGAGCAGCATCAGCTTCGATCCGGCCAAGCGCGGCGACGTGCTGGTGCGCATCGCCGTCGCCCCGGACACGCCCATCACCCAGTCCACCTTCGCCACCCTGGCCTTCCAGGGCGTCACCGGCCTGTCCTTCGTGCAGCTGGACGACGAGGGCACCTCCTCCGACACCCCCACCGACGGCCCGTACGGCGTGCCGCGCATCCCGCTCAAGGAAGGCGCGCTGGGCCAGCTGACCGAGCGCATCGGCTCGCTGATGAACAAGCTCGACCAAATCTCCAGCAGCGTCAACGAAGCCTTCGGCCCGGAGAACCAGGCCGCCCTGCACCAGGTGCTGGTCGACGCCGCCACCGCCGCCAAGAACGTCGGGCAGATGGCCGCCACGGTGGACAAGACGGTGCGCGTGCAACTCGATCCCGCGCGCCTGGATCTGCCGCGCCTGGTGCGCCAGACCACCACCACCCTGCAGGCCGTGGAAGGCGCCGCCCAGGAGGCCAAGCACACCCTGGTGACCGTCAACGGCGCCGCCAAGGAGGCGCAGCTGGGCATCCAGCGCGTGACCGCCCCGGGCGGCCTGGTCGACCGAATGAGCGACGGCGCCGGCACCTTCACCACCTCGACCCTGCCGCGCATTCAGCGCGTGACCGAGGACGCCGGCCACACCTTCCGCCGCATCGACCGCCTGACCGACTCCTTCGGCACCAACCCGCAGGCCCTGCTGTACGGCAACGGCCCGATCCCGCCCGGCCCAGGCGAGCCCGGCTTCGGCTCTTCCGACGGCACCTCACGCTGAGACCACGCTATGAACTCCATCGCCGCCACCGCCCGCCGCGCCTCAAGGGGGAGCGCGCTTCTGGCCTTGCTGCTGCTTGGCGCCTGCTCGGTGCCGATGCCCGACAAGCCGACGCGCCCGCAACACTACGACCTGGGCCCGCCCTTGGCCGCCGCCACCAGCGCCGCGCCGATCGGCGTGGCGCTGGCCGTGGACGCGGTCAGCGCCCCGGCCACGCTGGACGGCTCGCACATCCTGTACCGCCTGATGTACGAGGACGGCGCCCAGCAACCCCGCCCGTACGCGCACGCGCGCTGGAGCATGACCCCACCGCAGCTGGTCACCCAGCGCCTGCGCGCGGCCTTCGCCGCCACCCGTCCGGTGGTCGAGCTGGGCGGTGGGCTGGCGCCGCTCGAGCTGCGCGCCGAGCTGGACGATTTCACCCAGGTCTTCAGCTCTCCCAAGGACAGCGAGGGCGTGGTCAGCCTGCGCGTCACCGTGACGGCGCCGCACGCGCGCGGCGCCGAGCGCCTGCTCGGTCAACGCACCTTCGTGGTGCGCAAGCCGGCGCCCAGCGCGGACGCGCCCGGCGGCGTGAGCGCGCTGCGCGGCGCCACCGACGAGGCCGTGCGCCAGGCCCTGGACTGGGTCAACGCCCTACCGGCGCCGCGCTGACCGGCGCGCCACCGTACTGCCAGGCGCGCGACCAGGGCAGGCCGCGGGCCGGCTGCCCGGCACGCCGGCACAGCACCTGAAACAGCGCGATGTCGTCGTGCTCGAAGGCCCACTGGCTGCCGGCCAGGTACATGCGCCAGATGCGCCAGGTCTTCTCGCCGACCAGCGTTTTCAGGCGTTCCGGGCGCGCCTCGTAGTTGTCGCTCCAGCAGCGCAGGGTGCGGGCGTAGTGGCGGCGCAGGTTTTCCACGTCGAAGGGCTCCAGCCGGCCTTCCTGCAGGCGGGTCAGCACCGTGCCGATGTGCGGCAACTCGCCCTGCGGGAACACATAGCGGTCGATGAAGCGGCCGCCGCCGTGGCGCGTCTCGCCGTTGTCCGGGTCGGTCGAGGTGATGCCGTGGTTCAACGCCCAGCCATCCGGCGCCAGCAGATCGTGGAGGATGCGGAAATAGCCGCTCAGGTGCTTCAGCCCGACGTGCTCGAACATGCCGACGCTGCTGATGCGGTCGAAGCTGCCGCGCAGGTCGCGGTAGTCCTGCAGGCGGATTTCCACCCGGTCTTGCAGGCCGGCCTGGCGCACGCGCTGGCGGGCCAGCTCGGCCTGCTGCTCGGACAAGGTGATGCCCACGCAGCGCGCGCCAAAGCGCTCGGCCGCGCGCAGCACCAACGCGCCCCAGCCGCAGCCGATGTCCAGCAGCGTCTGGCCGGGCGCCAGGCGCAGCTTGGTCAGGATGTGGTCGATCTTTTTCAGCTGGGCTTCGGCCAGCGCTTCCTCGCCGCGCTCGAAATAGGCGCAGGAATACACCATGCGCGGGTCCAGCCACTCGGCGTAAAAGGCGTTCGACACGTCGTAGTGGTACCGGATGGCCTGGCGGTCGCTGGCGCGCGTGTGGCCGCTGGCGCCGGCCACCGCCCCGGCCAGGCGCAGCGCCCAACCCGGGCCCTGCGCCGCCTCGGCCTCGCATTCGGCCAGGCGGTGGGCCATGTCCATGAGGTCCCGCACCGAGCCGCTGACGTCCAGGTGGCCCTCGACGTAGGCCTGTCCCAGGTGCTCCAGGCTCGGTTGCAGCAGGGCGGCGGCGCCGGTGGCGTCGCGCACATCAATCACCACGCGGGGGTGCTCGAAACGCCCCAGGCGCAGGCCGCCGCCACCGTTCCAACGCACCAGCAGGGGCAAGTCCAGCCGCTCGCCCAGGCGCGCGGCCCAGTGTTGCAACGGTGTCTCGAAAGCTGAAGTGGCAGACAAGCGCATCGCGCACAATCCTTGCAATCGTGACGCGGCACCCGAGGAGGCGCCACGTGCGGCCATTCCATTCGGTACCTACCAACTTACCACGCCTGTGCCACATTTGCCTAGCCCGCCGCGCAAGGTCGTTGGAACTTCGGCCCGCCGCGTGCCTCCCACCCCATTGCCCCGAAAAGATGCGCCCTGCGTGCCCTGATCGCCGAAGCCGCCCCTTGCGCCCCCCACCCATGCCCGTTTCGCGTCCCTTCCTTCACCTCTGGTTTGCTATTGCTCTGATAGCTGGTTGGGCTTTCTGGACGCCGGCTAAAGCCCAAAATCTTGCCAAATCCGAGGTCCGTACCGAGCAGGTACAGGCCCAGTTGCTGGCGCACGCGCCGCAGGGCGTGCCGCTGGGCCTGGCGCCCGAGGCGGCCACCGGCCAGCCGGTGTGGGTGGGCCTGCGCCTGACGCACGCGCCCGATTGGCACACCTACTGGAAGAACTCGGGCGACTCCGGACTGCCCACCGAGCTGCAGTGGACCCTGCCCCCCGGCGTGATGGCCGGCGACATCGCCTGGCCGCTGCCCAAGAAAATTCCCATCGGCGAGCTGGCCAACTACGGCTACGAGGGCACGGTGCTGCTGCCGGTGCCGCTGATCATCACGCCCGAGTACCAGCCGTCGGCGCTGGCCGACAGCCTGCCGATCCAGCTGAAAGCCAGCTGGCTGGTGTGCCGGCAAGAGTGCATTCCGCAGGACGGCGAGTTCAGCCTGCAGCTGCCGCTGCGCAGCTCCACCGCCCTGCACGGCGGCGAGTTCGAGGCCGCGCTGCGCAGCCAGCCCAGCGCGCTGGCGGGCGCGCACCAGATCAGCCTGCAGGACGGCGGCCAGCGCCTGGCCGTGCGCGTGGCCGGCCTGCCGGCCAGCGTGCGCGGGCAGACGCTGGAGCTGTTTCCCGAGACGCCCGGCGTCATCGTCACCGCCGCCACGCTGGCGGCGCCGGGCGCGGCGGTCGGTCCGCGCAGCTGGAGCCAGCGCTGGGACGGCGACATCTGGAGCGCCGATCTGCCGGTCTCGCCCGACCGGGCCGAGAGCCCGACCCACATGCCCCTGGTGCTGACGGCCGGCACGCAAGGCTGGCGCGCCGACGCCCCGGTGGCCGGCGACTGGCCGGCGCTGGCGCCGGTGGCCGGTGTCTCGCCGGCGCTGGAGGCGGCGCTGAAAGCCAACGCCGCGCTGGGGGCCGCCGGCGGCGCCCCCGTGGGGGCCTTGACCGGCGTGCCCACCGCCACCTTCCTGCTGGCCCTGCTGGGCGCGCTGGTCGGCGGCGCGGTGCTGAACCTGATGCCCTGCGTGTTTCCGGTGCTGGCCATCAAGGTGCTGGGGTTCGCCCAGCACGCCGACGACCGGCGCGCGCACCGGGTCAGCGGCCTGGCCTACAGCGCCGGCGTGGTGCTGTCCTTTCTGGCGCTGGGCGCGCTGATGCTGGCGCTGCGCGCGGCCGGCGCGCAGCTGGGCTGGGGCTTTCAGTTGCAGTCGCCGGGCGTGGTGGCGGCGCTGGCCGTGCTGTTCACGGTGATCGGGTTGAATCTGGCCGGCGTGTTCGAGTTCGGCCAGTTCGTGCCCAGCGGCGTGGCCACCCTGGAAGCCCGCCACCCGGTGGTCAACGCCTTCTTCTCCGGCGTGCTGGCGGTGGCCGTGGCCTCGCCGTGCACGGCGCCGTTCATGGGCGCCTCGCTGGGGCTGGCCGTGGGCCTGCCGGCGGCGCAGGCGCTGCTGGTGTTCGGCGCCATCGGCCTGGGCATGGCGCTGCCCTACCTGGCGGCCAGCTGGCTGCCGGCCGTGGCGCGCCTGCTGCCGCGGCCGGGAGCCTGGATGGAGGTGTTCCGCAAGTTCCTGGCCTTCCCGATGTTCGGCACCACCGCCTGGCTGCTGTGGGTGCTGGGCCAGCAAAGCGGCATCGACGGCGCCGGCGCGCTGCTGGCGCTGCTGGTGACGCTGGCGCTGCTGCTCTGGGCGCTCGGCCTGCACGGCCGTGCACGCCGGGTGATTGCTACTGTTTCAATAGCTATTCTGGCTTTGTTGGCGCCGGCCATCGGCCCTTATGTCTTGAAATCTCCGGAAATCGGGGGGGGGTCGGTCGAAGCCGCCGCCGGCGCACGCTGGCAGCCCTGGAGCCCCGAACGGGTCGGCGCCGTGCTGGCCGGGGGGCAGCCGGTGTTCGTCGACTTCACCGCCGCCTGGTGCGTGACCTGCCAGTACAACAAGAAGACCACCCTGGCCAATGAGGAAGTGTGGGGCGCCTTCGAACGCGCCAAGGTGCGGACCTTCCGCGCCGACTGGACCCGGCGCGACGCCGCCATCACCGCCGAGCTGGCCCGGCTGGGGCGCAGCGGTGTGCCGGTGTACCTGCTGCAGGCACCGGGCAAGCCGCCGATCGTGCTGAGCGAGATCCTCAGCGTGGCGGACGTGAAGCAGGCGCTGGAGCGCCTGTAGGCGCGGGCACGCGGCGCGCGCCAGAATGCGCGCATGAGCACCACACCCCCCGCGCACGACCCGCGGCGCCTGAAACTGGCGCGCCGCGGCCTGTACTCTTCCCTGGGCCTGGCCCTCAGCTCCCTGCTGCTGGGCGGGCTGGGTTTCTGGTGGATCGACCCGGGCGTGCACTCGATCGGCGACGGCATGTGGCTGGCCTTCACCACCGCCGCCACCGTCGGCTACGGCGACGTCGTGCCGTCGACCTCGAATTCGCGCGCGTTCGCCTTCGTGGTGGTGTTGTTGGGCATGGCGATACTGTCGCTGGTGACGGCGGCCTTGTCGGCCATCTTCAACGAGCGGCATCCGGACGAGGCCAAATTGCTGCACCAGCAGGACCGCGACCAAGCCCTGGACCGGTCGATGCTGCAAGAGCTGCAGGCGCTGCGCCAGCAGGTGGAGCTGCTGCGCGGCGAGCTGGCGCAGGTGCGGCGCGAGCGCGGCGGCGACTGAGGCGCCGCCGCTCGGCGCTCAGACCAGGGTCAGCTCGACCGGAATGTTGCCGCGCGTGGCGTTGGAGTAAGGGCACACCTGGTGCGCGGCGTCGATCAGCGCCTGGGCGGCGGCCGGGTCCAAGCCGGGCAGGCTGATCTTCATGCGCACGGCGATGCCGTAGCCGTGGCTGGTCGGGCCCAGATCGACCTCGGCGTCCACCGCCAAGTCGGCCGGCAGGGTGACCTTCAGCCGGCCGGCCACGGCCTTCATGGCGCCGATGAAGCAAGCCGAATAGCCGCTGGCGAACAGCTGCTCGGGATTGGTGCCGGTGCCGGCCTGGCCAGGCGACGAAAGCGTGACGTTCAGGCGGCCGTCGTCGCTGCGCGAGGCGCCGTCGCGGCCGCCGGTGGTGTGGGCGCGGGCGGTGTACAGGACTTTGTCGAGGGGGGTGGTCATGGGGTTTCCTTTCAGGGTGGGTTGAAAAACAGGGAGAAACTCAGCGTTCGAGCTGCTGGCGCAAGGCCGTCAGCTCCTGGGTCAGGGTCCGGATGCGGGCCAAATCAAGCTCGCTGCCGGCCAGCACGCCGGCCGGTACGTGGGCGGCGCGGGCTTTCAGCGCCTGGCCGGCCGGCGTCAGGCGGATGCGCACCCGCCGCTCGTCGCCGGCGTCGCGCGTGCGCGCCAGCCAGCCGGCGGCTTCCATGCGCTTGAGCAACGGCGTCAGGGTGCCGGAATCCAGCGCCAGGCGCTCGCCCAGCGCCGACACGGTGACGTCGTCCTGCTCCCACAGCGCCAGCAGCGCGATGTACTGTGGGTAGGTCAGGCCCAGCGCCCCCAGCAGCGGCTGGTAGCGCCGCGTCATGGCCAGCGAAGCCGCGTACAGCGCGAAGCACAGCTGGTGGTCCAGCTGCTGCGCCTCGGCAGGCAGGCGCTCGGTGACGGCGGGAGTGGAAGACATGGCGTGAATTTAGCGCGCAATTAAATTGCACACAATTGATTGACACGAAAACACCGGCCGGTGCAGGGTTTTGCAGCGGCCGGTGAGGCGGTGGGTGCCGACTTGGCGTGGCGGCGCCCACCTGGGGCCCGTTCGCCCCGACAGACGGGCGACTTATTCGGCGCTGATCTTGCCCTTGGCCACGATGGCGCCGAACTTGTCCTGCTCTTTCTTCAGAAAGTCGGCGAAGGGCGCGGCCCCCATGCCCAGCGGGGTGATGCCGCTGTCCTCGAAGTTCTTGCGCACGGCGGGCAGCGCCAGCACCTGGCGCAGCGCGCCGTCGAGCTTGGCCACGACCTCGGGCGGCGTTCCCTTGGGGGCGAACACGCCTTGCCACACCGTCACGTCGGCGCCCTTCCAGGCCGGGACGCTGCTGGCCAGTGGCGCCACCTCGGGCATGGCCGGCGAAGCCTTGTCGGCCAACACGCCGTAGACGCGCAGCTTGCCCGCCCGGGCCTGCTGCATCACCATCGACAAGGGCAGCACGGCCAGATCAAGCTGGTTGCCCACCAGATCGGTGATGATTTGGGTGGCCGCCCGGTACGGCACGTGCACCATGCTCACCGCGCCCTGCTGCTTGAGCAACTCGCCGCCCAGGTGCAGCGAGGTCCCCACGCCCGAGGTGGCGTAGTTGTACTGGCCGGGGTGGGCCTGGATGTCCTGGAACAACTCGGCCGCCGTCTTGGACGCCAGGTTGGGCTTGCCGGCCAGCGCCAAGGGCTGCGCGCCGAGCAGGGTCACGGGCGTCAGGTCGCGCAGGCCGTCGTAGCGCACGGTCGAAGGGGTGACCATCTTGGCGATCACCACCGTGCTCTCCACCGACATCAGCAGCGTGTAGCCGTCGGGCTTGGCCCGCACCACCTTGTCGGTGCCGATGACGCCCCCGGCGCCGGCCAGGTTCTCGATCACCACGGGCTGGCCCAGGCGCTGCGCCAGCTCGGGCTGGATCCAGCGCGCCATGGCGTCGACGTTGCCGCCGGCGGCATAAGGCACCAGCAGGGTGACGGGCTGGCTCGGCCAGGACGCATCGGCCGCCAGCGCCCCTGCCCCCACAAGGAGGCCACCCGCGCCGACCGCCAAGCTGGTCAGGGTCTGGCACAGGCCGCGGCGGGCAAAAGACAAAGATCGCATCAGGAAAACTCCTACAAAAATAAGAAATAAAGCTGTTTCAGGCGCCGGGGTGCCGGTCGCGCGTGGCCGCGGCTTCTTGCTCCAGCAGGCCGATGTCCCGCTCGAAACGCGCCCTCAGCTCGCGCTTGGCGGCATCGTCCAGCCAGCAGGCCTCGACCCCGGCCAGGCTGAAGGCGCGGGCCTGCGCCCATCCCCAGCCGCAGGCGTCGAGCACGGTGACGTAGGTGTGCGTCAGGCTGGTGTGAAACATGGCCGGGTCGTCCGTATTGAGCGTGACCGGGAGCCCGGCCTGCACCATGGCCTGCAGGCTGTGCAAGCGCCGCTCGCGGTTGCGCGTCACGCTGGTGATGCCGCAGGTGCAGAAGTACACGCCGTGCTCGCGCGCGCGCCGCACGCCGTCGTCGCTGGCCAACAGGTTGTAGCCATGGTCCAGCCGGTCGCAGCCCATGAGGGTGAGGCAGTCGTGCACGTTGGAGGGCGGCGCCTCGGCCAGCGTCTGGTTGTCTTCGCACACATGCGCCGTGCGCTTGAGCCCGGCGCGGCCGGCACGCTGAAACAGCGGCGCCAGCTTGGCCGGTGGGCCGGCACGCTCCGGCCCGTCCAGGCCAATGCCGACCACCAGCTCGTGGCGCTGCGCCAGCACGTCGTCCAGCGCCTGCTCGGCGCTGTCCAGCGGCAGGCCACGGTCGATGGCGGCGATCAGCAGGGCCGAGCAGTCGAAGTCGCGCCGGGCCGCCTCCACCCCGGCCACCAGCCCTTCCAGCTGCACCCGGTACGGCACGCCCATGGGCATGGCGTACTGCGGGTTGAAGGACATTTCCAGATGCCGCGCGCCGCTGCCGGCGGCGTCTTCGATGGCTTCGTAGGCCATGCGCTCGAAGTCCGCCGCCGTGCGCACGGCTTGCGCGCCCAGGCGCAGCACGTCAATGAAGTCGTAGAAATCGCGGTACTGGTACAGCCGGCCCACCGGGCGCGGCAGGGGCAACTCATAACGCTCCGCCAACGCGGCCAGCGTGGCCGGACGCAGCGTGCCCGACAAGTGCATGTGCAGATCGACCTTGGGCAGGCGCCGCAGCAACGCTTCGGGGACGGGAGCGAATGTGACGGGGGTGGCCGCGCCCTCCGCGGCCGCAGCAAAGGATGGCACGGTCATCCCGCGACGATACCGGGGCGCCGGCGCGGCGCCCAGCGCCGCACAGTGTCCCGGGTTATGACAGCGGTGTTATGACCCGCTGCGGTGCGCCAGCGCGCGGGCGGCGGCGGTCACCTCGTCGCGCAGCCAGCGCACGGCGCGGTGTGCGTGGGTGCGTTCGTGCCACACCAGACGGTAGCGCAGCGGCTGCGTGCGCACCGCCAGCGGCACGACAGCCAGCCCGGCCTCGGCGGCAAAGGCCTCGGCCAGTACCCGGCCGGTGGTGAAGACGAGGTCGGTGCTGGCCAGGATGGCCGGCGCCACGCCCAGGAACTGCGTGCGCACGGTGGTGTGCAGCCGCACGCCCAGGGCGGCCAGCTGGTTGTCGATCACCGCGCCCTGGCCGGGCATGTGCTCCAGCGAGGTCAGGTGGCGCGCCCGCTGAAAATCCTCCAGCGCGACCGGTTTGCCGGCCAAGGGGTGGTCGCGGCGCATCACGCAGACCAGGGGCTCGTTCAGCAGGCTGGTGGCGCGCAGATGCGCGGGCAACTCCGGCCAGACGGTGATCACCAGGTCGACCTCGCCGTCGGCCAGCTGGCGGTAGTGCTCGAAGCGCGACCCCAGGCCACGGATCACCAGATCGCAATTGGGCGCCTGCTGGGTCACGCGCGCCACCAGGTCGGCGAAAAAGGCCTTGGGCAGGAAGTCGTAGGTGGCGATGCGCAGGCTCAGGCGCAAATCGCGCAGCGAGGGCGGCAGCGCCTGCGAGGTGATCAGCGACATGTCGGCCAGGATGCGCCGCGTCGGCGCCAGCAGCGCCTGCGCACGCTCGGTCAAGACCATGCGGTTGCCCACGCGCACCAGCAACTGGTCTCCCGTGAGGTGGCGCAGCACGCGCAGATGGCGGCTCATCGCCGATTGGGCCAGGCCCAGGGTGCCGGCCGCCTGCGAGACGCTGGCCTCGTTCAGCAGCGCATACAGCGAGCGCAGCAGTGGCTCGTCCAGTTGGCGGACGCTGTCGTCCTCCAAGGAAGCCGTGGCCGCCACGCCCGCGCACCCCTCACTCAATAGGTGTACACGCCCGAGCCGGTCTTGCGGCCCAGGCGGCCGGCGGCCACGTACTCGCGCAGCAGCGGGCAGGGGCGGTACTTGCTGTCGCCGAACTGCTCCAGGTACACCTCCATCACCGCCAGACACACATCCAGGCCCACCATGTCGGCCAGCGCCAGCGGGCCGATCGGGTGGTTGCAGCCCAGGCGCATGCCGGCGTCGATGTCCTCCGGCGTGGCCAGTCCCTCGGCCAGCACGAAGAAGGCCTCGTTGATCATCGGCACCAGGATGCGGTTGACCACGAAGCCCGGCGCGTTCTTCACGGTGATGGGCGACTTGCCCAGCGCCACGGCCAGCGCCTTCACCGCGTCGTGCGTGGCGTCGGAGGTCAGCAAGCCGCGGATGATCTCCACCAGCGCCATCATCGGCACCGGGTTGAAGAAGTGCATGCCGACGAAACGGTCCGGCCGCTGCGTCACCGCCGCCAGTTGGGTGATGGAGATCGACGAGGTGTTGGTGGCGATGATGACCTCGGGCGCCAGCAGGCCATCCAGCTGCTTCAGGATCTTGTTCTTCAGCTCGTGGTTCTCGGTGGCGGCCTCGATCACCAGTTGCGCGCTTTTCAGGTCGTCGTAGCTGGTGCTGCCTTTCACGCGTGCCAATGCGGCGGCCTTGTCGGCCTCGGTCATCTTCTCTTTGCTGATCAGGCGGTCCAGGCTCTTGCCGATGGTGGCCAGGCCCTTGTCCACGGCGGCCTGGGCGATGTCGACCATGACCACCCGGATGCCCGCCACCGCGCAGGCCTGCGCGATGCCATTGCCCATGGTGCCCGCGCCCACGATGCCGACGGTGTTGATGCTCATTGCGTGTTCTCCAGTGATGAGGGAATTGGGGGGTGCGGATCGGCGCCTGGCCGGCCGCCCGTCCAGCATGGTAGCGGCTGCGCTTGTCAACCTGAATTTTGGAAGCTTTCGCCTAAGTCTGGCGCCGGCGGGCGCGCACAATGGCTGAGCATGACAAGGAGAGACCGGACATGGACTACGTGATCGTCGGCGCCGGATCGGCCGGCTGCGTGCTGGCCGCGCGCCTGAGCGAGGACCCCCACACCCAGGTCACCCTGCTGGAGGCCGGCCCAACCGACCACAGCCCGCTGATCCACTGCCCGGCCGGCATCGCCCTCATGGCCCGCACCGGGCAGGTCAACTGGGGTTTCGAGACCGTGCCGCAGGCGGCGCTGAACGGCCGCCGCGGCTACCAGCCGCGCGGCAAGGTGCTGGGCGGCTCCAGCTCGGTCAACGCCATGATCTACACGCGCGGCCACCCCAGCGACTACGACGCCTGGGCCGCCGCCGGCAACGCCGGCTGGGGCTGGGACGAGGTGCTGCCCTTGTTCAAGCTGGCCGAGCACAACGAACGCGGTGCCGACGCTTTTCACGGCGCGCGGGGCCCGCTGAACGTCAAGGACCTGCCCGAACCGAACCCGTTCTCGCTGGCCTTCGTCGAGGCCGGGGTGCAGGCCGGCTACCCCCGCAACCCGGATTTCAACGGCATCGAGCAGGAGGGCGTGGGCCTGTACCAGGTCACGCACCGCAACGGCGAGCGCTGCTCGGTGGCCAAGGCCTACCTGACGCCGCACCTCGGGCGCCCGAACCTGCACGTGATCACCGGCGCGCACGCCACGCGCGTGCTGATCGAGGGCGGCCGCGCGGTCGGCGTGGCCTATGTGCGCGACGGACGCGAGGAACAGGTGCGCGCCGAGCGCGAGGTGCTGCTGTGCGCCGGCGCGCTGCAGTCGCCGCAGCTGCTGTTGCTGTCGGGCATCGGCCCGGGCGAGCACCTGCGCCAGCACGGCATCGCGGTGCGCCACGAGTTGCCCGGCGTGGGCGGGCAACTGCACGACCACCCCGACGTGGTGCAGGTCTGGGACGTGCCGGGCGCGCGCGAGCTGTTCGGCCTGTCGCCGGCCGGCGCCTGGCGCGCGGCGCGCGGCTTGGGGCAGTGGCGGCGCGAGCGCACCGGCATGCTGACCACCAACTTCGCCGAAGGCGGCGCCTTCCTCAGGAGCGAGCCGGGCCTGTCCGCGCCCGATCTGCAATTGCACTTCGTGGTCGGCATGCTGGTCAACCACGGCCGCAGCACGGTCTGGGGCCACGGTTTTTCCTGCCACGTGTGCGTGCTGCGGCCCAAGAGCCGGGGCAGCGTGCGCCTGGCCAGCGCCGACCCGCTGGCCGCGCCGGCCATCGACCCGGCCCTGCTGTCCGACCCCGAGGACATGCGCCTGATGGTGCGGGGCTTTCGCCAGATGCGCGAGCTGCTCGGCCACCCGGCGCTGGCGCAGCACGGCGGGCGCGAACGCTCGGCCGCGGTGCGCAGCGACGCCGAGATCGAGGCCTTCATCCGCCGCTACGCCGACGCCATCTACCACCCGGTGGGCAGCTGCCGCATGGGCAGCGGCGCGCAGGACGTGGTGGACGCGCAGCTGCGCGTGCACGGCCTGGCCGGGCTGCGCGTGGTGGACGCCTCGATCATGCCCAGCGTGGTGGCCGGCAACACCAACGCACCGGTGGTGATGATCGCCGAGAAGGCAGCGCAGATGCTGCGCCAGGGCCAGGCGGCGCAGGCGCGCGAGGCGGTGCTGGAAGACGTCGCCTGATACCGATTGGCGTTCAAACTACAAGAACCGTTCAGGCTGAGCCTGTCGAAGCCCGGCGCGGCGTTTCGACAAGCTCAACGCGAACGGTTTGATGCTTTTGAACGCCTTTTAGTATGAGTCGCCACCGAATCAACTACTCGCGCCACGTATTCTGGCGATGATGGGCATCGATGCGATAGCTTTTTTGGGGAAAAGGCTGTACGCAAGCCCTCGAGTCTTGGTTGCCGTGTGGCAACGGGGAAAGCCGCGTTAATCTACTGCGGTATGTTGTTGACGCACAACCTCTTCGAATGAACTCGCTTGGCCCGTTGGATGCGCCGGGCGCCACGCTCGGTTGTCTGCTGGGTGTGGGCGCGGCCGTCGTCTTGCACTGGTGCTTCCCTGAGCGGGACCTTGTTTACCTGCAGGCCGCGCTGGTGGCGGTAGGCGCGGTTGGGGGCTTGCTGATTGAGCACTGGGTCGTCGATCGGCCCCCGAAACACTGAATTTGCGGGCGAGGTAAAGCGCAGCGAATCCCAGCGGTGTTGTTACCGATCCTGAGTTACGCCCCCATCCCGCAGCGCCTGCGCAGGCGTCACGATCCGCAGCCCCTCCATGGCGGGCACCGCCAGTAAATCGTCGTCCCCCGTCACCAGCCAACGCGCTGGTGCGGCGAGGGCAGTGCGGATAAAGGCGTCGTGGCTCGGGTCGCGGCTCCAGGCTTGCGCATTCAGTTCGGCCGAAACCTCCACCCACAGCGCTGCGGCGCGCGCATCGCGCAGGATGGCGTGGCGGGCTTCGATGCTGATGTAGCGGTCGAACTTGGGCTTCCAGATGCGCTGCTCCAGCTCGGCGTAGGTGGCGTCTGAAAACACAGCCAGGCCCTGCAACAGCACGGCGCGCACCACCTGGGCGGGGATGCCCTGGGGCGACAGGGCGGCGCTGAGCCAGACTTTGGTGTCGAGGACGACCGAGCGCTGCGCGGGCTCAGCTTTCATCGGCCAACAGTTGCCGCAGCGCCTGCTCGCTCAAGCCCTGGGCAGCGGCACCTGCGTCGTTCTGCGCCAGCGTGCCCTGCAGCCGGTTGGCGTAGAAGTTGCACATGGCCTCGTAGTCCTGCGCGCTGACCATCACGCCCACCACGCGGTCGCGCTTGAGCACCTGCACGGGCTCGCGCTGGACCTGGTCGAGAAATTCGCCGAAGTGGGTTTTGGCCTGGTTGGCGGTGTAGGCAAGCATGGGCGCCTCCGAGGGGAGCAATGGCGCTTATTTCCGCACGAATCGAACGATTCGTGCGTTTTTGGTGGTGCTTGTGCCCTCAGGCCGCCCGCGGGAAGGTGGGTACGGTGAGCGGTGCGCCCGGCGCCGCAGCGGCGCAGGGCGCCACGCGTTCAGTTCGCAAACGCCGCAATCCCCGTGATCGCCCGGCCCAGGATCAGGGCGTGCACGTCGTGCGTGCCTTCGTAGGTGTTGACCACTTCCAGGTTGACCAGGTGGCGGGCCACGCCGTATTCGTCGCTGATGCCGTTGCCGCCCATCATGTCGCGCGCCAGGCGGGCGATGTCCAGCGCCTTGCCGCAGCTGTTGCGCTTGAGGACGCTGGTCAGCTCGACCGGGGCGATACCCTCGTCCTTCATGCGCCCTAAGCGCAGGCAGCCCTGCAGGCCCAGGCCGATGTCGGTCAGCATGTCGGCCAGCTTCTTCTGGATCAGCTGGTTGGCGGCCAGGGGGCGGCCGAACTGGTTGCGGTCCAGCACGTACTGGCGGGCGCGCAGGTAGCAGTCTTCCGCCGCGCCCAGGGCGCCCCAGGCGATGCCGTAGCGGGCGCTGTTCAGGCAGGTGAAGGGGCCTTTCAGGCCACGCACATCGGGGAAGGCGTTTTCCTCGGGGCAGAACACCTCGTCCATCACGATCTCGCCGGTGATGCTGGTGCGCAGGCCGACCTTGCCGTGCACGGCGGGGGCTGTCAGGCCCTTCCAGCCCTTTTCCAGCACAAAGCCGCGGATCTGGCCTTCATCGTCCTTGGCCCAGACCACGAACACGTCGGCGATGGGCGCGTTGGTGATCCACATCTTGGCGCCGCTGATTGAGTAGCCGCCGTCGACCTTGCGGGCGCGGGTGATCATGCTGCCGGGGTCGGAGCCGTGGTTGGGCTCGGTCAGGCCAAAGCAGCCGATCCACTCGCCGCTGGCCAGCTTGGGCAGGTACTTCTTCTTTTGCGCTTCGCTGGCAAATTCGTTGATGGGCACCATCACCAGCGAGCTTTGCACGCTCATCATGCTGCGGTAGCCTGAGTCCACGCGCTCGACCTCGCGCGCCACCAGGCCGTAGCAGACGTAGTTGAGGCCAGAGCCGCCGTACTGCTCGGGGATGGTGGGGCCCAGCAGACCCAGCTCGCCCATCTCACGGAAGATGCTCGCATCGGTCTGCTCGTTGCGGAACGACATCTGCACGCGCGGCAGCAGTTTTTCTTGGCAGTAGGCGCGGGCGGCTTCCTGCACCTGGCGTTCGTCTTCGGTCAGCTGCTGGCTCAGCAGAAACGGGTCTTCCCAGTCGAACTTGGCTTTGGCGTGGGCCATGGGGTGATCTCCTTGGTGTCGGTTCTAGATGTGGGGGATTGTGCCGTCGCTCATGAATAGTTGTCCAATATTGATTACCGAAGCAACGATATATGATTCGTATCGATGGAGCTTCGACACCTGCGCTACTTCCTGGCCTTGGCCGAGGAACTGCACTTTGGCCGCGCCGCCCGGCGCCTGGCCATCAGCCAGCCGCCGCTGACGGTGGCCATTCAGCAGCTGGAGGCCGAGGTCGGCGCGCCGCTGTTGCTGCGCAACAGCCGGGGCGTGCAGCTCACGGCCGCCGGCCAGGCCCTGGTGCCGGCCGCGCGCGCGGCGCTGGAGCAGGCGGCGCAGGCGCTGCACGCGGCGCGCGACGCGGCCAGCGGGCAGATCGGGCGCCTGCACGTGGCCTTTGCCGGCACCATGCTGTACCGCGGCCTGCCGAGCATGCTGCGGCGCTTTCAGGACGAGCACCCGCGCCTGCAACTGAGCCTGCGCGAACTCAGCTCCAGCGAGCAGGTGGTGGAGCTGCACCACGCCCGGCTCGACGCCGGCTTTGCCCACGTGCCGCACGCGCCCGAGGGGCTGGCACAACTGCTGGTGTCCAGCCAGCCCTTCGTGGCCTGCCTGCCCGCGGCGCACCCGCTGGCGCACCAGCGCGCGCTGCCACTGAGCGCGCTGGCCGGGGAGCCGCTGGCGCTGGTTTCGCGCGCGGTGTCGCCCGACTACCACGCGCGCATCGTGCAGGCCTGCCAGGCGGCCGGTTTCGTGCCGCCCTCGCTGCACGAGCTGCAGCACTGGCTCAGCGTGGTCTCGCTGGTGGCGCAGGGCTTGGCCGTGGCCTTGGTGCCGGCGGCGCTCAGCCAATCCGGTCTGGCCGGCGCCGTGTTCGTGCCGGTGACCGACCCGCACCATGCATTGCCGCATTACGAAACGCGCTGCCTGTGGAACCCGCACCGCGACCAGCCGGCGCTGGGATTGTTTCTGGACGCGGTGCGGGCGGTGGCGGAAGCCGGCTAGCCTCCTGCGGGAGCCTCCTCGGCTATGCCGGGGAGGCAGTAGAAGTTTGACATTGCCGGGGGCTGTCCGTCACAGAGGCTTCCAAGCCCTACCATGGCGGGGGCAAGCGTCTGACAGCCGCTCGGTACGGCGCCAAGAGGCCTGCACTTGCTGCTCGGTTCTCCCTTGAACAATCCTTCATATTATTTGACTTGTCTCGTGCCTCGCGCTTCTCTACTCTAGGTGGGAATCAATCAAGAGCTGGAGACAAGGATGCCGCACCGTAGGAATCTTCTTGCAATCGCCTCGAGCGCTTTGTTACTCGGTCCGATGACGCTGGCCCATGCGCAAAGCGATGACTTCCCGTCACGCCCGATCACCTTAGTCGCCCCCTTTCCGGCGGGCTCCGTCACGGACGCCGTGACCCGCGTACTCGCTAACGCAGTAACTAAGTCGTTGGGAAAGCCAGTCGTGGTGGCGAACAAAGCGGGTGCGCAGGGCACGATTGGTGCGGCCTACGTGGCCAACGCCAAGCCCGATGGGTACACGCTCCTCGTCGGTTCATCAGCGATGTTCGTTGCGCAGAGCTTGTACAAGTCATTGTCATACGATCCGGTGACAAGCTTCGCTTCCGTGGCTGGTGTCGGCTCGACAGCGATGATGTTCCTGGTGCCGGTCAGTTCGCCTTTGCGTACCACCGCTGATCTGGCCAAGGCGGCCAAGCGAGCGACACCTCCGGTCAGCGTGGCTTACGGCTCTGGCAGTGGCCAGATCGCCGTTGCGCTCTTCGCGACTGTCTCTGAATCACGACCGATTGCAGTCAGCTATCGTGGTATTCCGCAGGCCCTGACCGATCTGATTGGAGGACAAGTTCAGGTCGCTGTCGTTGACATCGGCAACGGCCTCGCGCAAGTTAACGCCAGCAAGGCACGAGCTCTCGCAGTCTCGTCATCTAAACGCTATGCAGGCGCCCCCGACGTGCCAACCCTCCAGGAAGCATTCCCGCGTGCCAGCGGCGCATTGGAAACCATCATCGGCATACAAGCACCGGCTGGCACTCCGGAAGCGATTGTGCAAAAGCTAGACACGGCATTCCAGCAGGCTGTGGGGTCCACGGAAGTCCGAGCGTATTTCCAAGCGCTGAATACGTCGGTACTGTCGCTATCTTCCAAGGAACTCGACTCCCGCATACGAGTCGACAATCCGCGCTGGGAAAGCCTCATGAAAAAAGCGGGCATCGAGCCGCAGTGATGAGCTAACGCCTCTCGGCAAGCGCGCCCCCCAACCGGTCACACAAGGCAACAAAGCGCGCTGCGGCCGGAGACATCGAGTGCCCGCGTATGGTGATGATCGCAATGGTGCGTTTCATCACCGGCCGTACGATCCGCACGGCGCTTACCGAACTATGGCGGGGAACGGCGACTCGAGGCAGTATGCCGATACCCAGCCCAGCTTCGATCATGCCCACGACAGTGGCGACGTGCGTGAATTCGTAGCCCATGTCGGGCTCTAGACCTTCGTGTTTCAGTGCCCGTTGGATGTCACGGCGGAATTGCGACGAGCCGAGAGCCAGCAGCCGCATTTTTGCCAACTCTCGAAGGGATATTTCCTTTTTTGTGGCGGCTGGATGCCCAACTGGTAGGACCGCCACATAGTCGTCCGTGAACAGTGGCTTCAGATCGAGCTCGCCAAGCCGGTCAGGCTCTGGACCGATGCCGAAGTCGACTTCACGCCGGCGCACCGCCTCCAGCATCTCGGGCTGCCTAAGCTCACGGACCGCAACCGTCACCCCAGGGTACAACCGAGCGAAGTCAGTCAGCACCTCCGGCAGCGTCGATCCGGCGATGGTGGGCACGCACGCGAATGACAGATGGCCGTGCTGTGCATCAGCGGTCTGTTGTAAATGCGCAAGCGCTGTTTCGAGCTCTGCCATCGCTCTGCGTGCGCTAATCAAGAGCTGTTCGCCCTCAGTCGTCAACTCAACCTTGCGGGTAGTACGCTGGAACAACGCCAAACCCAAGCGTTCCTCCATCTGCTTCACCTGCATGCTCACGGCTGGCAGGGAGAGGTGAAGTTGCTCGGCGGCCTTCCCGAAACTCGCGTTCTCGGCTACCGCAAGGAAGGTAGACAAAGCTTTGAGATTCACCTTCAAGACTGCTCTCCTAAATAATCCATCAGATTATTTTAGTTGTCACGGATCGGCGCCGATCTTAGCATTCAAGCTAAGCCAGTAGGAGTGACCAATGCCACGCAAACAGAGGGAAATTCGCACCGACATCGGATGGAGCGATGCGTCCAGTATCAACCTCTTCGGCCGAGACTTTCCTAGCGAAATTCTCGGCCACCTGAACTTGGGAGACATGGGTTTTCTGGAGCTGACCGGGCGTTTCCCGCAACCGACCGAGTCTCGGATGTTCAATGCAATGGTAGTGACGTTGGTGGAGCATGGAATCACGCCGAGTGCGCTTGTCGCCCGCATGACCTACCTGGGCGCGCCGGAGTCGCTTCAGGGCGCGGTAGCTGCTGGCCTGAATGGCCTGGGCACTGTTTTTGTCGGCAGTATCGAAGGGGCGGCGAAGATGTTGCGCGAAGCCATGCCGACCCCCAACCCAGAAGCCGACTTCGACGAGCTCGCTCGCTCCGTGGTGGGGGCGTTCACTGCTCAGAAGCGAATCGTGCCGGGCATCGGTCATCCGTTTCACAAACCTATAGATCCGCGTACGCCTCGGCTGAAACAGCTCGCACAAGAGAATGGATTCGATGGCCCATACCTGAAGCTGATGGACGCTGTCGCTGGAGAGGCCGGCCGCGCAAGCGGCAAGGTGCTGCCGATGAATGCGACAGGTGCGATCGGAGCCCTGTGCTGCGAGATGGGGTTCGATTGGAGGATCTGTCGTGGACTGGGTGTCATGGCGCGCGCGGTGGGCCTGGTCGGGCACATCCTGGAGGAGTCGCGCAAACCAATGGCCGAAGAGATTTGGCACCGAATTGAGGATATAGCCACGGCACACATGCGGCCGAACTCTGAGGCGGAGAAGAAATGATGAGCGATTTCGTGAAAGACAAAGTGGTGTTGGTTACCGGTGCGGGTGGCGGGATCGGCCGTGACTTCGCTCTCGCCCTCGCGCGTGAAGGGGCAAAGGTGGTGGTGAACGACCTGGGTGCTTCGGTGGGTGGCGAAGGCCGAGACCTATCACGTGCGCAAAATGTGGTGAACGAGATCTGCGCTGCTGGCGGGGTTGCCATTGCAAACGGCGACAGCGTGTCCGATTGGGACGCTGCAAACCACATGGTGACCCAAGCAGTCGACTCTTTCGGGCGCATCGATTGCGTCATCAATAACGCGGGTATCCTGCGTGACCGCTTCTTTTTCAATATGAGCGTGGACGAGTGGCGGGCAGTGATCGATGTGCACTTGAACGGCGCGTTCTACGTCTCCCGTGCTGCGGCTCCGCACTTCAAGGAGCAGCAGTCAGGATCCTACGTTCACATGGTGTCCACATCGGGTCTGATTGGAAACCTCGGTCAAGCGAACTATTCAGCCGCGAAGTTGGGCATCGCCGCGTTGTCGAAGTCGATTGCCATGGACATGGCCAAGTTCAACGTCCGCTCCAACTGCATTTCGCCCTTCGCCTTCAGCCGGATGATCGGCGCTATCCCGGCTGAGACCCCAGAGCAGAAGGCGCGTGTTGAGCGACTGCAGCGCATGGGGGCGAACAAGATCGCACCGCTTGCCGTCTACCTCGCGAGTGACGCAGCGGCCCAGGTGAGCGGTCAGGTTTTCGCGGTGCGCGCGAACGAAATTTTTCTGATGAGTCAGAGCCGACCCTTGCGCGGAATGCACACGGCCGAGGGATGGACACCGCAAGGCGTTGCCGAGAGAGTCATCCCGGCGTTGCGTCCATCGTTCTACAGGCTGGATCGCTCGCAGGACGTCTTCGACTGGGATCCGGTCTGAGCATGATCGACGTGAAAGCGGTGCAAGGCCGCCACTTCCCACCAGTGCGGCAGACCTACTCCCAGAAAGATGTGATCCTCTACGCGTTGGCGCTCGGCTATGGGAGCGACCCAGTTGACCCAGCACAGCTGCGCTACGTGTTCGAGGGCGGCCTTCAGGTGGTACCCACATTCGCGAACGTGCTGTGCCATCCCGGATTCTGGATCAGCGATCCAGTGTTGGGGATCGATGCCGCGCGCGCGGTGCACGGCGAGCACCACGTCAGCTTTCACAAGCCGCTTCCCGCGGCGGGAACAGTGCGCGCTCAGACGCGTGTCCTAGGCCTGGAGGACAAAGGTGTCGACAAAGGCGCATTGCTCGTGGTCGAACGGCTGCTGTGCGACGACGCCAGCGGTGTGCTCCTGGCCCGGATAGAGCAGCACACGCTGCTGCGTGGCGATGGCGGCTTCTCTGCGGCTTCTCCGAGTGTAGATAAGACCAGCGTACGCGCTCCGGCTATGGACCGGCCGCCGGATCACGTCCTCGACCTTGCTACTTTGCCACAGGCTGCACTGTTGTATCGCCTAAGCGCCGACATGAATCCACTGCACGCAGATCCGAATGCAGCGGGTTCCGCTGGGTTTTCGCGGCCGATCCTGCACGGCTTGTGTACTTTTGGCATCGTCTGCCGAGCCGTGCTGGAGGCCTGCGCCGATGGTGACCCCTCACGCCTAGGTTCTCTCGGGGGCCGATTCTCGGCGCCGGTTTTCCCTGGTGAGACTCTCCGGACGGAAATCTGGCACAGCGAGACCCGTGACGGAGTTCAGAAGCTGCGGGTGCGCTGCTTTTCAGTCCAGCGGAACTGCGTGGTTTTTACCAACGGAATCGCTACGGTCATCAGCTGAAGAAGGGAATGAAAATGATTCGTTACGAAGTGCGAAGTGCCATTGCGCAGATTTTGTTGGACAACCCGCCTGTCAATGGGATTACCGATGACCTGCTGGATGCCCTAATGGAGCGTCTGCGTGAAGCCGGCGCGGACCCTGGCGTGCGCGCGATCGTTATAGGCAGTGCCGTTCCGGGTCGCTTTTGCGGTGGGCTGGACCTGGCAAAGTTTCGCGAGAGCTCGCCGTCAGACGTACATCGCATCGTCAACAAGCTGTATTTCCAACTTTTCGAGTTGCAGTCCAGCCTGCCTAAACCGGTGATCGCCGCAGTCACTGGTGCTGTCCGCGGAGGTGGTATGTCTCTCGCGATCACCTGCGACATGATCGTCGCGGCGGAAAATTCGACCTTCGGGTATCCGGAGCTCGAAATCGGTTTGCTGCCTTCTATTCATTACCACCATCTTCCCCGGATCATTGGCCGGTACCGCGCATTTGACCTGCTGTTTACGGGTCGCGTGTTCGACACGCGGGCGGCTATAGACCTCGGCCTGGTCGGCCGCAGCGTTCCGGCTGCTGAGGTGCTTTCGCACGCGCATGAACTGGCTGAAGTGTTCGCAAACAAGTCGCCAGAGTTGATCCGTATGGGTAAGCTGGCCTTCTACCGCGCCATCGACCAGGGTTATCGCGTGGGCGCAAGCACTGCTGTCGATCTTGTGTCCGCCGTGTTCGGAACTGAAGATTGCGCCGAAGGTCTGGCCGCATTCGTCGAGAAGCGCGAACCGCGGTGGGGGCAGCCGTGACGCCGACTGCCCTGAACGGACTTCGCGTGCTGGATCTGTCGCGTGTGCTCGCTGGCCCATACGCAGCTCAGGTGCTCGCCGATCTGGGTGCCGATGTCATCAAAATCGAAAGGCCGGGGCGCGGAGACGATACCAGGGAGTGGGCGCCCCCAAGGATGACTCTCGCGTCTGCATCGCCCCTGGAGCAGTCGGTCTACTTCTGGACCTGCAATCGAGGGAAGCGCTCAGCCACGGCAGACATCGGTGATCCTCAGGGCCAAGCGCTGGTGCAGCGCCTGGCGGCGGACGCTGACGTGATCATCGAGAACTACAAGGTTGGTACGTTGGCGAGGTACGGGCTGGATTACGACAGTCTCAGGGTGCTCAATCCGCGGCTGGTGTATTGCTCCATCACGGGTTTCGGTCAAACCGGCCCATACCGGGAACGACCCGGCTACGACACCATCGTACAGGCGTTGGGTGGCCTGATGAGCATCACCGGCAATGCGGACGGTGAACCAGGCGGAGGACCTCGGAAATCAGGCCTCGCCGTGGCTGACCAGATGACCGCTCTCTATTCCGTGATCGCCATCCTGGCGGCGCTGCGGGAGCGCCAAGTGTCAGGCCAAGGACAGCAAATCGACATGTCGCTGCTGGATGTCCAGGTGGCGGCGCTCACCAATATCGGGATGAACTACCTGGCTACTGGCGAGGTTCCGCATCGCATGGGTAATCGGCTGGCGACCGTTTATCCCAGCGACACATACACCTGCGAGGATGGCGAGATCATGCTGATTGTCGGCAACGATGAGCAGTTTCGTCGTTTTTGTGCTGCCATGGGTTTAGATGGCGTGTCCCAGGACGCACGCTTCGCTCGGAATCCGAATCGCCTCCAGAACGCACAGGCACTGGAGCCGCTGGTGCGCAGTGCCTTCGCGCGACGCAAGGTAGCAGACTGCCAAGTGCTACTGGATGAGGCTGGTGTGCCGGCCGCTACTATCAATAACATTGAGCAGGTCTTCGCAAATCCACAAGTGGTTGCACGGGATTTGGTGCGTGTCGTGCCAGGCCCGGACGGTGGGACCGCTCGGCTTATTGCCAACCCAATCCGAATGTCGCGCACGCCCTTGCGCGACGCTTGCCGGGCCCCGAAGCTTGGGGAGCACTCTGACGAAGTACAGCACGGCTGGCCAGCCGTCAATCCTGGTGTATGAAGAAGACTTGGCATGAAAATTTAAGAGAATTGCTGATGCGCGCGGTGCCAAGATCTCCGGGCTTGATCCTCGATAGCCGATCACCCGTGGCAGAGGGGCATGGAGCCTTCAATGGGCAGCAAGGGAGGCAGCCATGGGAGGAACTGTTGGCCGAGACCATCAACGGCCAGTACAAGGCAGAACTGATTCACCGCCGCGCGCACTGGAAGACCGGGGAGTCGATGTGGCTGGTACCTCGGAATGGGTGTCATGATTCAACAACCATAGGTTGCTCGAACTCATCGGCTACATCCCATCGGCCGAGCTTGAGGCAAACTACTACTGGTCAATCGTTGGTCAGGACGCCGGAGCTATCTGAATTAGACCCGCCGGTCTCCACGAAATCCGGGATGGTTCACCATGAAAACAACCGATCAAAATCAACAAAGTAGCAAGACAGAAACCATCGTCCTGGGCGGCGGCTGCTTCTGGTGCACCGAGGCGGTGTTCAAGGAAGTGCGCGGCGTGCTGGACGTCGAATCCGGCTACAGCAACGGCCAGACCACGCGGCCGACCTACGAGCAGGTGTGCACCGGCCGCACCGGCAGCGCCGAGGTGGTCAAGCTCAGCTACGACCCGGCGCAGGTCGGCACGCGGCAGTTGCTGGAGATTTTTTTCGCCACGCACGACCCCACGCAGCTCAACCGCCAGGGCAACGACGTGGGCACGCAGTACCGCAGCGGCATCTACACCACCACGCCCGAGCAGAAAGACGTGGCCGACGACCTGATCCGCGAGATCAGCCAGGACAAGCTGTTTGGCGCGCCCGTGGTCACCGAGGTGGCGCCCCTGGCGCACTACTTCCCGGCCGAGGACTACCACCAGGACTTTTTCGAGCGCAACCCGCACCAGGGTTACTGCATGGCCGTGGCGGCGCCCAAGGTGGCCAAGTTTCGCAAGACCTTCCGCGACTTGGCAAAATGAGCCTCCTGGCGCGGTTTTTTGAGCAAAATTCCAAGAATGTCGGCGCCTACACTTCCTGAGGTGCTATGAATAGAGTAGCTTGTGGCGTGATCTCGCGCCGTGGCGATGGCTTGTCATGTACGGCCTGATGCTGTTTCTGCATGTGCTGGGCGCCACCGTCTGGACCGGCGGGCATCTGGTGCTGGCGCTGGGCATCCTGCCGCAGGTGCTGCGTGAGCGCTCGCCCGAGCGCCTGCTGGCCTTCGAGCAGCGCTACGAGCGCGTGGGCATGCCGGCGCTGCTGTTGCAGGTGTTGACGGGGCTGTGGATGGCGCACCTGCTGGTGCCCGACATGGGTGCGTGGCTGGCGCCCGATACGCCGCTGGCGCGCGCCGTTGCGCTGAAGCTGGCCTTGCTGGGGGTGACGGCGCTGATCGCCGTGCACGCGCGCTTTCGCGTCATTCCGCGCCTGACGGCGGCCACGCTGCCGCTGATGGCGTGGCATATCGGGGCCGTAACGCTGCTGTCGGTGGCGTTTGTGGCGGTGGGGGTGTCGCTGCGCTTTGGTGGGGTGTGAGGTTTTGAGCTGCTGAACGCAGGGGCGTGCAGCGTTGTGGGGCCGCATTCGACCTAAGGCGCAAGTTCACGCATTTTCCCGCCAGAACTACAGCCGGGGCCGAGGTCCAATACCGATGCCACTGCCCGCTGGCGTGCGCTCCAGACGTCGCTCCAAGAGTTTCCGGTGCTCGAAGTTGCTCCCCCATACGTATATACTGGCTTGCTCGACTATGCCCCTATTCATTTGCCGTACGAGCTGGACATCAGTTAATGAAGCAATCCATCGTTTCATTTTTTCCGATCTTGAGATAAAAAAAGTGACATCCGGCGCAAGGGGGAGGTAGATCAAATCGATTTTCATTTCTGGGCCAAACAGTGTTAGTGGACGGTCGCCAATCAGTAGTTTTTCTTTGGTTTTTGTGATCCGTTGAACTTTCCATTCCGCCTCAAAGAATAGCTTGTTGTATGTGGACGTCTGGATTAGTTCCGGCAGTGCGTAGGTGCCGAAGTCCAGCAATGATGGATCGCGCCGTTGATAGAGATCGTATAACTCCCTCAATGAGTCCGACTGTCCAGTCGTGCCGCTAGAGAACTGCGAACTAATCGCATCGATTCCACGCTCTCGTATGTGTTCAACCGATCCCGGGCCGCGAAACACGAGGGAGACTAGGAACATGGTCCACGTGTGCTTCTGCTCTTCAGGCATGTCGTGGAGTCCGTTGGCAAGTAGCGCTTTATGCACTATCGCTGCAGGATCATCAACATGTTTACTCATGAATTTCCGTTCAATTTCCGGGTTTGGTTTAACAGTTAGCCTCCCCATGGAATACAGATGTCGTTCATTAGCTACCGATTTTCCCTTGTAACGCTTCTCGGTTATCTGTTCGCGAATCCAGCGCATTTGAGACAGCTTTTCGTCTTCACCGCTGTGCCAGCCATTGAGCAGAAATTTTGGAATGTAATGGTGTTTCTTATGGGTATCCACTTTGACGAGATGCAAAGGCTCGCTCTGCCACGGCTGGGGGGAGAAGAGAAATTGTGAATGAAATTTGGTGATTGGGTTGCAAATGACGCTTGTTACCTGAGCTGGTCATCCATCTTCAAGTGGCGAAGATCAGGTTATAGCCGGTAACAATCAAAAAAACACAACCGCCTTTCTCGCGGTTTGGCGTTGGTCGACACTCCGCGAGTGTGGCGCCGGCGGTGTGTCGCGCTCGCTTCGTGGCGACAGGGCGGTGAGGCACTGGCTCTGTCCAATGATCGTACGCGCGGATGTCAATTGAGTTGAGCTAAAAAACAGCGCTAGCGTCCGTCTATATGGCCCTGTCAGCTACCGAATTCAGAGCTCACCGATTTACTTGGTACCAAAAATCCGGTCCCCCGCATCCCCCAGCCCCGGCAGGATGTAGCCGTGGTCGTTCAACTCGCGGTCGATGGCGGCGGTGTAGATCGGCACGTCGGGGTGGGCGGCGTGCAGGGTCTGGATGCCGGCGGGTGCGGCCAGCAGGCACAAAAACTTGAGGGAACGCGGATTCAGGCCCTTGAGTTTGTCGAGGGCCGCCACGGCGGAATGGCCGGTGGCCAGCATCGGGTCAACGGCGATCACGTCGCGCTCGGCCATGTCGGTGGGCATTTTGAAGTAGTACTCCACCGCTTCCAGCGTGCTCGGGTCGCGGTACAGGCCGACGTGGCCGACGCGGGCGTTGGGCACCACGCGCAGCAGGCCGTCCAGCATGCCGTTGCCAGCGCGCAGGATGCTGGCAAACACCAACTTCTTGCCGTCGATCATGGGGCTTTGCATGGTTTCCAGCGGGGTCTCGATCTCGACCAGCTGGGTTGGCATGTCGCGCGTGATTTCGTAGGCCATCAGCATGGCCAGCTCGCCCAGCAGGGTGCGAAAGCTGGTGCTGCTGGCGTCCTTGTTGCGCATCAGCGTGAGCTTGTGCTGCACCAGGGGGTGTTGGACGTGGTGGACTTGGCGGGTGGGGGCGGCGGCGGGCATGGGCAGGATTTTAGAGAGTGCCCATCCGAAGGCCGCGGAGCAGGCCCATCCAGGGGCCGCTGCGCACGGCCGCCCGAAGCGGCCGGCCCGCCCCCCTTGGGGGGAGGCGCCGCAGGCGCTTCGGGGGGGGTCACTTCAAATTCAGCAGGCGCTCCACCGACAGCCGCCCCGCGCCATGGCGGATCAGGTACAGGAACAGCGCCGCCCAGCTCAGGTGCGTGGGCCAGGCGTCGGGGTACACGAAGACCTGGATCACCAGCGTCATGCCCAGCAGGGTCAGGGCGGCGAAGCGGGTGAACAGGCCGGCGAAGAGCAGCAGCGGAAACAGGTGCTCGGCGTAGGCGGCCAGGTGCGCGGCCAGCTCGGGGGGCAGCACGGGCAGGCGGAATTCGTCGCGAAACAGCTCGACGGCACCGGGGGTGACGTGCAGCAGGCCATCGACCTTGGTGCGCCCCGACAGCCAGAAGGTGGCGCCAATGCCGACGCGGGCGGCCAGGGCCAGCAGATCGGCCGGTACGCATCCGGCCAGGCGCTCGGTCAACCGGTTGTAGTGTTCGCTCAGCGGGGGCATGGGGGGCTTTCG
>JAIUOM010000242.1 GCA_020161215.1 Pseudomonadota bacterium
AATACCCGGCTTCGAGGTGCCGCTACATCGGTCTCTGACCGAGCCGATCCTGATGGGCGGCGCTCCGCGCACCGTGGCCATCACTAACGGCACCTTGGCCGCTGCCGTGGGCCTGGGCTTGCAGATGTGGATTCCTGGGCTGGTGCTTTGGATCGTCGGCCATTCGCTGGCGGTCTGGGGTGCGCGTGTCGATCCGCAGTTCATGGCCGTGTTCGCGCGGCACATCAAGCACCGGCCGCTGCTGGACGTGTGAGGTGATGCCATGCTGAACCTTGCCGAATATCGCCAGCGCCCGGCCTTGCTCGCCGACTGGTTGCCCTGGGCCGGGCTGATCGCACCGGGCGTCGTCTTGAACAAGGACGGCAGTTTCCAGCGCACGGCCCGGTTTCGCGGGCCTGACCTCGATAGCGCAACGCAAGGCGAACTGATTGCCACGTCGGCGCGCTTGAACAACGCGCTGCGTCGTATGGGTTCGGGCTGGGCGCTGTTCATCGAAGCCGAGCGCCGGCCCGCAGCCGACTATCCGCACTCGGAGTTTCCCGAGCCGTTGTCGTGGCTGGTGGACGAGGAACGCCGCGCTACGTTCGAGGACTCGGGCAACCACTTCGAGAGCGGCTACCACCTGACGCTGGTGTACCTGCCGCCCGAGGAATCACGCGCCCGCGCGGCCGGGATGCTGTACGAGAACCGGCCCACCGAAGGCGTGGACTGGCGCGAGCGCCTGACGGCCTTCGTCGCGGAAACCGATCGCATCTTCGACCTGCTCGATGGCGTGATGCCGGAAATCGCGTGGCTGGACGACAGCCAGACGCTGACCTTCCTGCACGCCACCATCTCGACGCGGCGCTATCGCGTCGGCGTGCCTGAAGTGCCTTTCCACATCGATGCGCTGCTGACCGACTCCGCGCTGGTCGGTGGCCTGGCGCCCATGCTGGGCGGCCAGCACCTGCGCGTGGTGTCGGTGCGTGGCTTCCCGACCTCGACTTGGCCGGGGATTCTGGATGACCTCAACCGCCTCGGCTTTGGCTATCGCTGGTCCACCCGGTTCCTCTGCATGGACAAAGCCGATGCGGAAAAGGAGCTGTCCCGCCTGCGCCGCCAGTGGTTCGCCAAGCGCAAGAACGTGATCGCGCTGCTGCGCGAAACCATCTTCCAGCAGGAAACCCCGCTGGTCGATACCGACGCCAGCAACAAATCGGCCGATGCGGACGCGGCCTTGCAGGAACTGGGCAGCGATCAGGTGGCCTTCGGGTATGTCACCACCACGGTGACGGTGCTCGATGCCGAACCGGCGAAGGCCGACGAGAAGCTGCGCATGGTGGAGCGGGTCATCCAGGGCCGGGGCTTCGTGACGATGCCCGAGGCCTTGAACGCGGTGGATGCCTGGCTGTCGTCCATTCCCGGCCATGCCTACGCCAACGTGCGCCAGCCCATCGTCTCGACGCTGAACTTGGCGCACCTGATGCCGGTGTCGGCGGTATGGGCCGGCCCCGAGCGCAATAACCATCTCAACGGCCCGCCGCTGATCGTGACGCGCACCGACGGCGCGACACCGTTCCGGCTGGTGACGCACATCGGCGACGTGGGCCACACGCTGGTCGCGGGGCCGACCGGCATGGGCAAGTCGGTGCTGCTCGCCACCTTGGCGATGCAGTTCCGGCGCTATCGCGGATCGCGCATCCTCGCGTTCGACATGGGCCGCTCCATCCGGGCAACGGTGCTGGGTCTGGGCGGCGAGCACTACGACCTCGGTATGGATGGCGAGATCGCATTCCAGCCCTTGGCCCGCATCGACCGCGAGGGTTATCGAACCTGGGCCGCCGAGTGGATCGAAGGCCGCTTGCGGCATGAAGGCGTGACCGTCGGCCCGGAGGAGAAGGCTGCCATCTGGTCGGCGCTCGGCAGCCTCGCCGGTGCTCCGCTGGAGCAGCGCACGATGACCGGCCTGTCGGTGCTGCTGCAATCGAACGCGCTGCGCCAGGCGCTCGCGCCCTACGTGCTCGGCGGCGCCCACGGCAAGCTGCTGGATGCGGATTCGGATCGCCTGGGTTCCGGCGCCGTGCAGTGCTTCGAGATGGAAGAGCTGATGCACAGCAAGGCCGCCGTCATGGCCGTGCTGCACTACCTCTTTGCCCGGTTCGATGAACGCTTTGACGGTGCGCCCACGCTGCTGATCCTCGATGAGGCGTGGCTGTTTCTCGATGACCCGGTGTTCGCGGCCCGCATCCGCCAGTGGCTCAAGACGCTGCGCAAGAAGAACGTCAGCGTCATCTTCGCCACGCAGAGCCTCGCCGACATCAAGGATTCGAGCATCGCGCCGGCCATCATCGAGAGCTGCGCCAGCCGCATCTTCCTGCCCAACCCGCAGGCGACCGAGCCGCAGATCAGGGCTATCTACGAAGGCTTCGGGCTGAACTCGCGCCAGATCGAAATCGTCGCCACCGCGCAGCCCAAGCGCGACTACTACTACCAATCCCGTCTCGGCAACCGCCTGTTCGACCTCGACCTGGGCGCCGCGACCTTGGCCTTCGCGGGTGCTTCCACGCCGCAAGACCAGCGCGACATCGACGCGGTGCTCGCCGCTACATCTGCATCCACCCCGTTCGCAGCCGCCTGGCTGCGCCACCGCGGCCTGCATTGGGCGGCCGAACTGCTGTCCTCGTTCCCGTCCACCCACCCCAAGGAGAACCCATCATGAAAAAGCGTCTTCTCGCCGCCGCCGTCGCGGCCATGCTTTGCACCGCTACCGCCGTGCAGGCGCAATGGGTCGTGATCGACCCTACGAACCTCGTGCAGAACACGCTGACCGCGATCCGCACGCTGGAGCAGATCAACAACCAGATCAAGCAGCTCCAGCACGAAGCGCAGATGCTCATCAACCAGGCGCGCAACCTCGCCAGCCTGCCGTCCAGCGTAGTGGGCCAGTTGCGCGCCAACCTGGCGACCACGCAGCGGCTGATCGCGCAGGCCAAGGGCCTGGCCTATGACGTGACCAATCTGGATCGGGAGTTCCAGCGCCTGTACCCGGAGCAGTACGCCGCCACCGTCAGCGGCAATCAGATGTACCGCGACGCGCAGGAGCGTTGGAAGAACACGCTCAG
>JAIUOM010000048.1 GCA_020161215.1 Pseudomonadota bacterium
GCAGGCCATCGAACAACAGCAAACAGCTACCATTCACTGATCAGTATTCGCTGATTCTCAATATCAATCAGCGGTGTTGCACTTCGGAGTTGAGACCGCCAGGCATAAATTGCGGAAGCTATTGCAGCTACGGCACTGAATGCACTTATTAACGATGAAATATCCATGACAACTATTTACCTGGAGATGGCTAACGTGATTTATCCATCACATCCGTAACATACCGGATAACCGCATCGCCACCAACGATGCTCAGGACTTGAGCACCCCATTGAAGGTCGCGGCATCGCGCGTCTAAACTGATTACAAACACAGTATATCGTTGGTAACCGTGCCGAGCATCAGGTGCCAATCTCATGGCAACGTAAACCGCCGCACTGGCAACAGTTCGCTCTTCCCGTCGCCCGAACATGAAGCGATCACGATGTTGCCACCGAGAGCTTCAATCTTGATAGCGCGAAACGCAGTATCCACAAGGACCTTGAAATCAATTGCGGGTCACAATCATTCACCATCCACCAAAAAACAACCTGATTACGGCTTGGCTTGGACTCCCGACGAACGAATCACCGAAAGCTGCTTACCCAACCACTGCTGACTCTCCACCGCCCTCTCCTTACCGCACCTCACCTGATACGGCTTGCCCGAAAAACTGCTCTTGGTCGCCGCCAGCTCGATGAATTGCTCGGTGGATCTGAGCGTGGTTTTGCCTTCGATGTAATCCAGCTTGCGCATCAAATGGTCTTTGGCGTCGGCGCCGCTGTGCCAGGTGCCGTTGCGGTCGAAATCGCAACCGGAGGACTGCAGCTTGGTCAGCAAGGCGTCGATCTCGGCGCGTATGGGCCCGGGCGTGGGCGCGGCGAACGCGGCCGCGCAGGCAGACAGTGCAAGGGTCATGACGAGTGAGCGCATACCCCTTTATTTTGCCGTGTTCACTGCCGATTGATCACCACGTGCATCGCCCTGGGCGACGCCACCTGCTGGGTGCACGCGTAGCTCAGGGCCGGCAGATCAACGCCTTCGAACAGCTGCTCGCGCTGGCCCAGCAGCACCGACGAGATGGCAATGTGCATTTCGTCAATCAACTCCTTCAGCGCCAACGTCACCGCCGCTTTTCTTGTGGGCTCGCCGTTGATCACGACGGGGGCAGTCGAGCAGAGCGGCGTCAGAGCTAGATTGGTTGCCATGCGCGGGGCTCCTTGTGTCAAAGTCTACGCATCGGCAAGGTGGCGCGCAAACACCGTCTTGTTTATCTATTTATCTATTGAAGCGAAGGAAAAGCTCCGCCTTTTGAGGGCGAGGTCACTCACGGATTGGCATCCAAACTTAACGCTTGCTAATCCGATCTGCGTCGAATCGGACGCGGGGCGCCGTACAGTTGTTCTTACGCCGCAGGAGTCAAGGGCCCCTTGGGCGCCATCATCCCACGCGCCCTGGAGATTCCGCGCATGCGCGCTTATCACGCCGTCATGAGCCACCTGTGGACTTTCGTCGAGACCGAAAGCCACCACGTCATTGAAGCCATGGGCGGCGCGGTATGCAAGCCACGGAGTGCCGCACCGGCGCCCCGGACCCGCCATGAAAACCTGTTCCTGACCAAGCACCCAGTGCCCTCGCTCTCCCCCGAGCAGCAGGAGCGTCTGCGCTCCGTGATTCCGATGCTGGCGCAGCACTACGCACGTGAAATGCGGCGGCAGTTCCTGCTCGACACCGAACTGTTTCTCAGATCGGACAGACGCGAGGCGCGCAGCGCCGATGTGCTTGGCGAGCACGACAACCTCGACGCACAGCGCCAGCAACTGCGCGACTACCGCAAGATCGCGGAAGACCCCGCGCTGGTCTCTCTGATCTGCCTGATCGACATTGGCACCACGTCGGCCCAGCGCATCATCTACGGCCTGCTGGCCACCCTCTGCAGCGAAGAACAGATGGACAACCCGAACCCCCTGCGCTCGCAAGCACTGGCCATGAGTTTCCGGCGCGCCATGATGCACGTCTTCACGGATCCGGCGGAGCGGCAACAGTACTACGACGCCTGCGCCCTGCCCTTCGCACGCGCGGTCAAATGGAGCTTACGAACCTGCGCGTACTACTTCTCACAACTCATGCGAGAGCATGCGCGCGGCCGCAACTGGTATCCCATCTTTCCGGCCCGATCCATCTCTAGGCGCCAGGAGTCTTCTGCCCAGCTTGCGCCACCCCACACCCCTGTAACCACAGCGCCTGCCACGGTCACGTTCGCGGCAGGTAACGCCCCGCCCCCGACCGCCCCAGCCCCGACCAAAATGTCGCTGCCGATGTCCGGTTCGGTGTCGTTGCCCACGTGGGTCTGGGTGCCCACCGTGCCGATGAAATTGGTGGGCTCTACCCCCGAAAAGAAATAAGGCCGGTCAGCCCTTAAGCGGCTAATGTGGAAAAACCTAGCAACGCCGAGAACCCATCCGTCATGCCAGATCAAGCCCCTTCCGCCTTAACCGGCACAACCGGCACCTCATCGAACGCCGCTGCATGAGGCTCCACCGCCCCCGGAAAGGTCAGACGAAATACCGTCGATCCAGGGCGGCTGTCCACTTGTACGCTGCCTCCGTGTCGCGTGGCCACGATGTGCACGAAGTACAACCCCAATCCAGCACCTGACTGCAGGCGCGACCCAGCGTTGCGACGAGAAAATCGCTGGAACAAGCGTTCACGCTGATCCAGTTGAATACCCGGACCTTCGTCGATAACGCTCACATGCACGCCTCGTGCGTCCGCCTGCAGCGATAAGATCACATGCCCATTCAGCGGCGACTTGGGAATGGCGTTGACCAGCAAGTTGACCACGGCGCGGTGCAGCAAATCGAACTGACCGTGCACCCAGGTCGGCTCGTTCGGAATCTCGCGCACCAGGTGCACACCCCGTGAATGGGCCAGGGCATGCAGGTCGTCGGCGGCCTGATGCACCACGGCACAGATGTCCAGCAATTCAAATTCCGAGCCATCGCTCATCTGTGCCCGCGACGCCTGCAGGAAATCCTCCGCCAGTGCCAAGGACTGATCCAGCAGGCGAACCATCGGATCGTCCGGCCCCTTTTGCATCTCCAGTTGTATTCGGGCGCTGACCAGCGGTGCCCGCAAATCGTGCGAAATAAAGGCCAACGTCTCCTGGCGCTCCGTCTCCATGTCCGCCAGCGTCTGGGTTGCCACCTGAATCTTCAGCAGCCGATTCTCGAACGGATCGGCGCTGGCCCGCGTCGCACCGTCTCCCACCCATGGCAACTGCTGGGTCAATCGCGCCAGTTCGCGGTCAAGGAAGTGGGACGTCGCCCGCAACTTGCGCCAGGCCCAAATCGGGTAGGCGCTGATGGCGGCCAGAAGAGCACCAGCGGTCGGCAACCAAATGTGGCCCCACAGGGGCAACGCCATGGTGAACGCCACCAGCACCACCACGTACACCGCGCAAACCAACACGCTGCGATGTGGAACCATGCGAGGCAGCCACGCCATGGGCACCAGCGCCAACATACCGCACAACAGGGCCGACAACCACCAGGACGTGTGTCGGATCAAGGTTCCGTCGCGCATCGACGTCAGCGCATTGGCGAGAAACTCAACCCTGGGCATCGGAGTCAAACCGCCCGAAACCGGCGTCGGCACGGCAGCCGCAATGCCCGCCGCGGTCGCACCCACCAGCACAATCTTGCCACGCAGCAATCCAGGCGGAAACTCGCCTCGCAGCACTTGCGAATAGGAAATCGAGGGCACGCCGGCATGGCCACTGTAGAAGTTGATGTAGCGACGTTCACTTCCAATCAGGGCAAACGGCGACTCATCCATGCCACGGTCCTCGACCGGTGAGAGCGTCATGTCCAAGCCCTCACTATTCCAATGGTTCACACGCACGCCCTCGCCGCGCGCCACATCCAGCACCACTTCGGTGAAATGTGGCCAGGTCGGCTTGCCCAGCCCCTCCCACAGCACGATACCGCGCGCCACACCGTCCGGACCCAGTTCGGCCTGCGTGCGCCCCAGCCCCGCCGCGGCTCGCACCAACGCCGACTGAGGCGGGGACTCAAGCAAATAACCGTTGACCCCCAGGTTCTGGATCATCAAGGGCAAAACCACGTTCCCGGAGCGATCCATCGCACGCACCAAGGCATCATTGCCATGCGCCTCATGCTCCCGTGGCTCGGGAAAATGCACGTCAAAGCCAACCGCCCGCGCGCCTTCGGCACGCAGCCTATCCAGTAGCTGGGCGTGCAGCGAGCGGGGCCACGGCCACCGCCCCAGGGCTTGCAAGCTTTGCTCGTCGATCGCCACCACCACGACGTCGACGGCCGGCGTACGCCGAACCCAACGCTGGCCGGTGTCGTAAAGCAACAGATCCAGACGCCCCAGCGCTCCTGTCAAGGATGCCCCCACGGCCAAAACCAGCAATATCAGGGTCGGCCCCTGGCACCCCAGCGACAGCACCTTTCTAGAGAAAGCCCAAAGCCTCCCCTCCGTGCTTGCCGCCGACGGCCTAGCATCGACCATGGACGGCATGTCAACGCTGGTGTCGGACGGCTTCACAAAATCGATCAGTGTGCGGGACATGCTTTCGCGCCGTTGACCACAAAAGCAGCGTCCAATTCCAACTGCCAGGGTTGCTTCTCACCGATCTTCCCGCCACTATTGATCACATTTTTGACCCAGCTCAAGTTACATGCACCCATGGATAACCCGTGAATAGCTCGCTGCGGCCCTTTGCACCACGCGACTGACCCCCCGGGGCTCGATTACCGACGTCTATCCCGCCGCATCACCACCCCCCGATGTACTCCAGCCGGTACCCTTGCCGGTACACCGACGACAGCCGGAACCCTTGATCGGCCGTCAGGCCCAACTTGCTGCGCAAGTGACTCATGTGCACGTCCAGACGGCGTGTATCGACGGCGCGAGGATCGACATTCAGCACCTGATTCAACCGCGCACGTGGCACCAGTTCACCGCGGTGCATGAACAGGTACACCGCCAGGTCCGTCTCGCGCGGGGTCAGCGCCACCGGCAGGCCATCACGCAGAAAAGTACGGTGGGCGCAGTCGATGGTCAGGCGACCGAGCGACTCAGGCGGCGCGCCCTGGAACATGCGCATGCTGCGGCGCAACAAAGCCTGCATGCGAGCATCCAGGACGGCGTACACAGGCGGCTTGATCACGTAGTCGTCGGCGCCGGCCAGCAGCACCTCGGCCACTTTCTGCTCCGAAGCTTGGCAAGTCAGAAAAATCACTGGCGTCGCCTGTCCCCTGGCATGCAACTGGGCCATCACCTGCGGACCCGAAATATCGGGCAACTGCCAATCGAAAAGCCCAAGCGCATAAGACTTGCTGCTCAGCATGGCGCTCAGACAATCGCGACCGGACAAAAAATGATCGATCACGTAGTCGGCACCGATCAACCAATCACGCACAGGCGCCGCGAAGCTCGCGTCGTCCTCCAGGAACGCAATGCGTGCACCCCGCACCCGTTGGTCGTTGCTCTCTGACGATGACGTCAACCCACCGGGCTGCGTCGAGGCGAAATAAAGTGAATAGTCAGGCACGGCGAATATTGAATGAACCGCGTTCGCAACGGCCTCGGCCCTGCAAAATCCCTGGACGGCGGCGCGATGTTGAACAAAAGACAATACAGAAACCAAATGAAACCTATGAAACTATATTCATAGGTTTCTTACAATCCTTGGTTATCCCAATCTGAACGACTTGCCGGCACACAGCGTACTGGTGGACACAAACAACAATCCTCCGAGGCCACTCATCGGCCCCACCGACCGTCACGGAAAATTTCACAGAGCAACCCCACCCGGTGGTGGTGGTCTCGCCTTTGGCAGCAACAACTGACAGACGCTCCGGCCCAACCTTCTCTGCGTACAACTCCCATGCACCGGTCACAAGGCAGGCCGGTAAAAGAATGCGGGCGGCACACGTACCGATCGTCGTCAAACACCTCGGTCAGCTCACTTTTTGATAGCTTGCCAGGCTCCATCCATACCGGCCAATGACCAAAAGGAATCAAAAATCAAGCAACCGAAGGCATCCATCACGGCACGCTCACGCCCATGTCCGCCCGAAATGGCGTGGATGTGGTTGGCACAAAACTCGACTTAATCAGTGTTTGGATCTGCATGGTTAATGCCAAAGACTTGCGCGCGTTTCCGGTACTGGGCACCCCTCGCAAATCCAGCCCCAGGACCCCATTGCCCGTCAGCGCCAGCGGCCCCTGGGTGGCCGCCGACACGGCACCCCCGGTCGGCGTGAACGTCATGGGTACGGCCACGCCGCCCACACTGGCCTGCTGCACCGTCAACCTGGCGGCACCCGCGGTACTGGCGCCGGCCGCCGCCGAGCCCCAGCGGACCAAGCCTGCCGTGTCGCCTGCCAGCAACGAATCGAAGCTGATTTGCCTGGCGTCAGGCACGTCATCGCAGCTCGCCCGCAGCGAGACCGCGGAAGTGCCTGCCCGTTTGTAGCCGGCCACGTCGGCCGCCGGGAGCGCCGAGGCACCCTGGCTGCCCACGTCCACGCTGGTGGGCACGAAAGTCACCACGCCGCAGGCGGCCCAAGCCGTCCCGCAGCCCAGCATCAGCACGGCAGCCCCCAGGCACGCCGCCGCCACAGGCGCCACCTGGCGCACTAGATTGATCATTTGCATACCGCCGTCCCGCTTTCAAACAATTGCCCATCCGTGCGCGGCTGCGTCTGCATGTCCTGCAACGTGCAGCGCTTGCCATTGGCCAGCTCCACGTAGAACGCGTCGCCGTCCACCACCCGGTTGACCAGAATCCGGCCGCCCTGCGCGGTGGCCGAGAAGTACTCGCCGTCGCCGCCACCCTTGACGGTGCGCAACACCGGCAACCCCGAAGGCAACAGCTGCCCCTGGGCATCCACGGTGGTCAGCAAGAGCCGCCGCACCTGCCTAGCCCCCATGTCCACGTTCACCACCGCGCCACGGCCGGTGCGCAGCACGTGCAAGGGGCTGTCCACGTCCACGTCCACATCGGTGGTCTTGAAACTCGTCTCCAGGCGCGATTCCTGGTAGGCCGGCAGGTAAGGCACGGCCGCGAAGCCACCTGGCCCCGACCACACCGGCCCCTGGGGCGTGTCCACCCGCAAACCCACCACGTCCCCGGTTTTCACGCCGCCAAAGGTGTCACCCACCTGGTGCGGCGACATCCCCACCCCTTCCGAGGTACCCAGCACGCTGCCCGAAAGTTCGCCGTAATAGCTGCTGCCCGCACTCTGGCGGTCGCTCACCCCCAGCGTCAGCGAGGTATAGCGCGGCACCACCGTGACCGAGCCCGAGGTTTCCGTGCGCGTCGCCGCGCCGCCCGCCGGGCTGACCCGCTCGGCGTTCAGGCGGTAGCTGAGCATGTCGTTGACCCGCTGATCCACCCCCGTGCCATAGCGCGTCTCGTTGTTGCTGCGCCGCGCGTAGGAGGTGCTGGTCACGCCCCAGTCCAGCGGAATGTTGACGTTGACGTAGGCAAAGTTGCCTGTGCGCTGATTCAACGAGCCCAGCGCCGGCTGCAATGGGTCGGCCAGGTAATTGCGTGAGGTGTTGTGCGACACCCCCACCTGCACGCTGATGCGCCGCCAGGTCGTGAAGCCCCAGGCCAGCGAATAGACATAGCCGGGATCCCCGTTGAAGTAATTCTGGCGCGTCACGCCACCCGACAAGGCGCCCAGGCTGCCCAGGTTCCACGACGCCGTCACGCCCATTTGCGAACGCGTGCCGGTGCCCAGGATCGGCCCCTGGTACAAACTGGCCGACTCTTGCAGCGACCGGAATCCGCGTGTGCGCAGGTTGCCCGAGGCGCCCAGCGCCAGCGTGTCGCTGGCCAGCCAGGCCAACGAGGCGCTGGCCTGCGTGCCGTTGACACCGCGCCGTGCGTCGTGCGAGGTCAGCAACTGGCCATAGGCACTGGCGCTGGGGGCAAGACGCCAATTCGCCGCCACGCCGGCCGAGGCGTAGTTCTCGGCCAGCAAAGCCCCCACCGAACCGCCGGCCGGCCCCCAGCTCCAGCCATAGCTGCCGCTGGCCAATGCCACCTGCCGGTAGCGGCGCACGCTGGCCTGGTCCCACAACTGGCCGGCGGCCACCGACAGGCCGGCGTTCTGCGTGTGGTCGGCCGCCAGCAGCAACGACGAGGCCGGTACCGTGATCAGCTGTTCGCTGCCAGTTTCCTCGATCACCCGCACCTGCAGGTCCACGCCGAAGTTGTTCAACGGGTAGTCGGTCAGCGTGAAAGGCCCCGGCGGCACCACGGTGGACACCAGCAGCACGCCGGCCTGGCGCACCTCCACCCGCGCGCGGGTTCCGGCCACGCCGTTGATCGGGAAACTGCGCGCCCGGCGCAGACCGCGCTCGGGAAACCACTGCGCGCCGGTGATGGGGATGCCCCCGTACAGTGGGTTGATGGTGCTGGTGCGCCCGGCTTGCAGCACCTGCTGCTGCTCGGCAAAGGTCTTTTGCGCGTAGGCCGACTGCGAAACCCAGCGCCCGCCGCTATCGCCGGCCGTGTAGATCTGGCGCGCCCGCACGATCCAGTCGTCCAGGTTAAAGCCCAGCTCGGTGTCCAGGTAGTAGTTGTTCGTCGTCTGCCCGCCGCCAAAACGGCTTTGGTAGGCGTAGCCACGGTAATTGAACAAGCCGCCAGCGCCGCCGGTCTCGGTGCCCTGGGCGCGCAGCAGAGGCATCACATCTTCTGGCGGCACCGTCAGCTCCACCAGGCCTTCGTTGGGCCGCAGCACCACCACGGTGCGCGGGGAGAAATCGCGGTAATCCGGGCACGGTTCATCGGCCCGCATGCCCGGCCTGTCCTGGACCTGGTCCTGCACCGACTTCAGGCCCAGCGCGCGCACCAGCTCGGGCGTGAAGCACAGCGCCCCCACCGGGCTGAAACTGGCCCGCTTGCGGCCCAGCTCCACCCCGTTCAGGATGAAGCCCGCCGACTGCGCACCCGGCTGAAAGCGCGCACCGTGGCGAAAGTACTCGCCCACGCGCGGGCTCAGGCCCCGCTCCTTCAGCAGTTCGGGGTCAAACTGCGCCCACTGCGTCTGGCCGGCGGCCACCTGCACCGGTGCGGGCAAGGGCGGCTGCCCGGTGGAGGGCACGGGGGAAGCCGGCGGCACCGACGCCCCCTGCCCCTGCGCCAGTGCACAACACGGCGCAGCCACCAGCAGCATCCACTTGAGCGGCGTGCGCAAACGATGAACCTTGGGCGCCGCTTTTCGCGACGCAGTGAGTGTCTTCCTCAAGCGACCCCCCGCTGTGCTGAATGGAAAAAATGGGTTCGGAACGCGTGGCAGGCACCGGGGCGCCGGCCACGCGCGTCAAGAAGCTGTGGCGGCGTTGTCCGACACCTTGATTTCGTACGGTTCCACCGCAAAGCCCCAGGGCGAGGCCGGGAAGATGCGCACGGCCTGCACCTGCGCCGCCTTCACGTCCTTGGGCAGCGTCACGGTCACCTTCTCGCCCGGCAGCACGTAGCTGTCCTTCAGCAAGGCCACCTCGGCGTTCATGGGCTTGAGCTGCGCGTCGGCCTTCATGCGCACCACGAAGGGGCTGTCGTTGCGCACCTGCAGGGCGTCGGCGCCCGCGCGCACGATCTCCAGCTTGCGCCAGGGCTCGGGGTGCTGTTCCAGGCCCTTGGGCGAAATCACCATCGGAATGGTCTGACGCACGTTGAGGGTGATCTTGGCCTTGCCTTCCTCGGGATTCCTGGGCGGAATCCCCTCGAAGCTGACCCGCTTGAGGTACTGCTTGCTGATGCCGCCGGCCGGCTCGGTGAGCACGAAGCGCACCACCTGGCGCCCATTCGGCTCCAGGCGCGACACCTGCGGCAGGGGCAGCACGGTCAGCGACTCGCTGCCAGGCAAGTCCTGCACCGCCACATTCATCAGCAGCGGCAGGGTTTCGGTGTTCTTGACGGCCATCTGCGTCTGGCCTTCGCCTGCGGACAACAGCACGATGGTGGTGTCGGGCTGCACGCCGGTAGCCTGCACGGCAGTGGAAAAAAATGCGGTGATGCAGCAACCCAGGAAGCCGCGCCATAGAGGAAAAATGAATGATTTCGGCATGGTCAAAAAAGCCGCCCCGGCTTTCGCAGGGGCAGCCTCCCATCAATCAGATGTACTCAACGGCAACCGTGGCAGAGCCGTCCAGCGTGATGACGCTGGTGGCGGTGTCTACGAGAGCCTTGTTGAACAGTGCCCCGACGGAGACAGTGCTATTCCATGCAACCAAGGCGGGCGGCGCCGTGTCGGCGGCGGCGTGCTTGATACCGACAGAATTTGCAGGGTTGAAATAGCCGCCATCAAGACCGGTCGGGGCTGCCCATGCCGTCCCGGCGACGCTGCCCTTGGGGCGAACCAGGTAACCAGCAGGCGCCGTGGCCGCGCCACCTGTCGTCGCGACGTAGGTCGTGCTGCCGCCATCTTGACCGAAAGCCAAGGCGTACGCACCGATTTTGGCGGAACCAGACAGACCCAAGCCGAAGCGGACAGCGTCGTAAGCATCGAAGGCCATCTTGGACGAGGCCCGGTTATCGGTCCAAGCCAGAGATACGGCAGTCGGAGCCGAGCAAGTCACCGCCAACCCGATCGTTTTCGCCGGAGCTGCGTAATCCGTGCCGTAGTAGGAACCGTAACCTTTGACCGTTTGAGAAGACAGACTGCCATAGTCCACCAAACCCCCACCAGTCAGGGCAATAGCACACGCTTCCGGGGTGATGGTACCGGTGACGGTCAAATTGGCGGTTGCAGCATTGGCACCCACCGAAACCAGCGCGACAACGCCGGCAATCATTGCTTTCTTGAACATAAAATTGAACTCCAATTAAAAAAACAAGCTGCTGTTTCAGCAAAAAAAAATGTGATGATGATGAATAATTTTCTTTCTGTTGATATCAATCCTCCTTTTACGATTGATTTGGAGATCGGCTCCTTCGAGCGCTTCGCAGACCTTGACACCGGGGACATGAAACATGGTCCATCGCGTTTCAAGGTCTTATTTCCATGACGAACTTCTGAACGCCTTCCCGGCACACCTATTCCGGCGGCGGAAACGCGATTTGCGTCGAACACAGCACCCAGGCGATGACAGCCGCCACTCGGCGCCCCAGGTTCAAGCGGTTACTCTCTGGCCAGTTCATCGCCCCCTCCGGTGAGCACCATGTCGTGCGACGTGGTTCGTCGCACCTTGGCGTTCTTCTGCAAGTCGGACTTGGTTTTCCAGCCGGCTTTTTTGCGCTGATTTGCCGAGAACACGCCGTTCGGCGCCTTGCCCCTGAAAACCTGTCCTCCGCCGACGGCGCCACTCAACTCGACGCCATCACAGGAAGGCCCCACATGGCCGTTTCGCACCTGCTCGATCAGCCCCACCCCTTCCAACCGGCCTCGAATGGCACGGCCGTTCTCCACCACCACACTGCCCAGCAACGCCCCATGGCGGCGCCCCAGGGTTTGCAGGCTGATCAACTCATCCATTTCCCACGCCGATACGCCCGGTTTGTTCAGCCACTGCACCGATATGAATCGGTCTATCGAGAAGACCCCCTCGGTCACGCCGATGGCATAAGCGTCGATGGCCAATTGATCCCCTACCCGAAAGGCGCCCGCGGAATCGCGGTGGCGCGGTTGAATTTCGTGCAAACCACTCAACCACATCCAGTCCATCAATTTTTCAACCGCCTGGGACGGCGGCACATACGCAAACGGCAACCACCCCAACAAACCGACACAAGCCACAAAAGAGCTGTTGTCGGGCGGCCATAAACGCCGGCGCTCATAAATCACCCGAAGCAATGCAGACATCAGCGTGTGCTCCGCACTGTCCGTCGGGTGGTCTGTTTGATTCTTGTGTTCCATGAAAGCAACCGGTGTAACTTGGTGCAGGGTGTATTCAAATCATTATTGAGGGCCGTGCACTGCGCAAAAAATCGATCTCTTCTTGCTTCGGCACTCTTTTTGAATGCGCTTAACTCTGTTTAGGTGAACGAATCATGCAGCAAGCCAGACAAGGACTTTGCATTACACCGGGAAACTTCATATTTTTTATTGATCTACCCTATTCAGGGGATTTGGTCGCGTTCAAGGCCATTTCAACCCGATAAATTAAAATATCTTATTAATTTGACAGTTTATTGTCAGTTTGATGAAAGATATTTATTGAAGACGTCAATTCAAAAATCTTTCAAATCATTGATTTGGTTAATTTTTTCTATTTATTTACAACCCTGTCATACAAAGACGTAACACAGCCCGAATTCACGCACCATTCATTCATCACAAGAAAATCACAGCCAACCCGTATTTCTATGAACATTAATTTTTTCTATAAATTCAAAATCTCCTCCCCGGCACACAGGCGAGATGGCACAGCAAGGCGTGGGATGTGGCGGCTCCAGCGCACGCGCGACAGCACTGCGGCCGCCTTGAGGCCAAGACACGTGGGTCTGGATGTCCGCGCTTTCTGGTCAGCCAACCGACGAAGGGACAACGGAAGTGCCCGCGCAGCGACACTTCGGCGGTATCCGGACGGGGCCGCCCGCGCGGTGGCCGTTTCAAGGGCGCGGCAGGCTGCCCGCCTCCGCGGGCCGCCAACCTAGCGGCCGCCAGGAGGCGCGAACACACCGCGCCACCGCGGGCGCGCCTGTCGCGCACGGCGGGGGCCTTGGGCTGCCCAGCGCCCCATTTGGTCTGACGGGGCGGCCGAAGCGAAGAGAGCCCTCGGCAACCGCAAGCTTTTTTTACTACAGTTTCAATAGCTATTCAGGATTTACCGGCGCCGGCATAGCCACGGAAAACGCAAAAAAGCCACGGCATGCCGTGGCTTTTTTGGGGTGGGACCGGGAGCGCCGACCGTCAGCGCCTCCGAAACCAGATCAAGCGGTTCAGTGGAACTGCTCTTCTTCGGTCGAGCCTGTCAGCGCCTTGACGCTGGAGGAGCCGCCCTGGATGACGGTGGTGACGTCGTCGAAGTAACCGGCGCCGACTTCCTGCTGGTGCGACACGAAGGTGTAGCCTGCCTCGCGCGCCTTGAACTCGGGCTCTTGCACCATGTTGACGTAGTGCTTCATGCCCTCGCCGCCGGCGTAGGCCTTGGCGAATTCGAACGTGCGGTACCAGTTGACGTGGATACCGGCCAGCGTGATGAACTGGTACTTGTAGCCCAGCGCGGACAGGTCTTCCTGGAAGGTCGCGATCTGGCTGTCGTTGAGGTTTTTCTTCCAGTTGAACGAGGGCGAGCAGTTGTAGGACAACAGTTTGCCGGGGCTGGCGGCGTGCACGGCCTGGGCGAACTCGCGGGCAAAGCCGATGTCGGGCACGCCGGTCTCGCACCACACCAGGTCGGCGTAGGGGGCGTAGGCGACACCGCGGCTGATGGCTTGCTCCAGACCGTTCTTGACGCGGTAGAAGCCTTCTTGCGTGCGCTCGCCGGTCAGGAAGGGCTTGTCGTTGGCGTCATGGTCGCTGGTGATCAGGTTGGCGGCCTCGGCGTCGGTGCGGGCCAGGATGATGGTGGGCACGCCCATCACGTCGGCTGCAAAGCGGGCGGAGATCAGCTTCTCGCAAGCTTCTTGCGTGGGCACCAGCACCTTGCCACCCATGTGGCCGCACTTCTTGACGGCGGCCAGCTGGTCTTCGAAGTGCACGCCGGCCGCGCCCGACTGGATCATGTTCTTCATCAGCTCGAAGGCGTTCAGCACGCCACCGAAGCCGGCTTCGGCGTCGGCCACGATCGGCAGGAAGTAGTCGACAAAGTCCTTGTCGCCAGGGCCCACGCCACGGCTCCACTGGATCTCGTCAGCGCGCTTGAAGGTGTTGTTGATGCGGCGCACCATGGTGGGCACCGAGTCGTAGGCGTACAGCGACTGGTCGGGGTACATGGTTTCGGAGGTGTTGCCGTCGGCGGCGACCTGCCAGCCCGACAGGTACACCGCCTCCAGGCCGGCCTTGGCCTGTTGCATGGCTTGACCGGCGGTGATGGCGCCAAAGGCGTTGACGTAGCCCTTCTTGGCTTCGCCGTTGACCAGGCCCCACAGCTTTTCGGCACCGCGCGTGGCCAGCGTGTGCTGGATCGGCAGGCTGCCGCGCAGACGCACCACGTCGGCGGCGCTGTAGCCGCGCTTGACGCCCTTCCAGCGGGGGTTGGTGGCCCAGTCTTTTTCCAGCGCGGCGATCTGCTGTTCGCGGCTGAGTTGCTCGTTGTTGTTCGGCATGAAAAGCTCCTAAGAGAAGAGAGAGAGAGAAGGTGAATCGGTACGAAAGGCGGCCCTTGCGGACGGCGGCGGGGCCAAGATCGGCTTCCGTTGAGGGCTATTCTAACTCTTGTATAAGACCTCAAATCATTCTTATGTCTTATACAAGACAAAAATTTTATTCTTTTAAATCAATAAGTTAAATCATTCATTTCTCAATACAAAATTTTATTTCCCATATTGAGAAAATTTGCCGCACTGCAACAGACTTTAATTTTATATTGTGGGATTGATTTTCATGGACCAACCTCTCCCTCCCTGTTCACCCAATCCCCACCGGGAATTCGCGGCGCGCCCTGCAAGTGAACCGGGTTGTAGGCGTAGCACAAGCAGCTCAGTTCGGCGCGGCCACCGGCGACCAGGGCCACCTCCACCCGCAATTGGCGCTTGGTGTATTCGTCGCTTTGCGGCGGGTAGATCATCTCGATCTCTTCCAGCAGCACCTCCAGCGCCGGCCGAGCGGCGTAGACCTCCCCATGCACCCAGCCGGCGCCGCCCAGCACCAGGCCCGGGTAGCCGCCCAGGTGGTACAGGCGGCCGCGCACGCGGGCCGTGCCCAGCAGGCGCGGCGCGGGCGCCAGGCGCGTGATGTCGTTGGCTTGGCCGGCGCGCAAGGTGCCGTAGACGAACACGCAACGCAGGTGCAGCGGGCCGGGTCGGCCCTGGGCGGCGTCAGGCATGATGCCGAGCGTACCAAGCCCCACGCCCTCGTGGCCACCCTGCCCTTGCCTGCTTCACCGCCTGCCCTGCAGCGCCCGCTGGCCTACGCTTGCCTGGCGCTTTCGATGTCCCTGGTGGGCAGTTACGTGGCGCTGTCCAAGCCGCTGGCGGCGATCTTCCCGGTGCTGCTGCTGGCCTGGCTGCGCTTTGGCATCGGTGGGTTGGCCATGTGGCGCTGGCTGAAAAAACCGGCCGACGAGCCACCGTTGACGCCACAAACCCGGCGCCTGCTGTTCCTGGAATCGTTCCTGGGCAATTTCTTGTTCACCCTGTGCATGATCTCGGGCGTCAAGTTGACCACCGCCGTTTCGGCCGGGGTGATCATGGCCGCCATTCCGGCGGCGGTGGCGGTGCTGTCGTGGTTGTTCCTGCGCGAACAAGTGCCGTCCCGGGTGTGGGCCGGAGTGGCCTGCGCGGTGCTGGGCATCGGGCTGCTTTCGCTATCGAATTCGCAGCTTCATGGGGGTGTCGGCACAGCCTCCGGGGCCGATTCGGCTCAGAATTTGAGCTGGCTGGGCAACCTGCTGCTGATCGGCGCCGTGCTGTGCGAAGCCAGCTACGCGGTGATCGGCAAGAAGCTTACCGGCAGCCTGACGCCGCGCCGCATCTCCGCGCTGATCAATCTGTGGGGCTTCGCACTGGCCACGCCGGCAGGGCTGTGGCTGGCCTGGGGCTTTGACTTCGGCGCCGTGCGGGGCGGCACCTGGGTGCTGCTGGTGTTCTATGCCCTGGCCGCCTGCATGTGGACCGTATGGCTGTGGATGACGGGCCTGAAAAGCGTGCCCGCCGCGCAGGCCGGCGTGTTCACCGTCATGCTGCCAATCAGCGCCGCCCTGGTCGGCGTGGGCGTGCTGGGCGAGCAGCTGGGCGGCCTGCAGCTGATGGCCTTCGCCATCGCCCTGGCCGGCGTACTGCTGGCCACCTTGCCCTCGCGGGCGGCTTGGCGCCTGGCGCGGAGGGTACCCCCGGGGTCCAGGAAATAGCACCGCTCAGGCCCCCGCCGTCGGTCCCAGCATTTCGGCGCATAGGCGCTCGGCGGTATTCAATGAATCGGTCAACCCCAGGTGCCCATGGCCGGTGGCCAGCCACAGCCCGGCCTGCCCAGGAGCCGGGCCGACCACCGGCACGGAGTCGGGCATGCACGGGCGGTGCCCCATCCAGCTGCGGGTCGGCAGGCCTTCCAGGCCACTGAAACTCTCGCGCGCGATGCGCTCCAGCACGGCCGCGCGGCGCGGGTCGGGCGGCGCCGTCAAGCCGCCGATTTCCACCGTGCCGCCCACGCGCAGCCCTTCCTCCATGGGCGTGACAAAGACCTTGCGGTCGGCCAGCACCACGGTGCGCGAGACGGTGCCTGCGCCGCCCTCGAACTGCAGGTGGTAGCCGCGCTGGCTCTCCAGCGCCAGACGCACACCGAGCGGCGCCAGCAACGTGCGCGACCAGGCACCGGCGGCCACCACCACGGCGTCGAACTCCGCGTCGCCGGCCAGGCCCGGTCCCTGTAGCTGCCAAACGTCGTTCGAGCGGCGCAGGGCCGCGACCTCGGCCCGCGCCAACTCGCCACCCGCCGCCACGAAAGCCCGGGCCATGGCCTGCACGTAGCGAAACGGGTTCAAGATGGTGGCGTGGTCGGCCAGGTAGATCCCCACGCGGTAGCGCGGCGCCATGCCCGGCTCCAGTGCCTCGATATCGGCGCGCTCCAGGCGCTCGGGGTGAAAGCCGTAAGCCTCGCGCAAGCGCCAGCCGCCGGCGTCCTTGGCCAGCGCCTGTTCGTCCGGGTACAGGTGCAGGTGGCCACGGCACAGAAGCAGCTCGGGGACGCCGAGTTCACGCGTCATGGCCTTATGCGCCTCGATGGCGCCCTGATGCAGCGCGGCCAGCCGGGCCGCCGCCGCCTCGACCCGCGCCGGCCTGGCCGAGGCCACGAAGTCCAGCAACCACGGCAGCGCGCGCGGCAGGTAGCCCAAGGGCAGGTGCAAGGGGCTTTCCTTGTCCAGCAGCATGCCGGGGACCGAGGCCAACACCCCGGGCATGGCCAGGGGCGCCACCGAGCCGGGGCTGATGGCGCCCGAGTTGCCAAAACTGCAGCCACGGCCGGGCTCATCGCGGTCGATCAGCGTCACCCGCGCTCCGCGCTTGCGCAGTGCCAGCGCGATGCTGGCCCCTACCACCCCGGCGCCGATCACGGCCACGCGGGGACGGGTCTCGGCAATGGAACTCATGTCATGGCCGGCGCTGGCGTTTGTCCGAGACGATGCGCCCGTCCTTCAGCACCAGTTGCAGACGCCGTACGTTGTGAATGTCTTCCAGCGGGTTGCCGCCGACCACGATCAGATCGGCGATCTTGCCGCGCTCAACGGTGCCTAACTCATCGCCCACGCCGCACACCGCCGCGCCGTGCCGGGTGGCTGCCACCAGAGCCTGCCATGGCGTGGCGCCGTCGCGCACCCACAGGCCCAGCTCCAGCAGGGCCGCGTCCTTCAACGGTCGAATGTCCGAGCCCAGGGCCATCTTCACCCCAGCCTTCAGCGCCTTGATGAAACCAGCCTGGTGCGTGTCCGAGGCCGCTTCGGCCCGGCAGCACAACGAGTGCGCCAGATTGCGGTTCTTCACCCAGCGCTTTTCCCAGTCGTTGGTGGCCTGGGTGGGGGTCAGGTGGCTGATGGACAAAGTAGGCACGTACCAGGTCCCATGCTTCAGGAACAGCTCGATGCACTCGTCGTCCAGGATGTAGCCATGCTCGATGCTGTGCGCGCCCAACTGGATGGCAGCCTTCACGGCCTGGGGGTTGGTGGCGTGCGCCATGACCTTGAATTCGCGCAGCTTGCAGATGTCGAAGGCGGCCTTCAGCTCATCCGGGAGCAGGAAGGAGTGGCGGTGCAGATCCCAGGCCGGGCCGAGAATGCCGCCCGACAGGTTCAGCTTGATGTGATCGACGCCGTGCTTGATCTGCTCGCGGATGGCGTGCACGAAGCCGTACGGCCCGTCCACCTCCAGCGCGTGGCCCGAGGTCAGGAAATGCCCGCCCGTGGTGGTCAGGAAGTGGCCGGCCGCGAACAGCCTGGGCCCCAGGTGCTGGCCGGAGTCGAAGGCGCGCTTCCAAGCGACGTCCATGTAGCTGTGCGTGCCGGCGCAGCGCAGGCCAACGATGCCCGAATCCAGCAACGCGGCCTGCAGGCGGTGACCAAACAGGGTCACCTGCTCGGCCAGCGGAGCGTCGGCCAGCGACAGGTAATCGGGGTGGATGTGCACGTCCCACAGGCCGGGCAGCAGGTACGCACCGGCCAGGTCCACCACCTCGGCGTCGTCCACGGTTGGCACGTTGCCCGCGGGGAAGATGTCGGCGATACGCCCGTCCTCGATCAGCACCGCGCTGTCGGGCTGAGGCGTGGGTTCGACGCAATCGATCAGCGTCGCATGGGTCAGCAAGGTGCGCATGGTGATGGCCCGCTTACTCCGCGACGATGCCGACCTTGGCCGCCAGCTCCCTCCACTTCGTCACCTCGGCCTGCACGAAGCGGCCAAACTCCTCGGGTGTCTGTGGCGAGGCCATGATGCCTTTTTCGGCGAAGGTCTTGGCGAACTCGGGAGTTTTCAGCACCGCCACGGTGTCGGCATTCACCCGGTCGATGATGGCGCGCGGTGTTTTGGCCGGCGCGAACAAACCAAACCAGGTGCCGCCCGTGAAGGCCGGCAGCCCAGCCTCGGCGAAGGTGGGCACGTCAGGCGCGCCGGCCAGCCGGCTTGGCGCGGCCACGGCCAGCGCGCGCAACTTGCCCGAACGCACGTGGGCCAGCACCGCCGGCGGCGTGTCGAAGGTGTACTGCACCTGGCCGGCGATCAGGTCGACGATGGAAGGGCCACTGCCCTTGTATGGCACATGCACGGTCTTGATGCCCGTGAGCGACTTGAACAACTCCCCGGCCAGGTGGTTGGAGGTGTTCTTGCCGAACGAGGAGTAGTTCAACTCGCCCGGGTGCGCCTTGGCGTAGGCGATGAACTCCTCCAGCGTCTTCACCGGCAGCGCCGGATTGACCACCAGGAAAAACGGCACTTGCCCCACCAGCGTGATCGGCTGCAAGTCCTTCACCGGATCGTAGGGCATGGCCCGCATGGCGATGGGGGCAATCGACACCTCGGGCGAGGCCGCCAGCAGCAGCGTGTAGCCGTCCGACTCGGCCCGCACCACGCTGCCGGCGGCGATGGTGCCGCCAGCACCGCCGCGGTTGTCGACCACCACCGCCTGACCCAGACGCGCGCCCAGAGGCTCGGCCAGCAAGCGGCCGGCCACGTCGGTGCTGCCACCGGCCGGGTAGCCGATCATCATGCGCACCGGGCGACTCGGCCAGGCGTTGGTCTGGGCCAAGCCGAACGGGCTGACGGCCAGTGCGGCGGGGGTGAGGAGCAGGGAGCGACGGCGCATCGGGTTCTCCGGAACATCTTTCGGGCCGGCCGATGGCCGGTTCTTGCCCCGGACTCTAGGGGCTCAGGCGCTCACCACGCAATATCGTAATATTGCATAGCAATAAACTAGGAGAAATCCATGCCCCGTCTCCTGACCCTGGCCGCCGCCCAGACCGGCAGCGTCACCGACCTCGACAGTGCCGCCGAAACCGCCCACGCCCTGCTCGACGAAGCCGCGCGCCAGCAGGTGCGCCTGCTCACGTTTTGCGAGCTGTTCCTGACGCCCTTCTTCGCCAATCGCTTGCAGCAGCAGGATTTCGACGCCTGGTTCCTGCGCGAGGACGCCCCGCTGCTGCGCGGCCTGCGCGAGAAGGCGCGGCGCCATGGCATGGCCCTGGTGCTGCCTTTCGCCGAACGCGCCGACGACGGCTGGTTCAACAGCGCCTTTCTCTACGACGAGCAGGGCCAGCCGGTGGGACGTTACCGCAAGACGCACATCCCGGCCTACTTCCCCACCGACGGACCGGGCGGCACCGGCAGTTTCGAGAAATTCTATTTCGCGCCCGGGGACCGGCTCGACACCTACGCCATCGCCGGCACCCGCATCGGCGTGCAGATCTGCAACGACCGGCTCTACCCCGAGGCCTCGCGCGCGCTGGCGTTGCGGGGCGCCGAGCTGATCGTGATGCCGATCAGTTTTTCCACCTACGCCGACCCAGCCCAGCGCAGCTCGATCTGGGAGGTGCCTCTGCGCGCGCGGGCCTACGAAAACGGCGTCTGGGTGCTGGCCTGCAACCGCGTCGGCATCGAGGGCAGCAGCCACCACCTGGGCCGCAGCATGGTGGTGGACCCGCGCGGCATGATCGCCGCCGAAGCCGGCACCCAGGTGGCGCAGCTTCTCACCGCCCAGGTCGATCTGGACGCCGTGACGGCCGCGCGCCAGCAATTTCCCTGGTGGCGCGACCGCCGGCCCGACCTGTATGGCCCCCTTGCCACCGCCCGCTGAAGACTCCGGGGCCGCCGCCCTGCCGCCGCCAACCCGACCCCAGGCCGGAGGCGACGGCAGCCCGCTGTTTCTGAACTCGGTGGCCAAGTGTTTCCAACTGCTGGAAACCCTGAACCAGGCCGGCTGCCCGCTCGGGCTGACCGAGCTGGCCGCGCGCTCCGGCCTGGACCGCAGCAGTGTGCAACGCATTGCGCACACCTTGCGCGTGCTGGGCTATCTGCGGCAGGACACTGGCAGCAAGGCGCTGCGCCTGTCGGGGCGCATGCTGGAATTCAGCCACACGGTGCTGGCCACGCACCAGTTCCGCGACCACGCCCGCCCACACCTCGAGGCGCTGAACCGTGCCACGCGCGAAACCGTCAACCTGATGGAGCTGGAAGGCGACGACATCGTCTACGTCTCGCGTTATCCCAGCCTGCACGCCGTCAGCGTGGACTTGCACGTCGGCTCGCGCCTGCCGGCCTTTTGCACCGCCGCCGGGCGGGCCATCTACGCGTGCCTGGAGCCGGCCGACGCCCTGGCACGGCTGAAGGCGGCGCGGCGCAGCGCCATGACACCGTTCACCGTCACCGCCCTGCCCAGCTTGCGCCGCGCGCTGGACGAAGCCAGGGCGCTGGGTTACGCGCTGAACGCGCAGGAAGCCTTCATCGGCGACATCTCGGTCGCCGCGCCGCTGCTGGACATGCGCGGCGCACCGTTGGCCGCCGTCAACATCGCCGTGCCCACCCCGCGCTGGCAGCTCGACGACGTGCTGCGCCAATTGGTGCCGCAGTTGCTGAAGACGGCGGCCGCCATCAACCGCGAGTTGCGCTACCTCTGAACCCCATGCCCCCACCCGACAGCCCCAGCCCGAATGGCCTGCGCGCGCACCGCTCCTTCATGCGCCTGTGGTGGTCGCGGCTGTGGAGCGGCGCCAGCTCGCAAATGCTGATGCTGGCCATCGGCTGGCGCATGTACGAGCTGACCGGCAGCGCCTGGGATCTGGGCCTGGTCGGGCTGTTCCAGTTCGTGCCGGCGCTGCTGCTGGCCCTGCCGGGCGGCCAGATGGCCGATCAACGGCACCGCGGGCGCATCATCTCCGTCTGCCAGATGGTGGTCACCGGCGTTGCGATCACGCTGCTGGCGGCGCACGCGCTGGGCGCCGATTCACGCACCCTGCTGTTGGGCGTATCGCTGGTGCTGGGCGGCGTGCGGGCGTTCCAGATGCCGGCGCAGCAGGCGCTGACGCCACTGCTGGTGCCCGGTGAGCTGTTGCCGCGCGCCATGGCCTTCAGCGCCTCGGGCGTGCAGGCGGCGGTGATCGGCGGGCCGGCCCTGGGCGGCGCGCTGTTCGCGCTGGACGCCGGCGTGGTCTACGCCAGCTGCGTGCTGCTGTCGGGCACCGCCTCGGCGCTGATGGCCCGGGTGCGCTACCAGCATCTGGCGCCACGGCGCGAGCCGCCCAGCCTGGACACCCTGCTGGCCGGCGTGCGCTTCATCTTCTCGCGCAAACCGGTGCTGGGCGCCATCTCGCTGGATCTGTTTGCCGTGCTGCTGGGCGGCGCGGTGGCCTTGCTGCCTATTTTTGCCAAGGACATCCTGCACACCGGCCCCTGGGGCCTGGGCCTGCTGCGCAGCGCGCCGGCCGTGGGGGCGCTGGCGATGTCGCTGTGGCTCACCCGCCGCCCGCCGGCGCGCCGCATCGGCCGCACCCTGCTGGTGGCCGTGGGCGTGTTCGGGCTGTGCATGGTGGTGTTCGGCTTGTCGCGCAGCTTCTGGCTGTCGCTGGCGGCGCTGGCGGTGTCGGGCGCGGCCGACATGGTCAGCGTGGTGATCCGCCAGACCCTGGTGCAGCTGGAAACCCCCGACGCCATGCGCGGGCGCGTCAGCGCCGTCAACGCCATCTTCATCGGCGCCAGCAACCAGCTGGGCGAATTTGAATCCGGTGCCACCGCCGCTCTGCTGGGGCCGGTGGGCGCCGCGGTGCTGGGCGGCGTGGGCACCCTGGCCGTGGCGGTGGGCTGGGTGTGGCTGTTCCCTGCCCTGGCGCGGCGCGACCGGATGGACGAACGCCGGTCGGCCTGACTCCCTCTCCGATTCAGCGCCTGATTGGCCAGTAGTCGGCGCGGATACTTCCTGAGAAGCTATCGTAACAGTAGCAAATTACGATCTTTCAAACCAGTGCCTTGGCCGCCAGCACCGTGCCGTCCTCGTCGGCGTAGAGCCAGTCGCCGGGGCGCACCGGCACGCCCTGGAGGGCGATCGGCTCGCCGGCCTGACCCTCGCCGCGCTTGGCGGTGCGCAGCGGCGTGAGCGCCAGCGCGCGCACCGGCACGCCCGCCGCGCGCAGCTCGACCACGTCGCGCACGCAACCATCGACCACGATGCCGGCCCAGCCGTTCTGGGCCGCGGCCGTGGCCAGGTTGCCGCCGACCAGGGCGCGGCGCAGCGAACCGCCGCCGTCCACCACCAGCACACGCCCCTGCCCCGGGCTGTTCACGGCTTCGCGCACACGCGAGTTGTCTTCCGGCGCGCGCACGGTGTGCACCGGGCCGCTGAAAGAGCGGATGGGGCCGAAATCGCGGAACACCGGCGGCAGCACGCGCAGCGCCGCGCTGGCGTCGCCCTCGTGCGCGTCGCACAGGTCGCTGGTGGCGAATGCAACAGGAGCGGTCATGCTTGAAATTTCCTCGTGAAAACGTCCAAAAGCACGAGGATACCCAAGCCCGGCGACGCTAAAATCCAGCGTTCACGCGAGCTTGGCGCGCCCTGCTGTGGTGCAGCCTGAGGTTTGCGCCCATCCCCGAGAGGATGCCAGCGCGCGAAGTACCCGCAAAAAAGCCACATTACCTGGGAAAACCGCGCATTTTTCCCTTGGAGAGGTGCTCCTTATCCAGTAGCATCGCGGTCAGCCAGCGGGATGAGAAAAGTCGAGCTGGCCCACTCTCTCCAAGCGACCCATAAAGAGGATTCCGAATCATGGCAACTGCGAAGAAAGCTGCACCGGCCAAGAAGGCCGCCGCCCCCGCCAAGACCGCCGCTCCGGCCAAGAAAGCGGCCCCGGCCAAGAAACGCACCCCCAACCCCGCCTTCATGAAGGCCATGACCCCCAGCCCGGCGCTGGCCGCCGTGATTGGTGCCAAGGCCATCCCGCGCACCGAAGTGACCAAGAAGGTGTGGGAATACATCAAGGCCAACAAGCTGCAAGACGCCACCAAGCGCACCAACATCAACGCCGACGCCAAGTTGAAGGTGATCTTCGGCAAGCCCCAGGTCACGATGTTCGAGATGACCAAGCTGATCAACGCGCATCTGTCCTGATCCGCTTGTCGCCGTCACCAGGCCACCTCAGCCTGGTGTGGCAGACAAAAGAAAGCCGGCTTCACGCCGGCTTTTTCTTGGGCAACCCCGATCTGATTGCCCCAAATTTTCAGTGTTTTGAGTGTTGGGCCGGCGCCAGTACATCCTGAGCCGCTACAAAAACCAAAGCATCAACGTTGCCGGGCCAGCGCCTGTTCGCGGATCGCGCTCAGCGTGCCGCGGGTGGTGATGACCTCGGCGTCGAGAGGAATTTCGATCAGCGTACCCTGCTCGCGTGCCAGTGCGGCCAGCAGAGCGGCCTCGAAATCCTCGGTGCGGGTGACGCGCTCGCCGGCATAGTCGTAGGCACGGGCCAGGGCGACGAAATCGGGGTTGCGCAGCTCGGTGCCGCTGACGTGGGCCGGAAACTCGCGCTCCAGGGTTTTTGGCGCCGTGCTGCATGACGGTGGCCAGATCCGGCTCGTTCATCAAAAAAAGCCTCACCGGCAATGGTGAACACCATACGCCCGGTGGCGATGGCCGCGCCCAGCCCCCTGGCACGCCGTAGCCGATAGCGCCGCCAGTGGGCGCCAGCTGGGTCTTGTGCCCTTTGGCCAGGCCGTGAAAGCGCCAGAAGCGGTGCACCCAACTGGCAAAGTTGCCGGCGCCGTTGGTGACCACGGTGTCGGCGGGCAGGCGCTGCCGCAGCAGGCCAATGATGGCGGGCATGTCGATGACCCAGGCAGCGACTGCGGTTGCAGGTTGGCCAGGTAGTCGGCGTGGGTGATGGCGGTCTGTTCGGCCTGGTAGACGCGTTTCAGCTCGCTCGGGTCGGGGTGGATGTGGGCCAGGCGCTGGCGCACGCGTTCGGCCAGCTTGGGGCTCGGCGCGATGCCGACGTCGCTGGCGTACTGCGGGTGGTGGTTGTCAAAGGCGTCTTGAAAGCGAAAGGCGTTTACCGCCGGCGAGCGCCAGTGCTCAGCAAAGGCCTGCAGTTGGCGCGCTGCGCAGGGTATGAACCAGCAGACCCAGCGCAATGCAGTGACTCATACCAAAAGGCGTTCAAAAATATCAACCGTTCGCGTTGAGCTTGTCGAAACGCTGTCCCGGGCTTCGACAAGCTCAGCCTGAACGGTTCTTGTGGTTTGAACGCCAATCGGTATCAGATCGCTCCGGTGTCTTTATCCTCCACGCCGTGCACATGCTGCTGGGCGCGGTACTCGCGCGGCGTACAGCCAAAGCGCGCCCTGAAAGCACGGCTAAAGTGGGCGGCATCGTTGAAACCCCAGGAGTAGGCAATTTCACTGATGCCGCACCCAGCAAGCGTCGGATCGCTCAGGTCGCGGCGAGTGGCGCCAAGGCGTTGAATCCAAATCCATTCGGCCAAGGTGCACGGCTCCCCCGCCCAGACCCGATACAAGGTGCTGGGCGACAAGCGCAGCAGCGCAGCAATCGTGCCCACGCTCATGGAAGGTTCGCGCAAATGCGCACGCACGCACGCCTTGATCTGTTCCCGGTGGTAGCCGACAAGTTGCGAGATCGACTGCTGCCGTGCCACCGGCAGTGTGGAGAGACCAGCGATCACGATACTGATCACGCCGTCAGCGACTGCAGTTGCCGAGGCCGGTGCCAGCATGTCTGCATCGCGCGCCAGTGTGTGGATCATGCCAACCATCAGTTGCCCGGCACCTCGCTCACTGCTGACCGAAGTGGCCGTCAGCGCCTCAATGTTTCGCAGCGAACTGCGCAACAAGGGGCCCGGCATCATCAGCACGTACTGCTGGAACTCACCATCGAACTGCAACTCGTACGGGCGGGTACTGTCATAAAGGGCGAAGTCGCCAGGCCGCAAGTGCGCCTCGCGTCCATCCTGCAGCACGCGACCTTCGCCTCGCGTTTGGATACTCACCAAGAGATAGTCTTGGCTCGCGCGGGCGATACGTGCTGACGTGCGCCTGACTTTCTGCGGGGTTGCCGTGACCGTCGTCAACTGCAGGCTCGCCAGCGTGGCCGACGAAATTTCACCTTCAATCGTGTCACAGCCTTGGGCACTCTCGCATTCGAGCTCCACATAGGTGTCGCAGACCATGTCGACCCAGTACGCGAGGCGCTCGCGTCGATCTACCGTAGCGGTCGATAACAGTGTCGACATCGTCGTGTCTCGTGGTGTGCGACACCAAGCCGTGGTGTGAGGAGTGAATGGATTTGGACGCGCCGCAAGCACATCCTTTCTTTCTCATGGGGATGCAGCACGCATTGTTGCCTGCATACGGGCGTCAGCTTAGCGCGGCCTCAAGGGTTGGCAATAAGGGAAAACTGCATCCACTCCTGCATCGCTCAGTCAAGAACCACGGCACGTTCAGGCAAGTCCATTTTCGGCATGCACTCCTACCATCAAAGCTCCAGATCACTGAACAGGAGCAAGCCATGTCCGTCACTCATCCCGCCTACCGTGTCGCGGCCGTTCAGGCGGCGCCGGTCTATCTCGACCTGGACGCCTCGGTTGACAAGGCCATCGGTCTGATCAAACAAGCCGCATCCAACGACGCCAAGCTCATTGCGTTCCCAGAAACCTGGCTGCCGGGCTATCCGTGGTTCGCTTGGCTCGACTCGCCCGCGTGGGGCATGCAGTTCATTCAACGGTATCACGACAACTCGCTGACATACGGCTCGCCTCAAGCCCAGCGTATCGCACGGGCTGCCAAGGATCACCACATTATGGTGGTGATGGGCCACAGCGAGAAACGCGGCGGAAGTCTGTACATGGGCCAATGGATCATCGACCCACTTGGCAAGACCGTGGGCCAGCGCAGAAAGCTCAAGCCCACGCACGTCGAACGCACGATCTTCGGAGAAGGTGACGGAACGGATCTCGCGGTGTATGAGACCGAACTGGGCCGCATCGGCGCTCTTTGTTGCTGGGAGCACTTGCAGCCCTTGTCCAAGTACGCCATGTACGCTCAGAACGAACAAGTGCATATCGCGGCCTGGCCCAGCTTTTCGCTGTACCGCAGCGGTGCCCACGCGCTGGGCGCCGCAGTGAACAACGCCGCCAGCCAGATCTACGCGGTGGAAGGCCAATGTTTCGTGATCGCCCCCTGCGCCACCGTGTCGGACGAGATGGTGCAAATGCTGTGTGGAGAAGACCCCACCAAGCAACAACTCCTTCTGGCCGGCGGCGGATTCGCCACCATCTACGCGCCCGATGGTCAACTGATCTGTGAGCCTCTTGCGGAAGGCGAGGAAGGCCTGGTCTACGCCAACATCGATCTGGGGATGATCTCCCTGGCCAAAGCGGCAGCCGACCCCGCTGGGCACTACGCCAGGCCGGATGTGACCAGACTGTTGCTCGATCGCACACCGGGAGATCGCGTCGTGATGCGCAAGCGCGATGCCGCCGAAGTGACGCGCACCGACGACGATGCCTGGTCGTCGCCCGCACTGGCCGATAACGACGAGGATGAAACAACCTCACATCAAGCGGGGCATTGAGATGACCGACAGCACGATGGAATCGGCCATCCCCCCGCATCTCCAATGCCCGCGGACCCGCCAGCGCAGGGTGCCC
>JAIUOM010000243.1 GCA_020161215.1 Pseudomonadota bacterium
GGGAATGGGGATGGTCGAAGCCGTTGCGGCGGTCACGAATCGGCATGGCAGTTCCTTGGATGCACCATCTGCTGTTTCGGCCGCGATGGCGCGCCGGTTACAGCGAGCCGTAACTGTGCAGGCCAGAAAGGAACATGTTGACGCCAATGAAGGCAAAGGTGGTCACCGCCAGCCCGGCCAGCGCCCACCACGCGGCCACCGTGCCGCGCAGCCCCTTCATCATCCGCATGTGCAGCCAGGCGGCGTAATTCAGCCAGACAATCAGGGCCCAGGTCTCCTTCGGGTCCCAGCTCCAGTAGCCGCCCCAGGCCTCGGCGGCCCACAAGGCGCCCAGCACGGTGGCGATGGTGAAGAAGGCAAAGCCGACGGCGATGGCCTTGTACATCACGTCGTCCAGCACCTCGAAGCCCGGCAGGCGCTCGGCGATGCGTTTGCGCCCCAGCAGGATGCCGCCGACGATCAGCGCGGCAATGATGGCGTAGCCCAGCCAATAGCTGCCGCCCGCCTCGCCCACGCCGCGTTGGCGGAAGGCGATCGGCACGAAGCACAGCGCCATGCCCAGCAGCCAGATCGGCGTCAGCTTGTACCAGCGCGTCTCGGTGGCCTGCTGCTTGATCAGGTAGGCGAACGCCACCATGGCCGCCAGCGCGAAGGTGCCGTAGCCGATGAAGTTGGCCGGCACGTGCAGCTTCATCCACCAGCTTTTGAGCGCGGGCACCAGGGGTTGGATCTCGTGCGCCTCGCGCACCAGCGTGTACCACAGCAAAAAGCCCACCGCCGCGCTGACCACCAGCATGACGAAGGCGCCCATGGCGCGCGTTTGGTAGTGCTCTTCGTAGTACAGGTAGAACAGCGCCGTCAGCCAGCAAAACAGCACGAACACCTCGTACAGGTTGCTGACCGGGATGTGGCCGATGTCGGGACCGATCTGGTGCCCTTCGTACCAGCGCACCATGGTGCCGATCAGCGCCAGCGTGACGGCCACCCAGGCCAGCTTGCTGCCGATGCCCTCCAGCGTGGCCACCTGGCCGCGCGAGAACATGCCCAACCAGTAGAACGCCGTGCTCATGAAGAAGATCACGCTCATCCACAGGATGGCCGACTGGCTGGACAGGAAATACTTCAGCCAAAACACCGTGTCGCCCCGGCGCAGATCACCGTCGTAGGACCAGATGGCCAACAGCGACAGCGCCGCCACCACCAGCATCAGGTGGCGCAGCGGACGCCAAAACCAACCCAGCCAGATCACCACCGGCACGGTGCCGGCCAGGATCCACTTCTCGTAGATGTCCATCGCCCCGTGGTAGCGCTGGAAGGCGAACACCGCGCCGACCACCGCCAGCAGCGCGAACAGCCAGTCGCCCCAGGTGCGGCGGGAGAAATAGCCTTCGTTGAGGGTCAACGTGGCGGCGGGGGCGACGACCGTGGTGTTCATGGCCTGCAACCTCTCTCAGGATGGTGGATTCAGCAGCTTGCGCTGCAACTGCTCGAACTCCTGGTCGGTGTCCAGCGTCTTGCGGTTGGTGGACAGCGCCATCATGGCGTGGGCACCACCGGCTTGCGGCGCCAGCCAGACCCACAAGCGCCGCTCGCGGATGTAGAGCATGGCAAAGACGCCCAGAATCAGCAACAGGCAGCCCAGATAAACCACGTTCTGGCCGGGGGCGCGCGCCACCTGGAACACGCTGGCCTGCACCTGGTTGAAGTCCTTCAGCTCGAAGGTCACCGGCGCCGGGTACAGCCCGACGTCCGACAGGGCCAGCACGGCCTGGGTCATGAAGCGCCGCCCCGCCTCGTCCTCGGCCAGCGGTTTCTTGCCCTTGGCTTCGCGCGCCAGGGCGTTGAGCTCGAACAGCGAACCGTTCAGGATGCGCAGCAGCACCTCGGCGGCGCGTTCGCGCTCGGCCGCCGGCACGGCGGTTTCAATGAAGTCGGACACCGCCTGCAGCCCGGCACCGGGCTTGCCGTTGACCGGCTCGGCGCCGGCAAACAGCCCCAGCGCGCGGTTCGCCGAGGTGGCCAGTTGCTCGGCCAGTTCGGCGCGGCCCGGCTCCACGGCCTTGGCCACGTAGCGGCGCACCGCGCGCTCGCGCTGGGCCGGATCGGCCAGCGCCGCGCGCAGCTGCGTGAAGCCCTGCATCGAGCTGTCCTCGTCGGCCGGCAGGCGCAGGTAGCGGAAGGCCTCGGCCGGCGTGTTGCGCACGCCCAGCAAGAACACCGGCGCGCCGTCGCCGGTATCGACGGGCAGCATGTAGTTGTGGAACTCGTGCGCCTGGCCCGCCGCGTCGCGCAGCTTGTAGGTGATGCTGGGGCCGACGTTGCGCAGGTGGCGCTGCGTCACGGTCTTGTCGGCGGCGCCCAGACGATCGCTCAGGGCTTGGCCCAGATCGACCTTGCGCACGTCCACGCCGCGCTCGTTGCCCGAGAGGTTCTCGACGTTGATGACGCGCAGGGCGGTGAACTCCAGCGTCAGCTTGTCGCTGCCATTGGTGATCTGCGAGCTGCCACCGATGGTGCCCCGCACCTCGAAGGCGCGTGCGCTGCCGTTCATGGGCACGGCCTGCAGCGTGACCTGCGAGCCGCCGTCGTCGAAGCTGCTCTGGTAGATCTGCACGCCCTTGAAGCTGGCCGGGTGGTTGACCTCGACACGCGCCTCCTGCTTCTCGCCCGTGGCCTTGTCGTGGATCACGATGTCGCTGGCGAACAGCTTGGGCATGCCGGTGGAGTAGTACTCGACGATGAATTTCTTCAGCTCGACCGCGAACGGCAGCTCCTGCAGCAGCACGCCATCGGACTGGGCCAGGATGGCGGTGCTGGACTGCGTGCCCTCGGACACCACCAGGTTGCCGCGAAACGCCGGGTTGTTCTCGGGCAGGCGGTGCTCGGGCTTGACCTCGGACACCAGGCCGCCGCCGGCATACACCGTCTTGCCGCCAAACCAGGTCATGGCGCGCACGAACAGATCGCCGTCGAACAGGCCACCCAGGCAGATCAGCACGATGGCGCTGTGCGCCGCGATGTAGCCGATCTTGTTGGCGGCGCCGGTCTTGGCCGCCAC
>JAIUOM010000049.1 GCA_020161215.1 Pseudomonadota bacterium
TACATCCGCCAATACAACACGCACCCAAAGCCGTTGAAGTGGATCTACGCCGATTCCAGTCGACGCATCACATCCGATTCTTCAGATTCAGTGGACTAGGTGGATGTTCGGGTGGGTGACGACGCCGCGCTCACTGGAAACTGATCCCTGTAAGAACCTTATCCTCAGCGCAAAGCCGCCTGAGGTTGCAACGTAGCTCGGTATCAGGTAGCGAGATCCATGACCCCAACGGTGCAACCGCATGCGAACGCGGGCACGGGCTCGTAACACCAGATCTCGCCTTGGTGGCCAGCGGCGGCCGCGGCTACCGCGATGTAGGTGCGAATTTCGTAGCCGCCCTGGCCTCCATCCTGGTAGGTGGCCGCATCCGTGTAATCGAGCAGGCTGCTGCGGTCATTGCGCGTCCAGCGGGCCAGAAACTCTCGGTCCCAGGCTTCGTTGATCTTGCCGGAGTCTGGCGTGCACGGCCAATGCGATATGCCTCCGGTTCCGATCATGGCGATGCGTTTGTCGCTCGCCTCGCAGGCCTTGCGCAGAGCCTGGCCGAGTGCGTACACGCGCTGCAAGGGTGCCAGTGGCGGCGCCTGGCAATTGACGTTCACGGGAATGACCGGCACATCGTTGTCGGGCAGCAGCAGGTGCAGCGGCACCATGATGCCGTGATCGAACTTCCATTCCTCGCAGTAGGCGACATCGACCTCCTGCATGACGGTCTCCAGCAGCTCGCGCGAGAGTGCCTTTTCCCCGGGTACGCGGCGCGGTGGAATGCGCAACCACTCCGGGTTTTCGATGGGACCGTCGTAATAATCGGCCATTCCCACCGCGAACGATGGCATGTTGTTCATGAAAAAATTCGCGAAGTGCTCCGCCGAAATGACGATCAGCGCATCGGGTTGACAGGCGTGGATTGCCTCACGCATGCGTGCATAGGCCGCGTCGATCTTGCGCTTGCTCTCAGGCGCTGCACGCTGCGCGCGGGCCGTAATCCCAGGGCCGTGGCTGCAGACACCGGCAAATACCAGGCTCATGCTCCATCTCCGACTGTTTTATAGAGGCCTTCACGTACCGGGCCGTGCTGGCGCATTCCTTCGCGCATGGCGTTCAGGTAGGCATCCCACTCATAGCCGGCTGCGGCGGCCAGATGCATGAGCAACTGACCATTGACGCCCAGCACGTAGAGCAGGCCAATGTCGGGCGTGGCCAGCGCCAGACGCTCCTCGTCGGTGAGATCGAAATCGGCCAGATAGGCTTGGGCGTCGAGACGCCAATCGGCGAGCGCCTCCTCACTGCGATTGAGCTCGTAGATGGCCTTTTGTACGTAGTACAGGCTCATGCGGCTGTCCTGACAGCGTCCATGGTGAGCGCGAAGCCGGCGGGAAGATCGTAGGCACGAACTTCCCGCTCGCGAGCGACGACCTTGCGCACGCTCTCGCGACTCCAAACGCGTTCAGCTAAGGCGCGCCAGCGCGGGCGCTCAGGCAACTTCTGCTGGAGGCGTTCGTCATGGCTCCAGAGGTAGAACACCAGCAGATAGCCATCGACCACGCTGAAGTTTTCTCCCAGCGCGTAAGGGTGCTCACCCAAACGCTCTTCGATGGTTTGAATCGCCTTGGTCAGGTTTTGGTGCGATTGGTCGCTGACGCTGGCGATACCCTCCCGTGATTCGCCTCCATAGGTTTGCGGCCGAAAAATGCCGCGAAACGCGACGTGTACGCCGCTGGAGATCAGATTCATCCACTGATGGGCGCGTGCACGGGCGAGGGTGCCGGTGCGCGGCAGCAGGTTGCATTCGGGCACGAGGTCGGCAACGTAGGTGAGAATGGCCTGGGATTCGGTCAATATTTGACCATCGATGCCCAGGGCCGGCACCGTGCCGCTGGGGTTGAGCTTCAGGTACTCGGGACGACGGTGCTCCTGCGCGCGGATGTTGACGGCGGCTGCCACGTAGGGCAGGCCCGATTCTTCCAGCGCGATGTGGGAAGCCAGAGAGCAGGCCTTGGGGCTGTAGTACAGCGTCAGGCGGGGAGGGAAGCTTGGGGCGGTCATGAGAATGCCTCGCACGGATGGACGGGCCCTACCGGCATCAATTGATCTGAATCTTGGCTTCGCGCAAGAGCTTGCCCCAGCGCTGAGATTCGGTCCGACAGAGTGTGTAGAACTCTCGCGAAGGCATGAACCAGGGTTCGATGCCCATGTCGTTGAAACGGGCAAGCACGGCCGGGCTCTGAAGGGCTTGACGGACAGCGTCTCGCAGCCGTTTGACTTGCTCTTCGGGCAATTTGGCTGGGCCTACGAGACCCTGGAAAGCATAGGCATCAAATCCAGGAAAGCCCTGTTCGGCCACAGTCGGGATATCCTTGATCAGATCGTAGCGCTGCGCGCCGCCTACGGCCAGCGCCTTCACCTTGCCGGACTGAATCAGCTGTTTGGCCCCGGGTAACTCAAGAAACATGGCCTGCACTTGCCCGCTGAGCAGGTCGGGAACGGCCTGGGCGCTTCCGCGATAAGCCACGTGCTCGAACGGCACGTTGCTACGGCGTTTGAGTTGTTCCAGTGCCAGATGGTGAGGTGATCCGATGCCGGCCGAAGCGAAGCCCATGGGTTTGCCCTGGGGCTTGGCCAGCGCGAGCAATTCCTGCAGATTCTTGACGGGTTGGGTGGTCACCAGAACCAGAGGTACCTTGACCATCATGGCGATGTAGGTGAAATCCTTGGCCGGGTTGTAGCTGAGTTTGGAGAACAGATGCTCATTGACCATGAGGGCGGCGTTGTCGGCGGTACCTACCGTGGCGCCGTCTGGCGCGGCGCTGAGCACGGCTTCCATGCCGATATTGGTGGCACCGCCTGGGCGGTTGTCGATGACCAGGGGCTGATTGAGCGAGCCGCGCATTTCTTCGGCCAGTACCCGGGCGACCGTATCGGTTCCTCCGCCAGCCTGGTAAGGCACGATCCAGCGCAAGGACTTGTCGGCTTGTGCCCAGGCGGGAGGCAGGCCGCTGGCCAACAGGCTGGCGCAAACGACTCGGCGTGACATGGACATACGGCGGGGTCTCCAGAAATCGATGTTAAAAACAAGGTGGGAGCACGCATCGTAGGAAGTAACCTGGCCGGTGTCTGTCCTCGGAACCAAGGACAATCGGGGTGTTCAACACTTGTGATCAAGGATGTATGCATATTTGGCAGCTCGAACCGCGGGCTGGCTCGCTGCAGGTCGAGCCAGCACTGATCGCCGATCTACTGGCATCCATTACCGAGCCGGACAGCGCATCGCTGCCGCGCGCTGTCTTGAATCTGGTGTGCGGGGAGATCGAGGCCATCAATTGCGCTGTTTTCTTGCTGCCTGGGGGGAGTCAGCCCTGGCTCATCGGGCATGCCGAAATGCCCGAGCGCTCTCACGTACGCAGCGTGGGCGGGAGCTATGCTGACAACTACTACCAGCGCGACATGGGCTTGCAGCATGCGCTGCGTCTGAGCCGGCAGGGAGCGGGCACCACGACGCTCTTACATCAAAATGCCAGCGACATTCATGACAGGGAATACAGGCGACGCTGCTATGACGAGGTCGGCACGCGCCAGCGCTTCGCTGTCGTGCGCCCCATCAATGGCAGCGACAGCCTGATGGTCGGTATCTATCGCTCTTCGGCGGCCATGTCGCAAGCCGATCTCGAATTTCTTTCACAAACCGCGCATTGGGCGGGCGAGGCGGCCGTCCAGCGCTTGCGCTCGCGTCCGCCGGCCTCCGTGGCGGGTGAGGGCGCGTTGTTGGAGTTGGCTGCACGTCGCCAGGTGCGCCTGAGCACACGAGAGCGCCAGGTGCTGCTGGCGATGGTTCAAGGCAGTACTTTGCCAGTCGCCGCACAGAGCCTGGGTGTGGCCCTGACCTCGGTGGTCACGTACCGTGGCCGCGCATTAGCTAAACTGGGCTTGGCCTCGCGGCATGAGTTGCTACGCGCCGTGGTCGAGGAAGTGGGTGCCTTGAAGGCGGCTACGGTGCACGACCTTGCCGCTGACCGTTGTAATTCTTAACCCATCGATTGCGCGGCATTTTTACGCTGTGCCTGGCACCAGCGTTACTCGTACTGCATCGGGCTGAGGTAACCCAGCGAGGAATGCAGACGTTGATGCTGGCTGCCACGGTCACTGTGGAAGGTCAGCCCGGCAGCAGGACGGCGGCGCCAGCATGTCATGGGAAAGTCGCTGGGCAACGCGCGCCACTGGCAGCCGGTGCGCAGCAGGTACAGCGCCGCGCAGAACACCTCGTACAGCTCGACTGTGCGTGGCTTGGTCTTCTTGCGCGCGTTTTCCAACAACGGCCTGATGATTTCCAACTGTTCACGACCGATGTCGCTGGGGTACTTCTTGGTGCGCATCACGCTATCTTCAGGGATTCACCAAGGATCGTGAACGCGCTCTGAGAGGAGTGTGTCTCCTGAAATCCCAGTGCGGTTTCAGAATGTCAAAATACCCCGCATGACCCTCTTCCCCCCCGAAGTCCTGTTGGCCTACCTGGTCGCCATGCTGATCGTGGTGATCTCCCCGGGGCCGGACAACCTGCTGGCCATCAGCCGGGGCCTGAGTCAGGGGCCGCTGGCGGCGGCGCTGTCGTCGGTGGGGGCGGGCATCGGCATCATAGTGCATTCGCTGGCCGCCACCTTCGGGTTGACGCTGATCATTCAGACCTCGCCGGCGGCGTTCTGGCTGGTCAAGGCGGTGGGCGCGGCCTACCTGATCTGGCTGGGCATCAAGGCGCTGCGCTCGCGCGATCTGATTCATTTTGAACCCGCACGGCGCCAGCCGCTGGGGCGGGTGTTCGTCACCGGGGTGCTGTCGAACGTGCTGAATCCCAAGCCGGGGCTGTTCGTGCTGGCCTTCATTCCGCAGTTCGTTTCGGCCGCGCGTGGGCCGGTGGCCGAGCAGATGCTGATTTACGGCGTCATTTTTGCCGTCACCACGACCATCGTCTTCAGCGTGCTGGGTGCGTTCGCCTCGCGCTTGTCGGCCTGGCTGGCGCGGCATCCGCGCTCGGTGACGGGCCTGAACCTGGGCGCCGGGCTGGTGCTGGTGGGGGCGGGCCTGTCCATCCTGGGCCTGCAACGCCGGGTATGAGGCAGGGCATGCTGGCGAATCGCGTTTCCATCCAGACCGAGGATTTCGACTTGAGCCGGGAAGTGGCCGCCTTGCGCGCTGGCGATGCGCGCGTGGGCGCGGTGTGCGCCTTCGTGGGTACGGTGCGCGACAGAAATATGACCCCCACGCTCCCCGCTGCGCGTGGTTCGCTGCCCCCCACGGGGGCTGCTTCGCCTTGGGGCGGCCCGGCGGCGAAGCCCAGTGCCCCCACACTTCCCGCTGCGCGTGATTCGCTGCCCCCTGCGGGGGCTGCTTCGCCTTGGGGCGGCCCGGCGGCGAAGCCCAGTGCCCCCACGCTTCCCGCTGCGCGTGATTCGCTGCCCCCTGCGGGGGCTGCTTCGCCTGGGGGCGGCCCAGAGGTTCTGACGTTGGAGCTGGAGCACTACCCCGGCATGACCGAAAAGTCGATCGAAACCATGATCGACGAGGCGCAGCGGCGCTTTCAGATTCACGGCGCCCGCGTCATCCACCGCGTGGGGCTGTTGCAGCCCGAAGACCAGATCGTGCTGGTGGCGGTGACGTCGGCACACCGGGGCGAGAGCTTTCAGGCCTGCGAATTCTTGATGGACTACCTGAAAACCCAGGCGCCGTTCTGGAAGAAGGAGCAAACCCCCGAGGGTGCGCGCTGGGTCGATGCCCGGGTGAGTGACGACGCGGCGCTGGCGCGCTGGGGCCTGCCGTTTGCCAATGCCTGAGTCCGTGGGGCGCCGCTGGGTTGCCGTGCTGCTGGCTGGCCTGTGCGCCGGCTTGCCGGCTTTGGCCCAGGACGGCCGGCGCCCCGACGCGGGGGCGCGCTGGATGGCCCAGGTGACCTACGTGGTGGACGGCGACTCGGTCTGGGTGCGCGGGGAGGTCGATGGCCAGCGGCGCCGGGTGCGCCTGGACGGCATCGACGCGCCGGAGATCTGCCAGGATTCGGGCCGCGAGGCCCGTGCCGCCCTGCAGGCGATGGTGCTGAAGCGGCGCGTGCGGGTGATCGGACGGGCCTACGACGACTACGGCCGGCTGATTGCCACGCTGGAGCAGGACGGGCAGGACGTGGCGCAACGCCTGGTGGCCGGCGGCTGGGCCTGGGGCCACCGCTACGAGCACTACCCGGTCACGTACGGCGCCGAGGAAGAGGCCGCCCGCCAGGCCCGGCACGGCCTGTTTGCCCAGGCCACGCCCGAGCTGCCGGCGGACTTTCGCCGCCGCCACGGGCCTTGCACCCGGCCGACGCGCTGAGTTGCTCGAAGGGCGTTGTGGGCGCTTGAAAAACCGGCCGAGCGGCCGCATATTTGCCCCATTCGGTCATCACAATGGCCATTTATCTGTACTAAAAAAAGACCATGAGACTCGACAAACTCACCACCAAATTCCAAGAAGCCCTGTCCGACGCACAATCGCTGGCGCTGGGCAACGACAACGCCTACATCCAGCCCGAGCACCTGCTGGCCGCCATGCTGCGCCAGGCCGACGGCCCCAAGGCCTTGCTGCAGCGCGCCGGTGTCAACGTGCCGGGCCTGTCGCAGGCCGCCGAGGCCGCCATCAAGCGCCTGCCGGCCGTGCAAGGCCAGGAGCAGGTGCAGCCCAGCCCGGATCTGATCAAGCTGCTGCAGGCCACCGAAAAAGAGGCCATCAAACGCGGCGACCAGTTCATCCCCAGCGAGATGTTTCTGCTGGCCCTGGCCGACGCCAAGGGCGAGGTGGGTCGCCTCGCCAGCGAAAACGGCCTGACCCGCAAAAGCGTGGAAGCGGCCATCGACGCCGTGCGCGGCGGGCAGACCATGGATTCGGCCGATGGCGAAAGCCAGCGCGAGGCGCTGAAAAAATACACGCTCGATCTGACCGAGCGCGCCCGCATGGGCAAGCTGGATCCGGTGATTGGCCGCGACGACGAAATTCGCCGCGCCATCCAGGTGCTGCAGCGGCGCAGCAAAAACAACCCGGTGCTGATCGGTGAACCCGGCGTGGGCAAGACCGCGATCGTCGAAGGCCTGGCGCAGCGCATCGTTTCGGGCGAAGTGCCGGAGACGCTGAAAGACAAGAAAGTGCTGGTGCTGGACATGGCCGGCCTGCTGGCCGGTGCCAAGTACCGCGGTGAATTCGAAGAGCGCCTGAAGGCCGTGCTGAAGGAGGTGGCGCAGGACGAAGGCCGCATCATCCTGTTCATCGATGAAATCCACACCATGGTGGGCGCCGGCAAGGCCGAGGGCGCCATGGACGCCGGCAACATGCTTAAGCCGGCGTTGTCGCGCGGCGAGCTGCACTGCATCGGCGCCACCACGCTGGACGAATACCGCAAGTACATCGAAAAAGACGCGGCCCTGGAGCGGCGCTTTCAGAAGGTGTTGGTGGGCGAGCCGAGCGTGGAAGACACCATCGCCATCCTGCGCGGCCTGCAAGAAAAATACGAGGTGCACCACGGCGTGGACATCACCGACCCGGCCATCGTGGCCGCGGCCGAGCTGTCGGCACGCTACATCACCGACCGTTTTTTGCCCGACAAGGCCATTGATCTGATCGACGAGGCGGCGGCCAAGATCAAGATCGAGATCGACTCCAAGCCCGAGGTCATGGACAAGCTGGATCGCCGCATGATCCAGCTCAAGATCGAGCGCGAGGCCGTGAAGCGGGAAACCGACGAGGCCTCCAAGAAGCGCCTGGATCTGATCGAACAGGATCTGGTCAAGCTGGAGAAGGAATACGCCGACCTGGACGAGGTCTGGCGCGCCGAGAAGGCCAACGCCCAGGGCAGCGAGCAACTGCGCAAGGACATCGACCAGCTGAAGTTCCAGATCGAGGAATTCACCCGCAAGGGCGATTTCAACAAGGTGGCCGAGCTGCAGTACGGCAAGCTGCCGCAGCTGGAAAAGCAGCTCAAGGAAGCCCAGGCCAACGAGAGCACGAACGAGAAAGCCGTGCCGAGCCTGCTGCGCACGCAAGTCGGTGCCGAGGAGATCGCCGAGGTGGTCTCGCGCGCCACCGGCATCCCCGTCAGCAAGATGATGCAGGGTGAGCGCGAGAAGCTGCTGCACATGGAAGACGCGCTGCACCAGCGCGTGGTGGGCCAGCACGAGGCGATTTCGGCCGTGGCCAACGCCATCCGCCGTTCGCGTTCGGGCCTGTCGGACCCGAACCGGCCGTTGGGCAGCTTCTTGTTCCTGGGCCCCACGGGCGTCGGCAAGACCGAGCTGACCAAGGCGCTGGCTACCTTCTTGTTCGACAGCCCCGAGCACATGATCCGCATCGACATGAGCGAGTTCATGGAGAAACACTCGGTGGCCCGCCTGATCGGTGCGCCCCCCGGCTACGTTGGCTACGACGAGGGCGGCTACCTGACCGAGGCCGTGCGGCGCAAGCCCTACAGCGTGATCCTGCTCGACGAGGTCGAGAAGGCGCACCCGGACGTGTTCAACGTGCTGCTGCAGGTGCTGGACGATGGTCGCCTGACCGATGGCCAGGGCCGCACGGTGGACTTCAAGAACACCGTCATCATCATGACCAGCAACATCGGCTCGCCGCTGATCCAGAGCATGACCGGCCAGCCCTACGACGACGTGAAAGACGCGGTGTTCGGCGAGTTGAAGAACCACTTCCGGCCCGAGTTCTTGAACCGCATCGACGAGATCGTGGTGTTCCACGGCCTGGACGCCAGCCAGATCGGGCAGATCGCCCGCATCCAGCTCAAGACCCTGTCTGAGCGGCTGGCCAAGATGGAGCTCACGCTGAAGGTGTCCGATCAGGCGCTGGACGAGTTGGCCAAGGTCGGCTTCGATCCGGTGTTTGGCGCGCGGCCGCTCAAGCGGGCCATCCAGCAGCGCATCGAAAACCCGCTGTCGCGGGATCTGCTGGAGGGGCGGTTTCCGCCCAAATCGGTCATCGACGTGTCGGTCGATCCGATCAAGGCGCCGGGCGTGTTCCATTTCCAGGCCGGCACGGCCTGAGCGGCACAGTCCCTGACCGAGCAGCAAGGGCGCCTGCGGCAACGCAGGCGCCTTTTGCTTTCTGGCCCCTGCCTATACTTGCCCATGCTCGACATCTTCCACGCCCAACAGGCCGCCAGCCGCGGCGCGCCGCCCGCGCCGCTGGCCCTGCGGCAAGACCGTCTGGCCCGGGTCCATGCCTTGGTCGAGGAGCACGCATCGGCCTTGTGCGCGGCCGTCCACGCTGATTTTGGCGTGCGCGGCGAGCGCCTGACCGAGATCGCCGACCTGTTCGTGCTGCGCGCCACGCTGGGCGATCTGCGCCGCCACCTGGCGCGCTGGTCGCGGCCCCGGCGCGTACGCACGCCGCTGTACCTGCTGCCGGGGCGCGGCGTGATCGAACGCCAGCCGCTGGGCGTGGTCGGCATCATCGGGCCCTGGAACTACCCGCTGCAGCTGACCCTGGGGCCAGCGGCCACGGCGCTGGCGGCGGGCAACCGGGTGATGCTCAAGCCCAGCGAGATCACGCCGCGCACCTCGGCGCTGCTGGCTGAGCTGGTGGTGGGCCGTTTCGCGCCGGACGAATTCAGCGTGGTGCAGGGCGACGCCGACGTGGCGGCGGAATTTGCGGCCTTGCCGTTCGACCACCTGTTCTTCACCGGATCCACCGCCGTCGGGCGCAAGGTGGCCGAGGCCGCGGCGCGCAACCTGACGCCGACCACGCTGGAGCTGGGCGGCAAGTCGCCCTGCATCATCGACGCTTCGTGCACCGACCTGGACGCGGTGGCGCTGAAGATCGCGCACGGCAAGCTGCTGAATGGCGGCCAGACCTGCATCGCGCCGGATTACCTGCTGCTGCCTCGCGGGCGTGAAGAGGCTTTCACCCAGGCCTTCCGGCGCGCCGTGGCGCAGCTGTTTCCGCGCCTGGAAGGCAACCCGGATTACGCCGCCATCATCACCGAGCGCCACCACGCCCGTCTGCGCGCCCTGCTGGACGAAGCCCGCGCCGCCGGCGCGCGCGTGGAAGACGTGGCGCCTGGCGCGACCACCGACACCAACATCGACACACGCCAGATGCGGCCGACGCTGGTGTTCGGCGCCACGCCCGAGCTGCGCCTGCTGCGCGAGGAAATCTTCGGCCCCATCCTGCCGGTGCTGAGCTGCGAGCGGCCCGAGGACGCCATCGCCCATGTCAACGCCGGGCCGCGTCCGTTGGCGCTGTACTGGTTCGGGCAGGACGCGGCCGCGCGCGACGCGGTGCTGCGCGGTACCGTCAGCGGCGGGGTCACCGTCAACGACACCTTGCTGCACATCGCGCACGAGGGCCTGCCCTTTGGCGGCGTGGGCGACAGCGGCTGGGGCGCCTACCACGGCGAAACCGGGTTTCTGCGTTTCACGCACCCGAAAAGCGTGCTGCTGCAGTCGCGCTGGGCCGCCGGGCACCTGCTGTACCCGCCGTACGGCGAGCGCTTCGCGCGGGTGATGGGGCTGATCCGGCGCCTGCTGTAGGTCGGCGCCATGTCCAGCGAGCACGCCGACGTGATCGTCATCGGTGCTGGCCTGGCCGGCATCGTTTGCGCGCTGGAGCTGCTGGAGCGTGGCCCGCGCCGCGTGCTGTTGCTGGACCGCGACCTGCCGGCCCGCGTGGGTGGCCTGGCGCGCGAGAGCTTCGGCGGGCTGCTGCTGGTCGACACCCCGCTGCAGCGCCGGCACGGCCTGCGCGATTCGCCTGAACTGGCGTGGCAGGACTGGCTGGCTTTTGGTGGTTTCGAGCCGGCCAGCGCCGAGCCGGGCCACCCCGACCACTGGCCACGCCGGTGGGCCGAACACTATGTGCACGACGCGCTGCCGCGGCTGTACCACTGGCTTCGCGACCAGGGCATCCGCTTTCTGCCCTTACCCCTGTGGGCGGAGCGCGGTGTCGGGCCGGGCGAGCCGGGGGCGGCGCGCGGCAATTCGGTGCCGCGCTGGCACGTGGTCTGGGGCACCGGCGAGCACCTGATCCGGACGCTGCTGGAGCGCCTGAACCGACACCCGCACCGCGACCGCCTGACGCTGCGTTTTGGCCACAAGGTCGAGGCGTTGGTAAGTACCCATGGCGCCGTCACCGGCTGCCGCGGCGTGCGGGAGGGCGAGGGCGGTGGCGTGCCTTTCGAGGCCGATGCGTCCCAGGTGGTGATTGCCGCTGGCGGCATCAACGGCGGTGATCTGAGCCTGGCGCGCCAGCACTGGCATCCCGACTGGGGTACGGCGCCGGCCACCTTGCTGAACGGCTCGCACCGTTTCGCCGACGGCACCCTGCACCGCGCCGCCGAAGCCGTCGGCGGTCAGCTCACGCACCTGAACCGGCAATGGAACTACGCCGCCGGCATCGCCCACTGGCATCCGCGCCAGCCGCACCATGGACTGTCGCTGGTGCCGCCCAAGTCGGCGTTGTGGTTGAACGCCCGCGGCGAGCGCGTCTGGCCACCCCTGGTCAGCGGGTTCGACACACGCGAGCTGGTGACCCAGGTGTGCGCGCAGCCCGGGGGTTATTCCTGGCTGCTGATGAACCGCCGCATCGCGCTCAAGGAGCTGGCCATTTCCGGCGCCGAGTTCAACCCCAACCTGCGCCAGCGGCGCGTGTTGGGGGTCGCGCGCGACCTGCTGCTGGGGCAGCCCTGGCTGCTGGATCAGTTGCTGACGCACAGCCGCGACGTGGCGGTGGGACGCGATCTGGATGAACTGGTCAGCAAGATGAACGCCGTGCAGGGCGACGCCGAGGTGCGCGCCGAGTCGCTGCGCGAGGCGGTGGCGCGCTACGACCAGGAAGTGGCCCTGGGCGCCGCCAGCACCGACCCGCAGCGCCTGCGCATCGCCCAGCTGCGCCAATGGAAGGGCGATCGCACCCGCACCTGCGCGGCGGCGCGGATTCTGGACATGGCGGCGCAGCCCCTGATCGCGCTGCGCACGCACATCATCAGCCGCAAGAGCCTGGGCGGTCTGCTGACCGATCTGGACAGCCGCGTTCTGGGGGCGGACGGTCGGCCACTGCGCGGCCTGTACGCCATTGGCGAGGCGGCGGGTTTTGGTGGCGGCGGCATGCACGGCCTGCGTGGGCTGGAGGGCAGCTTCCTGGGCGGCTGCATCTGTTCGGCCCAGCGCGCCGCGCGGGCCATGTCATGAAGCGGGGGACGGTGGCAGGGTTCAGCGCCCTGGCGCCTGGGCAAGGAGCGCCGCGACCTCTTTCGAGAGCCCTTGGTGCGGCTTGATTGGCGGCGGCGCAAAACTGCCGGTTCTGGCTCGGCCTGCGCCCATTCGTACCAGGGTTTCGGCGTGGCGGACGGCACTGGACACGCCGTCGACCACCGGAACCGGCAGGCGGCCCGCGATGGAGCGCGCCAGTCCGGCCAGGGGGGCGCCGGCCAGCACGATGACGTCGGCCCCATCCTCCCGCACGCAGCTTTCCGCCAGCGCCACCAGACGGTCGCCCTGGTTGCCCTGGACGTTTCCGATGTCGGTCAATGATTCGTCCAGGCCTCGGATGCTGGCCAGCCTGCCTTCCAACCGATACGCGTGCACGGTCTCGACGTACCACGCCCGAATGCGCTGAGAGATGGCCACGATCGAGAAGCGCTGCCCGAGCAGGCAAGCACTGGCCAACGCGGCCTCGGTGAGGCCCGTGCTCGGGCAGGGCAAGACTTCGCGCAACGCCAGCAAGCCCGGATCGCCAAAGGCCGCGACGATGACCGCGTCGGCACCGGCATGGTGTTCGGCCGCCAGTTGCGCTGCCGCGTGTGCGCCGAGCATGGCCTCGAAGCGGGTTTCGATGTAGGCCACGCCGCTGCGTGCCGTCAGTACTTCGACGGTCGTGCCCGGGCAAGCACTTCGAACCGCTTCATCGTGAATCAACTGGGACACACTGGTGGAGATATTGGGGTTGATCAGCAGCAGCTTCATGGGAACGAGGTGGTGGTCATGGGGTCCAAAGTGGGCAACGGATCGGCGGGCCGGCCAGGCGCTCCACATGTGCCGCGAACCGAAGCACGCTGGCATCTCCGTAGCGCGGACCGACGATCTGCAGGCCGACCGGCAAATCGCGCGCCAGGCCCACAGGTACCGAGCAGGCCGGCGTCTGGGCAAAGTTGAAGAGCGGAGTGAACACGGCGTGTCCGCGGGGCCCGGCCGGCTGGCCGCCAATCTCGGCGGGCCCGAGTTGGTCCACGGGCCAGGAGACCGTGGGCGTCGTCGGGCACAGCAGTAGGTCGAATCGCTCGAAGAAATGCGCGCAGGCCAGGTGCAGTTTTTCGCGCAACAGCAGCACCTGGGCCAGCTCCCGTCCGGTGTAGTTCAGGCCTTGCCGGATCTGGGCCGCGATGTCGGGGTCGAGCTTGCTTTCTTCCTCGGTCCCCAAGGCCGATCCGTGCAGCGCCGCCAGGCCAGCATGTTGCAAGGCCAACAAGGGAAGCTCGATCAGTTCGGCAGGCCACTGCGGTGCCGCAGCATGAATGCGGTAGCCCTCTTGTTCGAGTTTCTCGACCTGGCGCTCCAGCAGGGCAAGGACGTCGCCATCAATGGGGTAGCCACATCCGAGGTCGGGGCTCCAGGCGATTCGCAAGTCGCGCGACGGCGGGTGATTCCACGGCGCGTCTGGCATGTCCGCCACCCGCTGTCCGCCCCAGTCGGTGGGGCTGTAGCCCAGCAAGGATCGCCACAGCAGGGCGACGTCACCGACGTCGCGTCCCAGTTGCCCGATCACGGACAGGCCGAACGATGGTTCCTGAAATCCCGGCCCATAGGGGACGATGCCAAACGTCGGCTTCATGCCGACCAGGCCGGTGTGGGCCGCTGGTCGCCGCACGGAGCCCCCGGCGTCGGTGGCCAGGGCCAGGGCGCCGATGCCCGCTGCCGTGGCGCTGGCCGCGCCTCCGGAGGAACCCCCCGGGGTCAATCCCAGGTCCCAGGGCGAGCGCGTGGTGCCGTGCAAGGGGTTGCTGGTGACGCCCTTGCAGGCGAACTCGGAGCAATTGGTCATTCCCAGCAGGACGGCGCCCAGGTGGCGCAGTCTGGAGACGGCCCAGGCGTCCTCGGGCGCGACGAATTCGCTGAACAGGCGCGACCCCTGCGTGACACGTTGTCCACGGACCCAGAGGTTGTCCTTCACGGTGATGGGTACACCGGCCAGCGGCAGTTGTTCACCCCGGCCCAGCCGCTGCTCGACCGTGTGTGCCTGCTCAATGACCTGGGTAGGGTCGTGGCGGATGACCGCGTTCAGCGCCGGGTTGACCTGCGTGAGACGATCGATCGTGCTGCGTGCGATCTCCAGCGCGCTGCATTGTCGGGATTGAACCGCAGCGGCCATTTCACGGGCCGACAGCGACCACAGGGCGTCCATCACGGCCTCCACAACGGGCCGCGATAGCCGCGCCCACGCATCCGCGCTGGCGTGGGCCTCTCGCAGCGGAGAAACTGACCGTGACCCGCACGCCCCAGATAGTGCCCGTCTTGCCAGACGACCACGCCGCGCGACAGGGTGATCGCCGGCCAGGCGGTGACCTCGATGCCTTCGTAGGGCGTGTAGTCGACCGCATGGTGCAGCAGCTCGTTTCGAATGGTCCGGGGTTGATCGGTGTCCCAGATGACGATGTCGGCATCCGAGCCGACGGCAATCGTGCCCTTGCGCGGAAACAGGCCATAGAGTTTTGCCGCGTTCGTGGAGGTCAAGGCCACGAATTGATGGACGTCGATGCGCCCGCCTGCGACCCCATGCGACATCAGAAGGGGCATGCGGGTTTCCAAACCAGGAATGCCATTGGGCACCTTGTCGAAAGAGGCGTTGGGCCCGTTCACCTGCTTGCCTGTGGGGCCGCCGAAAGTGAAGGGCGCGTGATCCGACGACAACAGCTGAAACGTGCCGTTGTCCAGACCGTGCCAAATCACCTCCTGGTTGGCTTTGTCTCGTGGAGGCGGGCTGCAAATGCACTTGGCGCCTTCGAAGCCTTCCAGTTCAAGGCTTTCGGCGGTCAGAAACAGGTATTGCGGGCAGGTTTCCGCGTACACCTTCAGGCCCATGCCTTGCGCATGCCGAATTTGCCGCACGGCGTCCCGCCCCGAGACATGGACGACGAGGATCGGAACGTCGGCAAGCTCCGCCAGCGCGATGGCCCGATGGGTGGCCTCCCGCTCGATGAGCATCGGGCGGGCGTGGGCGTGGTAGCGCGGTGCGCTGAGACCGGCGTCCAGCATCTGCTCGGTCAGCCAGGCAATGCAGTCGGCGTTCTCGGCATGAACCATGACCATGGCACCTTCTTGGCGGGCGACGGACAGCAGGTCCAGAATCTGGCGGTCATCCAGTTTCAGCTCGTCGTAGGTCATGTAGACCTTGAAGGAGGTGTAGCCTTCCGCCACCAGCTGGGGCAGCTCCTGGGTCAAGACCAGAGGGGACGGGTCGGACACGATCAAGTGAAAGGCATAGTCGATGGTGGCCTTGCCTTCCGCGCGTCGGTGGTAGTCGTCCACGGCGGCGCGCAACGAATGCCCCTTGAACTGCGCCGCGAACGGGATCACCGTGGTGGTGCCACCGCAGGCGGCCGACCGGGTGCCGGTCAGGAAATCGTCCGCCATGCGCGAGCCGTCTCCGGTCGGTTGATCCAGGTGGCAATGCGCATCCACGCCCCCGGGAGTCACCAGCCTGCCCCTGGCGTCGATGGTGTCGGCGGCGGACCCCAGGCCGGTGCCGATGGCGGTGATTCGTCCGTCCTTAATGCCGATATCGGCCAGGTAAAGATCGGCGGCCGTGGCGATCTGGGCGTTGAGCACAAGCGTGTCGAATGAGGCAGGCATGGGTCAAGCTCCCGGTTGGTCGGCCGCCGTGCCCAGCCAGTGGCGGGCGATGGCGTCGCGACGCGCGATCCAGACGTCGCCTCGCCCCAGCATGTGCTCCAGGATGTGCTCAAGCGCCGCCATCCGACCGGGCCTGCCCAGCATGCGCAGATGCAGCCCCACCGACATCATCTTGGGTGCAACGGCGCCTTCGCGCCATAGCCAGTCGAAGGCATCGTTGACGTAGCCGGAAAAATCCGTGGCCCGCACGAACCGGTGCGTGTGCTGAAACTGCATGTCGTTGGTGTCAAAGGCGTACGGCAGGACGACGTAGGGCCGTTGTCCAGGCCGAGCGAGCGTGCAGGGCAAATCGTCCCCGTAGTAGTCGCTGTCGTAGAGAAATCCTCCTGCCTCCATGAGCAGACGGCGCGTGTTCGGGCTGGCCGCCGAGCGGGTGTGCCATCCCACCGGGCGTACGCCCGTGACGCTCTGGATGACCGCGACGGTGCGTTGGATGGCGGCCCGCTCCTCGGCCTCTGGCATGCGGGCGTGGCTTTCCCAGCGCCACCCGTGGGCCGATACCTCGTGGCCACGGCGCACGGCATCTTGTGCCAGCGCGGGCGAGCGCTCCACCGCACGGCCGCAGGCGCTGACCGTGCACGGCACGCCAAAGCGCTCCAGCACATCCATGATGCGCCACCATCCGGCGCGCGTGCCGTAGTCAAAATGGGACTGCAGGCACGGGTCGGGAATGCCCTCAAGCCGATCAATCACCTCGTAGACCGCCTCGTTGTGACCATCGCCCTCGGAGATCGCGTATTCCGCGCCTTCCTCCAGATTCAGGACAAAGGAAACCGCCACCCGTGCGCCACCTGGCCAACGCGGGTGGGGAGGGTGGGCACCGTATCCAAGTAGATCGCGGGTCATCAGTCGATCCGCATGCCCGCGGTCTTCGCCACTTCGCCGTAGCGCTTGACCTCGGCGTTCAGGAAGGCCTGCAACTCGGCCGGTGTTCCTTTCCCGGGTTCGGCGCCCAGCGCGACGAATTTTTCGCGTGTTTCTGGTTGCGCCAGGACCTGCGTGACCGCGGCGTTGAGCTTGTTCACGATTGGCGCGGGTACCTTGCTGGGCGTCAGCAACAGGAACCACGATGAGAAATCGTAACCTGGTACGCCAGCTTCCGAAAGCGTGGGAAGGTCGGGCGTCAAGGCGGAGCGCTGCTTGGTGCTGACGGCAAGTGGTCGAAGTTTTCCGGCCTGAATGTGCGGGCCCGATGACACCAGCGGATCAATGATCATGTCCACCTGCCCGCCGATCAGGTCGGTGAGGGCGGGTGCGGACCCTTTGTACGGAACGTGCAAAAGGTTCAGCTTGGCCTGGCTGGCGAACATCGCGCCAGCGACGTGACTGGTGGTCGCGTTGCCCGAGGAGGCGTAGGTGTACTTGCCGGGGTGGGCCTTGGCGAGCGCGATCAGCTCGGCCACGTTGCGCGCCGGCACTTCGTTGTTGACGAGAAGCACGCTTGGCAGCGTGGACACCATCGCCACCGGCTGCAGATCCTTCAGGGTGTCGTACGGCAATTTGGATTGGATATGGGGGTTGACCGCGTGACCCACCGTGACGATCAGCAGGGTGTACCCATCGGCCGCGGAGGTGACGGCGGCTTGCGTGGCCACCACGCCGCCGGCGCCCGGCCGGTTTTCCACCACGACGGGCTGCTTCAGGCTGTGGGTCAGGCGATCGCCCATGTACCGGGCAAACACGTCGGCCGTGCCTCCTGGCGGGAAAGGCACGAGTATCCGCAGGGGCTTGGAAGGAAACGCCTCCGTGTCCTGCGCGATCGCGGCGCACGGGACGGCAACGCCGGCGGCGACGATAAGCGTGCCGCCGATGCGGCGAAGGAATTCCTTGCGAGAGGTCGAGGTCATGTGAATCTCCTGTGGGTGAAGTGGATGCCTGCAAGCTTGCAAGCTCCGTGCCATGACTCAGGCGACGGCCTGGGCCTGCTGCCAGTAAGGTTTACCTTCCGCGCCCCACAACTCCCGGCAGGCCTGCTCGGCCTCGGCGCAAATTTTTTCCATGTCCACGCGCGTGGGGCGTCCTTCATCGACCACCACCTCGCCCCCCACCAACACCATGCGCACATCTCGACCTTGGCCGGTGTGCACCAGAACACCGAGCGGGTTCACATGCGGACGCAGGTGCGGGCGTGTCGCATCGAAGACCACCAGGTCGGCTTGCTTGCCGACCGCGAGGCTGCCGATTTCGCGGTCCAGCCCGAGTGCCTTGGCGCCCCCGAGCGTGGCCATGTGAAACACGTGGTGGGGTTGCCACTCGTCATCGACGCCACCCTCCTGGACGCGAGCGGTGGCCAACGCCCAGCGCATCAGCTCGACCATGTCACCATGCTGGGTATCGGTGGCCAGGGCAATGTTGACCCCCGCGCGCTTGAGCGCGGGGGTGGGCGCCAGACGCCCGGAAGCGGCGTTGCACTTGGGGATGTGGACCGCGTGCGCGCCGGCGCGTGCCAACCTGGTGATGTCGTCGGTTGAGACGTAAATGCAGTGCCCGCCCATCAAGCGCGGGTTGAGCAGCCCCACCTCGTCCAGAACCTCGGTGCTGGTGCGACCGGTGCGCTCTCGTACCCGTTCCACCTCCACCTTGCTTTGGCCTAGATGGGTGGACACCACCATGTCGTGGGCGGCCGCGACGCCCGCGATCTCGCGCAGGAAGTCATTGGAGCAGGTGTCCACCGCATGGGCGGCCAGATTCACGCGGACCCGTGGGTGGGCTTTCCATCGGTCGTGCAAGGCAAGCGCAGCTTCGAGGGTGCGCTTGCCGATCGCCGCATCGTATTGCCAATCGCCCTGCGCGACGCGCGCGAAATCCACGTCGTGGATACGCCAGCTGGGACACAGTCGCACGCCGAGCTCTTCCATGGCCTCGGTGGTGATGTCGGCATGGACGAAGTTGTCGCCGATGACCGTGGAGCCGAACATCAAGGCCTCCAGTGCGCCCAGGCGCGCGAGCGCGCGCGCCTGATCCGGATTGACCTGCGTGCCTTTCGGAATGCCCGGCGTGTACGAGGGCGCAAACCCCAGATCGGCCGCCACGCCGCGCACCATGGTCAAGATGGAGTGCAGGTGCACGTTGACGAACCCTGGCGTGACGAAGTGATCACGCAGGGAGATGGTGCGCTTGGCCTGGCACGACTCGGGAGGGGTGGCGCCCAGCCAGGCGATGCGTCCGTCGCGAATCCCCAGGGCGCCCCCTCGCAAAAGGGGCTGTGCCGGATCGGCGGTCAAAAAGGTGGCGTCCCGCAGGAGCAGATCAAACGGACCAGATGGGGAGTTTGGGGCGGAGGGGAGGGTCATGGCTGCGCGTGGGGATGTTTTGGTGCATGTGCACCATCATGGTTCATTAAACTCACCAATATTGGTCAGCATAACTGTGAAAAATGGTTGACCATTGTTGGCCGATGGATTGCAAAATGCAAGCACAATCGGTCGTACCGAGTCCAGGACATCCCTTCAGCCCATGCGCCACCTTCACGCCGATCCCGTCGGGTCCATCGATCATTCCGCCGCACCGGCGTCGCATTCGGTGGCGGCTGGTGACGCTGGAGGGACGGCGGAGGATGGTCTGTACCGGGCGATCTCCAGCTCCTTGCTGCAGGGGCGGTTGCGGCCCGGGACGCCCTTGCGTGAACGCTATCTGGCAGAGGAGTTCGGCGTGACCCGGGGGCTGGTTCGTCGGGTGTTGTCGCGGCTGGGGCAGGAAGGCAAGTTGGAGTTGCACGCCAACCGCGGGGCGTTCGTGCCGCAACCCACCCGGGATCAGGTGCTGGATGCGTACGAAACCCGCAAAGCCCTGGAAGCCGGCATGCTCATGCTGCTGGCGGCCAGCATCACGCCGGCCCAGATTTCACGGCTGCGGGCTCACCTGGAGGCCGAGCGCCGCGCCAGCCTGCTGGCGCGGCGCGACGAGTCCGTGCGGCTGGCGGGGGGGTTCCATCTGTTGATCGCCGACCTGCTCGACAACGCACGCCTGCAGGAACTGCTGAAGCTGCTGGTGGCCCAGACACAGATGTACGTGGCGCTGTTCGAGCCGGCGCAGGCGTCAGGCTGTGCGCCGGACGAGCATGAACCCATCGTGGAGGCGCTTGCCAGGGGCGATGCGAGCGGTGCCGTCCACGCCTTGCTCGACCATCTGACACAGGTTGAGCAGCGGGTGCTGTCCCACCTGAGCCATGGCCAGACCCCCGTGGCCGATATTCTGCGGTCCGCCTTGGGCCGAAATCCATGAAGATTCTGCTTGTCAATCCGAACACCAGTGAATTCATCACCGAGCGCATGGTGCTGGCCGCGCGGGCGGCGATCGGCGAGGCCGGGTGGGTTGTCGGCGTGACCGCCGATCATGGGCCGGCGGTGGTCGGCAGCCGGGCCGAGAACGCGCTGGCGGCCGTGACGGCGATGGAGCTGGCGGCGCGTCACGCGGGCGGTTGTGATGCGGTGCTGCTCGGCATTTCAACCGACGCCGGCCTCGCGCCGCTGCGGGAACTGCTTGACATCCCGGTGGTCGGGCTGCTGGAGGCCGCGTTGCTGACGGCCAGCCAATTGGGTGGGCGGATCGGTTTGCTGACGCTGGGGGCCAGAATGGTCCCGCTCTACCAGGAACAGGCCACGGGCATGGGGCTGGGGGCTCGCGTGGTGGGCTGGGCGGGTGTTGAGCTGCCGGTGGCGTTCCAGCCCTCGGCCGATCTGCGTCCCGTCCCCGACGTGGTGCGGGCGGTGATCGAGAACGGCGCGCGCTTGGTCACGCATTTCGACTTGGATGTGCTGGTGCTTTCCGGCGCCGTGCTGGCTGGCTACCGGGAGGCGGTGCAGGCGGGCTTGTCGGTGCCTGTCGTCGATGGCATCGAGGCCGCGGCCTGGCAGGCGGTGGCCCTGGGTGCCCAAAAATACCGAGGCCCCCGTGTCGGCAGCTACGCCACCGCCCAGGGGCGCCGCGTCACCGGCGTCCCGGACGATCTGGCTCGACTCATGCGTTGAGCCCGCGCATGGGGCACTGGGCAGAGATTCACCGCGCCTGAAAAGCGCTCGGCGGCTGCCCCAGCTGCGCCTTGACCATGGCGCCGAAAGCGCTTTCGCTGGCGTAGCCGCAAGCCGCGGCGACTTGGCCGACCGGGGTGCCGCGCGCCAGCAAGGGCAGGGCGTGGGCCAGCACCACCTGGCGGCGCCAGTGCGGGTAGGAGGTGGCCAGCTCGTCGCGGAACAGGCGTGCGGCGGTGCGCTCGCTGGCGCCAACGCCGCGCGCCCAGTCGGCCAGGGTGGCGCGCTCGCCGGGCGTGCGCAGCACCGCCTCGCACAAGGCGCGCAGGCGTTTGTCGCCGCCTTCGGCGCGTGGCAGCGGCACGCCCAGCGGTTCGGTCTCGGCCTGGGCGATCTCCAGCAACGCTAGGGCCGACAGGTGGGTTTCGCGCGGACCCGGCTCGGCCTGCTCCAACGCCAGGATCAGCTCGCGCAGCAGCGGCGAGGCGGCGATCATGCGGCTGGTGTCCCAACCCGCCGGGGCGGCGGCCGGGTCGACGTAGAGCGTGTGCAGCGCCGCCGCCCGCAGCACGGCCACGCTGTGGCGGCTGCGCGGCGCGATCCACACCGCCCGCGAAGGCGGCACCACGTAGCTGATGTCGTGCGCCGCCCGCGTGTCCTGCACGCTCACGTGCAAGGTGCCGCTGGCGCAGTAGGCCACCTGTGCCCAGGGGTGCTCGTGCGGCTCGAAATGCATGTCGGCTTCCACCGCGCGCGCGCGCCGTCCTCGCACCGGCCGCTCCGGCGAGGGCCGTTCCAGCTCCTGGTGGTCGCCGACAAAAGGCATCCCGCGCGAGCGCCGCGGCGGCGCACGGCGGGGAGCGAAGGCATCGGTGGCAAGGTCGGTTTTCATAAGGGGACAACCAGGTCGGTGACTGACATCTCGCCTGCAAGCGGTCGAGCCCATCCGGGGCCTTGACTCCGTCACCCCAATAAGCACCGAAAGAAACGAAGGAATCGAAAGGCCGCGCAGCAGGCCAGCCCAGCAGACGCCGCGGCCAGGGTCCCCCCGGCCGCTGGCGCCGCCCCTCCCAGGGGGAAGGCGCAACAGCGCGCAGCGCGTGGAGCCTGGGGGTCGCGTGACTTGTCAGGTTTTCGACGATTATTGGCTATTGCACGCTTACCCGCAACTTCCCAGCCGGTAAGCCCGCGCCTACCATCCAGGCTTGACTTTCGTCACGCTCGCGCGGGTTTGGCCGACTTGGGTGTGACTCGCTCCCTTGCCGCCGCCATGAACACCGCCACCATCGCCTCCGCCAACACCACCCCGATTCCCGAACCGCAGACGCGTGTTCCGCTGCGCCAGGACGCCGCCGTGATCGGCCTGGTGGGCTTGGCGCACGCCACATCGCATTTCTCGCACCTGCTGCTGGCGCCGCTGTTTCCCATCTTCATGAAGGAATTCGGCCTGTCGTTCTCCGAGCTCGGCTTTCTGGCCACGGTGTTCTTCACCATTTCGGGCGCGGGGCAGGCGGCCTCGGGGTTTCTGGTCGACAAAGTGGGCGCGCGGCCGGTGTTGTTCGGCTCGCTGGTCTGCTTCATGGCGGCGGCCTTGTCCGGCTACATGGCGCAAAGCTACGGCGGCCTGATGCTGGTGGCGGTGTTCGCCGGGCTGGGCAATGCGCCGTTTCATCCGGTGGATTTCAGTATCCTGAACCAGCGCGTGTCGCCGTCGCGGTTGGGCTACGCCTACAGCGCGCACGGGCTCAGCGGCAACCTGGGCTGGGCGCTGACGCCGGTGTTCCTGCTGTTCTTCACCGCCACTTCGGGCTGGCGCTCGGGTTACCTGGCGGCGCTGGTGCTGTACGCCTGCGTGCTGGCGGTGCTGGTGCTGCACCGCGACAAGCTGCGCACCGAGGTCGTGCGCCGCGCGGCCGACGCCCCGCAGGGCAGCGACACGGCGTTTTTGAAGCTGCCCGTGGTGTGGTGGTGCTTTGCCTTCTTCCTGCTGTCCACCATGACCTTGGCGGTGGTGCAGAACTTCGCCGCCCCGCTGATGCAGGCCATGCACGGCGTCAGCTTCGAGGCCGCCACCACCACCATCACCGCCTACATGATTTGCGGAGCCGTCGGCATGTTCGTGGGCGGTTTCGTGGCCGCGCGCATGCCGCGGCGCAGCGATCAGGTGGTGGGCTGGGCCATGGGCATCGGCTCGCTGTTGCTGCTGGTGGTGGCCACCGGCTGGCTGGGCGGCCTGGGCTCGATGGCGGTGCTGGCGCTCACCGGCTTCGCGGTCGGCGTGGGCGGCCCCAGCCGCGACCTGATGATCAAGAAGGCCACGCCCAAGGGCGCCACCGGGCGCGTGTACGGCACCGTGTACTCGGGGCTGGACATCGGCTTTGCCCTGGCGCCGCTGCTCTACGGCGTGTTCATGGACCGCGGCATGTACTCCACCACCCTGGTGGCCGCCGCCGTGCTGTTGATGCTGTCGGTGGGTGCGGCGCTGGGCGTGGGGCGGCGCACTGTCCACGGCTGAGAGCAGGCGTGTGTCGGGCCCGCGCCCGACACCGGCGCGTGAAGCACGCTAAGCTCGCTGGTCCGAAGTTACCCATCGCCCAAGCTCCCATGACCACCCGAATCGCCGGTCACCTGATCGTTGAATGCCTGCTTGCCCAGGGCGCCAAGCGCGCCTATGGCGTGCCGGGCGAAAGTTACCTGGCCGTGCTGGACGGCTTTCACGCCCACGCCGAGCGCTTTCAGTTCGTCATCTGCCGGCAGGAGGGCGGCGCTGCTTTCATGGCCGAGGCCGAAGGCAAGCTCACCGGCCGCCCCGGTGTGCTGTTTGTCACCCGTGGGCCGGGCGCCACCAACGCCAGCATCGGCATCCACACCGCGTTCCAGGATTCGACCCCCCTGGTGGTGTTTGTCGGCGACGTGGCCAGCGACATGCGCGACCGCGAGGCCTTCCAGGAGGTCGACTACCGCGTCTTTTTCGGCCCCTCCACCCAAGGCATGGCCAAGCGGGTCGAGCGCATCGACGACGTGCGCCGCATCCCCGAGTACATCGCGCGCGCCTTTGCCACCGCCCTCAACGGCCGCCCCGGCCCGGTGGTGCTGGTGCTGCCCGAGGACATGCTGATGCAGCCGGTGCCCGACGGCGTGCAAGCGCTGCCGCGCATCGAGCCCGTGCAGTACGAATTTGACCCGCCGTCGGCGCGGAAATTGGCCGATATGCTCTCAAAATCAGAGCGACCCTTGGTCATCGCCGGCGGCCCGGGCTGGACCCCCGCCGCCGCCCAGGCGCTGCAGCGCTTTGCCGAGCGCTGGCGCCTGCCGGTGGCCAACGCCTTCCGTTTCCAGGACACCTTCGACAACCACCACCCGCAGTACGCCGGCGACGTCGGCATCGCGCCGAGCCCCAAGCTGGCCGAGCGTGTGCGCCAGGCCGACCTGCTGCTGGTGGTCGGCCCGCGCCTGGGCGAGATGACCACCGGTGGCTACACCCTCATCGAGGCGCCGCGCCCGCGCCAGCGCCTGGCCCACATCCACCCCGAGCCGAGCGAGCTGAACCGCGTCTACCAGGCCGACCTGGCCCTGTGCGCCAGCATGCCCGCGGCCGCCGCCGCGCTGGCCGCGCTGCCCGAGCCAGCCGCCACGCCCTGGGCCGAGCAGACCGCCGTCGCCCACGCCGACTACCTGGCCAACCTGCGGCCGCAGAAGCTGCCCGGCCCGATCGACATGCCCGAGGTGATGGCCACCTTGGCGCGCCACCTGCCGGCCGACGCGGTGCTGACCAACGGCGCCGGCAACTTTGCCAGCTGGCTGCACCGTTTCTGGCGCTTTCACGGCCTGGCCAAGGGCTTCAAGACCCAGCTGGCGCCGACCAACGGCGCCATGGGCTACGGCGTGCCGGCGGGCATTGGCGCGTCCATCGCCACCGGGCGCACCGCCGTCACCATCGCAGGCGACGGCGACTTTCTGATGAACGGACAGGAGCTGGCCACCGCCATGCAGCACGGCGGCAAATCCATCATCGTGCTGCTCAACAACGGCACCTTCGGCACCATCCGCATGCACCAGGAGCGCGAATTTCCGGCCCACGTCAGCGGCACCGAGCTGCGCAACCCCGATTTCGTTGCCCTGGTCCGTGCCTACGGCTATGCCGGCGAGCGCGTCACCCGCACCGAGGATTTCGAGGCCGCGCTGCTGGCCGCCCTGGCGCGCGAGCAGGGTACGCTGATCGAGATTCCGCTTGACGCCGAGGTCATCACCACCCGCGGCACGCTGAGCGCGATCCGCGAACAGGCGCTGAGCCGCTTGCGGTGAACCGGGCTTTCCGCGCTGGCTCCCGAAGTTGGGGTGAGCAGGATTCCGCCCCGGCGGTGCGTGAGAGTCTGCTTCTAGCCGGGTTTCATGCGGGCCGGCACGAAGCCGACCCGCAGCCTAGAGGTCACTTGAAGCTGAGTGGCTTGCCGGCCCCGTCTGGTGCTTGAAAAATGGGCTCTTGAACAAAGTCACGCCGTAGACTGGGGCGATACAGAGCGCAGCATGCCCGTCTGATCGTGACAGTTCAGGTATTCGAAGAACTGCTCGTCTGCCCGCGTGACCGTCACTTCGTGATACAGCTTGAGTTTTGCCTCTGGGCCCAACTTGGACAGGTACTTCATGGCGGCGCCAAAGATCGCCACATGCGTCGGGTGAGATTCAGACCAGCGCTCCAGCGCCGACAGGCTTTTCCACCAACTCATGCCGTAGCTCTTGGTGGTGGGTTGGCCTGCGGCGTTCTCGATGACCACGTAACGGTTGGTGTAGCAACCCAACGAAGCGCCTTGGTCGCGCAGGAATTCCATGCCTTCGCGCAGCACCGGTTCGACATCGTCGGTGTACATGGTGCGTTCTTCCCTCTGGGTGTCGCTCCAGTCTTGCCCGGATCGGATCAGGCACAGGTTGTCGTGGCCGTGAACCCGCACACGGTTTCCATCGCGGACAATGCTTGCCGCGCCGGTCGGCGCCATGGCATCGGTTTGCGAGGCCGGAATCCGGTCACGGGCGCCGCCCCAATAGGCGTGCTCCATGATCATGCCGCTCATGCCTTGTGCAAGCGCTGCAATGCCCTCGGGCTGATCGGGGTTGGAGAACAGGGTTTCATAGCGTTCGACATGCGGGCGCAACACCTCGGTGTACGTGCCAATGCCGTCTCGGGCCACCATGCTCCATGACGCACCGTGCGCCGAAAACCACGCGTCAAACGCCTCCACATCGTCCCAGTAGGCGGCAAGAATCACGCTCTCGAAGCCGGCCTGGTCGGTCCATCGCGCTCGGTCCCAATGGCCCGGCCCCCGCGTCGCGCCGAACGACGCCGTCATCTCTTTCAACGCGTCGGCGGCGGCTTTCGCCGTGACTTCGCTGGGCCGGTATTGAACGCCGAAGTAGGCCATCACGACACGCAACACACTGGGGGCGTGCCGCGCCACGTAGGACGGATAGGGCGGCGC